>SXRM01000401.1 GCA_005792545.1 Pseudomonadota bacterium | reverse complement strand
TGGCCACCAACATCCCGCCGCACAACCTGGCCGAGGTGTGCAACGCGCTGATTGGCCTTATCGAAGACCCGTTCCTCGAACTGCGCGGGCTGATGGCGCACATCACCGGTCCGGACTTTCCGACCGGCGGCACCATCTGCGGTCGCCAGGGCATCGTCGACGCCTACGAGACCGGTCGCGGCAAGATCAAGCTGCGCGCCAAGACCCGCATTGAGACCGAAAAGAAGGGCAGCCGCGAGACGATTCTCGTCGATGAAATCCCCTACCAGGTCAATAAGGCGCGGCTCATCGAGCAGATTGCCGACCTGGTCAACGAAAAAAAGGTTGAGGGCATCTCAGAGATCCGCGACGAATCCGACCGCGAAGGCATGCGCATCGTCATTGAGCTCAAGCGCGATGCCATTGGCCAGGTGGTGCTCAACCAGCTGCTGCAGCTGACCCAGTTGCAGGTCACGTTTGGCATCATCAACCTGGCGATCGTGGCCGGTCAGCCGCGGGTGCTGGCGCTCAAGGAGATGCTGGAGCTGTTCCTGGATCACCGCCGCGAGGTCGTGACCCGCCGGTGTCTCTACGAGCTGCGCAAAGCCGAAGAACGCGCCCACATCTTGCAGGGCTACATCATCGCGCTCGATCACCTGGACGAGGTGATTCGCATTATTCGCAGCAGCGCCGACCCGCCGACCGCCAAGATGGGGCTCATCGCCGCGTTCGCGCTGTCCGAGATCCAGGCCCAGAGCATCCTGGACATGCGCCTGCAGCGCCTGACCGGGATGGAGCGCGACAAGATCCTGGCCGAATTCGCCGAGGTGCAGAAGACCATCGCCTGGCTCAAGTCGGTGTTGGATGACGACGGCAAGCTGATGGGCGTCATCCGGGACGAGATCGTGGCGGTGCGCGACGAGTACGGCGACGCCCGCCGCACCGACATCATCGACGCTGAAGGCCAGCTGTCGGTCGAGGACCTCATCGCCGACGAAGACATGGTGGTGACCATCAGCAAGGCCGGCTACATCAAGCGCACGCCGCTGTCGACCTACCGCCAGCAGCGGCGCGGCGGCCGCGGCAAGACCGGCATGACCACCAAGGAAGAGGACTTTGTCGTCGACCTGTTCGTGGCCAGCGCGCACCAGGAGCTGTTGTTCTTCACGAGCGCCGGCAAGGCCTACGCGCTCAAGGTTTATGAGCTGCCGCAGGGCGCGGCTTCGACGCGCGGTAAGCCGATCGTCAACCTGTTGCCGGTCGACAAGGGCGAAGAGATTCGCGCGGTGCTGCCGGTGCAGGTGTTCGCGGCCGACGCCCATGTGCTGATGGCCACCAAGTTCGGCACCGTCAAGAAGACGGAGCTTTTGCAGTACCAGCGCATCCGCTCGAGCGGCATCATCGCCATCGTGCTCGACGAAGGTGACGACCTCATCGACGCCAAGATCGTGCACGACACCGACAATGTGGTGCTGGCGACCCGCGAGGGCATGAGCATCCACTTCAAGTCGACCGATGCGCGGGCGATGGGACGGGCCACCCGCGGCGTTCGCGGTATCGATCTGGCAGGCAGTGACGCCGTGGTCAGCCTTGCCGTCATCGCCGCGCCGGGCACCGAAGTCGACGACAGCGACGTTCCTGAGCCCGAAGAAACCGCAGAGCCCGATGAGGCGTCCGCCCAGCCGTTTGCCGGCACGGCGCTCCTGACCATCTGTGAGAACGGCTACGGCAAGGCCACGCCGCCCAAGGACTACCGATTGCAGACGCGCGGCGGCAAGGGCGTCATCGCCATCAAGACCACCGCCCGCAACGGCAAGGTGGTTGGGCTGCGCGCGGTCGATCCCAAGGGCGAGGTGCTCATCGTCACCGACGGCGGCACGCTGTTGCGCATTCCCGTCAATAGCATCCGCGTCATCGGCCGCAACACCCAGGGCGTCAAGCTCATCAACGTGTCCGAAGGCGAAAAGGTGGTCAGCTTTGAGCACTTTGTCGACGCCGCGGAATAGCTGATGGCTGGTCGTCCGCCTCCGCGCAAGGGCCATTCCGCTGGCCCGCGTCCCAAAGCCGACCCAGTGCCATTGCCTGGGCACCTGCCGACCTGGCCGCAAGCGGTGTCGATCGTGCTGCGGCCGGGCATGGCGACGCCGGTGCTGGCGGGTCACCCGTGGCTGTGTTCGGGCGCGATTGCCCACGTGGTGCCAGGACCGGACACCGCGGTTGAACCCGGCGTGCGCTGCGGCGTGTTTGACCCTTACGCGCGCTGGCTAGGGTTGGGCTACTACAACCCACAAAGCCAGATCGCGGTGCGGCTGGTCGCCCACGGCCGCGATGTCTTAGAGCCGCAACAGCTGCCGACCCTGGAGCAGATTGCAGCGGAGCGCGTGACCGCCGCGGCATCGCTAAGGCGCGATCTAGGGCTGCCGTCCACCGACACTACCGCCTTTCGCTTGACCAACGCCGACGGCGATCTGCTGCCCGGCTGCACCGTAGATCAGTATGGCGACGGCGCGGTGGTGCAGGTGACCTCGGCCGGCATCTGGCGCGTCCGCGCGGCGATTGTGGCGGCGCTGCGCGAGCTGGGTTTGCGGTGGGTGTGCGTGCGCGTGCCGAGCGACATCCACCCGTCCGAAGGGCTGCCGGCAGGCAGTCAGGAGCCGCACGGCGCGATGCCGGCGGAGGTCGAAGTGCGCCTGGGCGGCGTGCGGTTTGTGGTAGAGCCGGGCGCGGGCCAAAAGACCGGGCTGTACTGCGATCAGCGCGAAAACCACTTGGCGGTGGCGGCGCTGGCCAAAGACCGCTTCGTGGTGGACGCGTTCTGCCACGTCGGCGGCTTTGGGCTGCAAGCGGCGAAGGCGGGCGCGCGCCAGGTGCTGTGCATCGACGCCTCGCAGCGGGCTGTGGACGCCGTGCTGCGCCATGCCGAGCTCAACGATCTGCCCGTACAAGCCCAGTGCGGCGAGGCCATCCATGCACTCCGCGCATTTGCCGACGGCCCGGATGCGGACAAGCCCGATATCGTCATCGTCGACCCGCCCAAATTTGCCACCAAGGCCGCGGCGCTCGACGGCGCGGTACACAAGTACCAGGCGCTCAACGCCGTGGCCGTCGCGGCGGTCAAGGATGGTGGCTGGCTGGTGTCGTGTTCGTGTTCAGGGCTGCTCGAACCGCCGGCGTTCGTGCGCATGATCGCGCTCGCCGCCCAGCAGGCCGGTCGGACGGTGCAGCTGCTGGCCTTGCGCGGGGCGAGCGCCGATCACCCGACCGCGCCCGCCCACGCCGAGGGCCGCTATTTGAAGGTCGCGATCCTGCGGGTGACGGCGCGCGCGTAGCATCCGGCGTGAATCCGCGCCACAATGCAGCCGTTGTCGCCCCACCGCGCACGCCTGCTGCGCCGCAAGGACCGTCCATGAAGTCTGCTTTTTCCGCCCCAGCCGTCGCGCTGTGCCTGACGCTCGCCACTGCCACCGCATGGTCAGCACCTGCGCCTGCCGAGGCGCCCAAGCCGCCAGCGGCCGAACCGGCCGCCGACACGGCAGGTCCGGAAGCCGTGGTGCTG
Organism: Pseudomonadota bacterium; assembly: GCA_005792545.1. GTDB lineage: Bacteria > Myxococcota_A > UBA9042 > UBA9042 > UBA9042 > SXRM01. The sequence goes on along the minus strand of SXRM01000401.1, from coordinate 12,929 downwards.
CGTGCGTTGGCGGCCGGCATGGCTGGCAAATTTGACGCCTACCTGGCCGAGCTGCACAACGACCGCAAAGAGACCGCGGAACAGAAAAGCCAGCTGCAACGCTACGAGTGGAAGCGCTTTAGCGGCCAGGCGGCCTGGTACATCGCCGACCCCCAGAAGCCCACCATCCAGGTGGCACGTAAGCAGACCCTGACGCCGACCAAGCACAAGCTGTTTGTCAAAGATCTCAAGAACAAAGACGCCATGCCGCGGCCGATCGAGCTGACACAGAAAGACGGCCGCTGGTGGATCAGCGCCAATTCGCTGTAGCCAAGACGGCTATCGACCAGGCCTCGACAGCCCAGAGCACCATAGGGCGTGTGCGCGTCAACGTCGCTTAAGATGACCTGCGATTGTCGCTATGCGGCACCGGCGAACCGATGCGCACCGGGCCTGCAGGACATTCCCCGTGTCTTGCAGGCCCAGCGCTACACCGGGCGGCGGTGGCTCAGCGCCCAACCGCCGGCTCGCCATGCAGCCAACGAGCGCCGGGGTCCAGCCGGTAGTGCGGCGGTCCCTGCGGCGCCCGCCGCGCCCCCGAGGCGGGACCCCGGGGCTGGCGAACGACGACGGGCCATGCAATTGACGTGCCAGGGCCGACATGCCCCCGCGGTCGCTCAAATTCATATGTTTCATGTGGTTGTAGCGGACATGCCAAGCCGCGGCGGCGCGAGGTGTCCGATTTCGGACAGGTGACGTGTCCGATGGTGCAGGGCAAGCGTCCGATTCGGACACTTGGTGTGTCCGATGACGTCAGGCCATCGCCCGCACCCGTTTGAGGTAGCGGTAGAAAGTGCCGCGCGGCATGCCGCTCTGGCGCCACGCTTGCGCCGGCTGCGTGCCGGCTGCGACCAGGGTCTGCACCTGGCCGATCCGCACCTGGGCGTCGCGCCGCACCCATTGCGGCCCGGAGCAACCGCCGCGCAGCGCGCGATCAATGTCGGCACCCTCAACCTGACCGCTATACGAGGTGGCAAACACCCGCACGGCGACGTTGCGCAGTTCTCGAAAGTTGCCTGGCCAGTCGTGGGCTTGCAGGCAACGCGCGGCGGCGCCATCGATGGTGACGACGGCGCCAGCGGCCTGTTCGGCAAGCTGGGCAAAGACCGGCGCGATGTCCTCTTTGCGCTCGCACAGCGGCGGCAGCGCCAGCGGCGCTACGGCGATGCGGTGCCACAAGTCCTGCCGAAACCGCTGGTCCTGGACCATCTTTGGCAGATCGCGGTGGGTCGCGCACACCAGCCGCACGTCGACCTTGCGCGCAGCGCCGCCCAGCACCTGAATTTCGCCGACTTCGAGCGCCCGCAGTAGCGCCGCTTGCGCGGCCAGCGACAGCGCGCCGACGTCGTCCAAGAACAGCGTGCCGCCATCGGCGCGTTCGAAGGCGCCGCGCCTTCGCTCGGTGCAGCCGGTGTAGGCGCCCCGCTCGGCGCCAAACAGCTCTGCGTGGAGCAGATCGCCCTGCAAGGCCGCGCAGTTGATGGCAACAAACGGGTTATCCATCCGGGGGCTGGCGGCGTGGATGGCGTTGGCGGCGCCCTCCTTGCCGGTACCGGTCTCGCCGAGCACCAGCGCCGGCACCGCGGTCTGCGCCAGCAGCGCCAGCTCGGCCAGGATCGGCCACACGGCCGGCGAATACGAGCCCCACTGGCCAAATCCAATCCAGTGTCCGTGGCGGTCCTTGCGCTCGCGCACCACGATCAGCGGCGCCCGTCCCACGCGCACCACCTTGCCGGGCCGGGCGAGCAGCGGACGGCCGGTGCACGGCTTGCCGTCGATCCAGGTGCCATTTGCCGATCCGAGATCGATAAATGCCACCCCGCCCGCTTCGGAGCGAGCCGCGCAATGGCGGGCAGCCACGGTGGGGCCGCAGACGCGACCGGGCACGGCGTCGGTGCCAAAGACGGTTTTGCTGCCGACCGAAACCGGTCTCCAGCGGCGGTCAGCGTGGACGAGGACGGCAAAGCCGTCAGTGGCCGACGCGACGTCATCGAGCAGGCTGTCGAACGCGGTTTGGACTTGCATGTTGAACTCCTTGGTGAGCGCGACGCGATCAAGCGGCCCGCAAAATCGGCTGGACGAGGAAGTCGCCGGCAAGGTCGGCGAGCGAGTCGCGCCGTTCCGCTTCGATGAGGTCACAAAGCAACTCGCGGCGGCCCGCGGCCCCAGCCGTGATACCCGGCAACAGGTCGAGCAAGGCGAGCGCGGTGTCGTGCAGCCCCTGCGCGGCTACGCCTACTGCCACGCCGTAGAGCCACAGGCTGAGCGCCCCCTGCCGACCGCGAACGGTCTGCGCAAAGCGGCGCGGCTGGCAGCGCGAAGCCCGGTGCAGCCGGTCCAACCGCCGCAGCTCTGTGGCCAAGCGGTCGCGGCCGACAAACAGGTTGCTGATGGCGCTAGCGGCGTCTACATCGCGGTCCATGGCATCCCGAGCCTGGATGGCGTCCAGATCTGCTTGCGTTGCGTCGACGGTTGTCGGTCGGTGGGTGGCAGCGAACACGGCGGACTCCTTGTGGGGCGCTTGGCCCCGGTGGTTGTCCAGGTGATCGGTCCGGCGCGGCAAATGCCGCGCGCAAGGCGCAAAAAAGTTTGCCAACAGCCCCTGGCCGTGCCCGGGTCAAATGAGTCAATCCCAAGAAATCAACTAGTTGCCAGGCAACGCTGTGCGTGATCAACTGTGATCGCCCCATACCCGCGCGGGGCCGACCTGCGCTAGACTTCCGCGCCTTTTTCGGCAAGCGGTCGCCTGCGACGCAGCGTGCCCGCAGCGCCGACTCCAGTGTTTGAGGACAACGTGGCCAATCCGAGAACCAAGGTCGAACCCGTCAAGCCTGCCGCCGCTGTGCGCAAGCCCGTGCCCGCGGCCGGCGCCAGCGACGGCGATTTCTCCAGCTGGCTTGAAGATCTGGTGCCGTTTGGCATCGGCATCTTGGCCGTCGTGCTGGCGCGAGCGGTTACCCCCAACATCCGCGACCTGTTCCAGCTGCCCAAGCAGCTGTACCTCGCCGACGGCGCGGCGCTGTTGGTGGCGCTGGTCGGCGCGCTGGCGTGGATGGGTCGGCCATTTCGGTTGCGTACCTCGCCACTGGTGTGGGCGATGCTGGCGATGATGGTGGCGATCCTGGTCAGCCTGACCGTGGCGCCCAAGCACACCGGCGGCGAGCTGTCGCTGTTCGCCAGGTACGACGCACATCGCTGGCTGGCGGCGGGGGCGGTGTTCTGGGTCACGGCCATCGGCGTGCGGCGCCCGCGTCACCTCTGGTGGCTGATGGGTGGCCTGGTGGCCGGCGGTCTGGTGACCGCGCTCATCGGCATCGGTGAGCAGCACAACATTCAGGGCCTGCTACCCGTCCAGCGCTGGAACAGCATCACCAAGCCCGGTTCGACCTTTGGCAACCGCAACATGGCGGCGCAGGTGGTGGTGGCCATGCTGCCCGCGTGCTACGTGGCGCTGGCGATGGCGGTGCGCTGGTATTTGCACGGCCGGACGATGCTGGCGGTTTGGATCGCTGTGCCGTCGGCGGTGGCGCTTAACCTGTTGCTTTACTACACCATGCTCACGGTCACGCGTTCGGCCTGGGCGGGTGCGGCGCTGGGCCTGGTCGCCGCCGGGTCGGCTTGGGTTTTGGGCGCATTTCTCGCTCGGCGCGCGGTCGCGAATGCGGCGCCAATCGACTCGCCCGAGCCGGCGCCGCCGCCCGAGCGCGTGGGCCTGTTGCGGGTGTCGATGGCGAGCCTTGCCAAGCCGCTCGCGGCGGTGGTGGTGCTGACGGCCGGCATCGCTATCGTGGCCGACCACTACAAGCCGCCGGCGAGCACCCAGGGCAGCGACGAAAAGCTGCACCGCAGCGTGCCGCAGCTGGTCAAGTCGTTTTTCGAGTTTGGCAGCGACCACTACCGCTGGCGCTACACGATGCTCGAGAGCTCGTGGGAGGCGATCAAGAACGAGCCGCTCGGCGGTGGCGCCGGCAACTGGCGGGTGATGTTTCCCAAGTACTTGGTGCAGCGCGAAAAGAACGAGATGTTCACCATCGCCAAGCAGCCAATCCGCGCCCACAACGACTTCTTGCAGTTCGGCGTCGAGTACGGCTGGCACGGCTTGCTGGCGCTCCTGGTGCTGTTGGCGTCAGCGCTGGGTCTGACCGCGCGCGCGGTGGCACGGGCCAGCGTGGTCCGCGGCGAAAAGGCCGAAGGCGCTGCATTGGTCGCTTTCGCAGCGCTGGGGGCGCTGGTCGGCATCGTGGCCATCTGCGGCGACGCCATGGCCAGCTTTCCTCTGCAGCTGCCGGTGCCTACGTTCTTGTTCTGCCTGCACATGGGCATCATCGCCGCAGCCGACGCGATGCTGCAGCCAGAGGTGTCGGCCGACAAACCGACGCCGTGGCCACAGTGGATGGCGGTGGGGACCGTGGTGGCCGGTTTGGGCGGCATGGTGTTTTTGGAAGGCTTCGGTTCCGCCGAAGGCCTGCATGGCCGGTGGATGATCGCGGAGCGCGGCTTTACCGACGCGCGCAACCACCAGAAGCAGCCGGGCCGCGCCGGTCAAGCGCTGATCGAGATCCGCGAGGCGATCCGCATCAACCCAGACGACTTCCAGAACCACTTCATTGAAGCGCTGTGTCTGAACTCGCTCGGTCAGACCAAGGAGGCCATCGACAGCCTGCACCGGTCGCTCAACTTGTACCCCAACCTGCTCAACGCCTGGGTCAACGTGGCGATGTTCTCGGCGCGCATCAAGGACAAGGCGTCGATGAACGACGCCATCGACAAGGCGCTGGCGCTCAAGGCCGACGAACTGGTGGCGCTCAACACCCGGCTCTCGGACTTGAACGCCGACGGCAAGCACGCCGAGGCACTGGCGCTGGTCAGTAAGCAGGTGCCCGGCTACCAGAAGTATCACGCGAGTGGGCGCTGGCCGAGCGACGACGGCGGCCAACTGGTCGGATCGTACAAGCAGACGCTGAACCACGGGCTGAACGCCGCGCGCAAGCTCGACCGCTGGCAAGAGTTGGCCGACTGGTCCACGTACCTGGACGACTTCGGCATCCCCAACGATGGCCGCAGCGAAGAGAGCAAGCAGAAGGAGAAGCGCGAGCGTGCAGCGGAAATCGCGCGTGCCCGCCACAAGCTCAAGGACTGCGCCAAGGCGCTGCCGTGGGCCAAGCTCGCGGCCGAGCTGTCGCGCCAGGAGTTTGCCGATAATAAAGTCCTGTACGCGGTGACCCTGGCGTGCGTGGGTCAGTTCGAAGAAGCCGGCCACGAGGCGCAAATCGCCATTGGCATCGACGCCGGGTCGCGGTCGAAGGTCGTGAGCCAGTTGGAGGAACTCAAGTCCTCGGGTCAGCAGACCGCGGCCGGCTTGGATAAGTTGCTGACGGCGCTGCGCCCCGCGCCGTGACCGCATCCGAACCTGGGTCGCTGGAGCTCGCCGTTGCGCCTGAGCAAGGTGGCATGCGGCTCGATGCCTTTTTGTGTGCCACCATCGACGGCATGAGCCGGGCGCGGGCAACCGAGCACTTGCACGCCGGCCACGTGCAGTTGGTCGCGGGTCCGCGCAACGCCAAATGCAAGCCGAGCCTACTCGTGCACCAGTCGATGCGCTTTGCGGTGCAACTGCAACCCAGGCCGCAACTGTCGGCGGCACCCGAGCCGATCGACCTGCGCATCGTGTATGAGGACGCGCACTTGCTGGTGGTCGACAAGCCAGCGGGGCTGGTGGTGCACCCGGCGCTCGGCCACGAGTCCGGGACGCTGGTCAACGCGCTGCTCTACCACGAGCCCGAGATGGCGGACGTCGGCGACACCTATCGGCCGGGGCTGGTGCACCGCATCGACCAGTTCACCAGTGGTCTACTGGTCGTCGCCAAGAACGAGGCGGCGCTGCGGCGGTTGGGCGCCGACTTCGCCGCGCACCGCTTGGAGCGGCGGTATGCCGCTATCGCGCTCGGCAACCTGCGACAGGACACCTGGACGCTGCAGGGCCTGCACGGCCGCCACCCGGCCGACCGCAAGAAGTTCACGTGCCGGGCCAAGGAGGGCAAGCCAGCGGTCACGCACCTGACCGTGCTGGCGCGTACGCCGCTGACCAGTCTCGTCGTCGCCACGCTGGAAACCGGCCGCACACACCAGATCCGCGTGCACCTGACCGAACTCGGTCACCCGATCGCGGGCGACGAGCTGTACGGCGGCAAGCGCCCTTTTGCCAAGACCGAGCGCACGCGCGCCGACGCCGGATGGCTGGCGCAAGTGCCGCGGCAGGCGCTGCACGCCTACGCGCTCGGTTTTCGCCACCCGCACACCGGCCAGGACTTGCGCTTTGAGCTCGACTGGCCGGCAGATCTGGCGGCGATTGCCCAAGGCCTCTACGGGGCCGACGCGCGCCTGCCGGGCCTGACTGAGCCGGTGTTTCGCGGGTAGGCCCAACCGGCCAACGGGGCAAAACCGTCGCGAACCGGCGACCCACCCGAACGTCAACTAGCGGCCCAAATTGCACGGCCCGCCAAAAATGGAGCCGTGAGTCGGCCGTCCAGGCCGCGAACTGGCGACCCACCCAGCAAGCAAAAAGGCCACGGATTGATTCATGGAATCAATCCGTGGCCTTCCAGTAGGCGCGCGCGGATTTGAACCGCGGACCCCCACGATGTCAACGTGGTGCTCTAACCAACTGAGCTACGCGCCTGACGATTTGCGATCTGCCCCCAAAGGGGCAGTCGCAGCGGGGGCCGGAAATTTACCGGCGCGCGCGGTCGCTGTCAACGCGGGCCTGCGTGTTGCTGACGAGTCAACGCTTTGCTCGATAACGATTTGATTTTTCGATTCCTTTGGCGAGCGCTTGCACCACCGGCCTGCTCGCGGTAATTGCCTGCACCGGGAGGACCGATGTCGTTGCTGCTGGCCGCCCTGCGAAACCGACCCGTGACCGTGGCTGAAGGATTGTGGCTGCTGCCACCGGCGACCGAGGCAGTCGAGGCACAGACCCTGGCACTGGCACTGGCTGCGGCTCACGCAGCCGCGGTGGTACGGGTGCCGTGGGCTGCCTGCACTGCCGGCCACTGGCCCAAAGCAAGGCCACAGCGATTGGTGTGGTGGGTGCCCGACGCGCCGCCTCGTCCGTTGACCGCGGCTGTGCGCAAGCGCCTGTCGCGGCTGCCGGCGCGCGCCATCGTGGTGCAGGGTGCGCTGTCCGAGCCGGAAGATCTCGACGCACACCGCGGCGTGGTGGCCCAAGCGGTGCAAGCGGTGGCACAGTGGTGCGCCGACCCAGACCAGCCGCTCAGCCACCTGGGCATCGCCGCGCTTGATGTGCAGCGGTTGGGACAATTTGCGGAAACACTTGGAGAATTCTCCGAACTGCTGGACCGCACGGTCGCCGCAGCGCTGAGCGGGGCCGCCGCCAGCGAATCGCCGCAATCAACAACGTGGCGCGACTGGTCAGATCAGGCAGTCGCCGAGCTGGCCATCGCTCGCTTTGAATCGCTGGGACCGCGGGCGGCCCGACCTGCCGTGGACCTGTGGCTTGGCAGCGTGCGGCGGTTGGTGGATGCCGACGACCGCACGGTGCGCCTGCTGCGGCGCGCCGGCCTGCTGCGCGCCGACGCCGACGCCTTGGGCTGGAGTGCCGTGGCGCGCAGCCTAAGCCAACCATCGATAGGCCGGGTCATTCGCGCTGCGCGGCCGGACTGGCCGTGGCACCTCGCCGGCATGCGCGATGGCGTCGAGGCGACCCAAGCGCGGCAAGTCGTGGTTGTCTTCGCTGGGTGTGCGCTCATCGCCGGCATGCGGCCGCGCAGCGACGGCGCGATCGAGCGGCTGGGCGTCACCGCGCTGCGACAGGCCATTGATCAGTCGTTCCTCCGCGGCGACTCGACCCGCCGAGCACTCAGCCCGTGGATCGACCTGACCGCGCGCCTGACCACGGCCGCGGCCGCCCATTGGCGCACCGATGACGTGCAGCACCTGCAAAGCGCCGAAACCGCCCGCCAACGCCTCGCTGAGGCAGCCACCACAGCCAACGCGCGGTTTGCAGTGGCCGCGCTGTTTGATGCGCTGCATCTGTTCGATGCCTGCGCCCGGCCCGATGCAGGCGAGGTCAAGCGAACCTGGACCTCGCTGCAATGGACCCTGGACCGCATGGGCCCGACGGCGCGGCCGGCGCTGGCATGGCTGCGGCTGGTAGTGGCGCGGTCGTGCGTCGGTCAGTCCAGTCCCGCACAATTTCCCTACTGGGCCGAAGAACTGCGAGCAGCGGAGCAGGAACTGGGCACGCTGCAGACTTTCGCGCCGGCCGTACAGCGCACCCAGGCGTGGCTGGCGTGGAGCCAGGGCGACAGCCGCGGCGCGCAGCGGCTTTGGGCCTCCGCGGGCAGCCAGTCTGGCAACACCGCCGACACGGCAGGCGCTATTGACAGTGCGCTGGACCTAGCGATGTCGCTGCTCATCAGTGGCGACCCGGAAGCGGCGGTGCGCATCGCCAGGCCGCTTGCGCAGCGGTTGACCGCGGAGCGCGACCGCGATCGCGCGCCGTGGGCGACGGCAACCTGGATCCTGGCCGCGCTGTGCGTCACGCCGACAGCCGAGGCCCGATCTAGCGAAGACCCGCAGGCCGCGCAAGCCCATGAATGCTGGCACGCGGCCGCCCAGCATTGGGGTGATGGCGGCGACGACGACGTCTTGGATCTGGGCGGTCTGGTGCGCTGTGCGGCGCTGCTGGCCGAAGGCCGCTCCAGCGAGGCACAGCCGCTGTTGGCCTGGGCGGTCAAGCACGCCAAAAAGACGCGCTTGCCGGCCTTTGAGTCGGCCGCGCAGGTCGGGCTCGGTTTCTGCTACCTGTGGGCAGGAGACCGCGCGACCGGTGGGCGGCTGGTGGCAGAAGCGCTGGATCGCCTGCCCACGCCCACGGCCGACGAGCTGGCGGCGCGCGGCCGCGCCTTGACCCAAGTCGCGGCCAGCGTGGCTGCCGGGACGGGTCCAGCGGATGGCTGATCCAAAGACCGCCGGCGCGCGATCGCGGCTGCCGACTGCACGGTGGGTGCGAGTGCCCACGCGCTGGCTCAGGTGTCCGCGGGCAAGTCATCCGGCCAGTGCTGTAAGCGCACAATCCGGCCGCTGTCGTCGACCGCGAACAGCCAGGAGCCGCCGCCGACGAATTCGTCCGGAGCGGTGAGCCGGTAGCGCACAGACCACCCTGGCCCATCGCGGCGCAGGCTGGCTTCGTCAGCGAAAAAGATCACCACGTGCCGGGTCATCGCCAGCCAGGTGTTGACGGCCTCAGTCCCCGCGATGGTCTGCACCACCTGTCCGCGCTCTGCGCCGAAGCCGCCGCGCTCGACGACAACCGTGTCCGCCACCGCCAGCGCCGTCTTGGTGCGGTCGCCATAGCCGTTGAGTGCCGCCACCCACATCCGCAGCGCCGCCAGTGCAGCCGCGTGCTCCAGATCCGCACTCACTAGCGATCGCCGTCCCGCCGCGACAACAGGTCGTCGACCACTTCGCCGATGCCGCCGCCCTCTTCGTCGTCCGCTTCTGCTTCTTCGCCGTCGAATTCGTCGCCCTGGCGTCGCCGCGCGCGCACGCCAGCGCCGGTCTTGCCGATGCGCCGGCCGACCGCCTTGCCCGCCGCCTCGACCGACTTGCGCAGTTCGTCCAAGCGCTCGGCGACCCGCGCCATCAGCGACCCCGGCGGATAGCTGCCGTCGGGCAGCAACGTGCCGGCCTGCACGCCGGTCAGGATCTCCAGACCCTGCTCGACGGTGCTGATCGGCCACACCGCGAACTTGCCCTTGGCGATGGCCTCGCGCACGTCGCGCGACAACACCAGGTGCTGCACGTTCTGCCACGGGATGAGCACACCCTGACGGCCGTTGAGCCCCTTGGCTTTGCAAAAGCGGTAGAAGCCCTCGATCTTCTCGTTGACGCCACCGATCGGCTGGATCTGGCCCAATTGATTGACGCTGCCGGTGACGCCGATGCCCTGGTCAATCGGCACCTCGGCAATCGCACTCAAAATGGCGTAGAGCCAGGTACTTGACGCCGAGTCGCCGTCCACCTCGCCGTAACTCTGCTCAAAGGTCACGGTCGCGGTCAGGCACAGCGGCTGTCGGCGCGCAAAGCGGTCGCCGAGAAAGCCCGACAAGATCTGCACGCCCTTGTCGTGGATTTCGCCCGACATCGACACTTCGCGCTCAATGTTGACGATGCCGGCGGTGCCGGTAAAGGCCCGCGCCGTGATGCGGAACGGCCGACCGAACTCGTGTTCGCCGACGGACAGCACGGCCAGGCCGTTGATGACCCCGACCGCGCCGCCCTCGGCCTCGATGAGCCACTGGTCGTCGAGCAGGTCCTCGTGCATCTTGTCGGCAATCAAGCTGCTGGACTGCGTGCGCTGGTCGATGGCTTTTTCGACGTGCTTGCGGGTGATGATCTTGCTGCGCGCCTTGCCGGCGAACCAGTCGGCCTCGATGAGCAGGATCGAGATGCGGTTGAAGCGCAGGGTCAGCTTGCGCTGACTGTCGACGATGCGCGCGCCGTGCTCCAAGATCGCGGCGACGCCCGCCTTGTCCACCGGTCGGCAGCCGTTGTTCTTGGCGGCGGTGGCAACAAAGCGCACGTATTTCTCGACGGCTTCAGGGCTCTTGCGGATCTCGTGGTCAAAGTCGGCTTTGACGCGGAAAATCTTGCGGAAATCGTCGTCATTGCGGTACAGCAGGTGGTAGAGCGAATTCGAGCCAATCAGGATGATCTTGACGTTGAGCGGAATCGGCTCGGGCTTCAAGCCACTGGTCGGCAAAAGCCCGGCGGTCTCGCCCAGGTCCTCGATCGACAATTCGCCATTGCGCAGCGTGACTTTGAGGTTCTCCCACACGCCGGGGCTCTGCACGAGGTCGACGGCGTGGCAGACCAGGAACCCGCCATTGGCGCGCGCCAGCGAGCCGTTGCGCACCATGGTGTGATCGGTGAAATAGATGCCCTGTTCGACGCGGCGCTCAATCCGGCCAAAAAGCCGGTAGTAGGTCGGGTGGGTCTCAAACACCACCGGCGCGCCGCCAAGCCGCGTCTTGCCGTCTTTGGCTTCTTTGCCGTCCTTGGTCTTGGGTTCGGGTTCGGCCGACTCCTTGTCGCCGGCATCGGCCTTATCGGCGTCGGCGCGGCGGCCGTCGTGGCGGGCCGGCGGCACCGAGGCCTGGCTGCGACCGTTATCGACGAAGACATTGACCGCAAAGCACAAAAACGGGTCCTTGTGGGACTCGCCGCGGTCGTCGTTGTGGTCGCCGTCGCTGCTGCTATCCGGCAAAAAGTGCGACAGGTGGTGCGAGACGTGGTCGTACAGGTCGTCCAAGTAGGCGGCCAGCTTCTTGCCGCCTGACTTGAAGCGGTCGCGCACCTCGCCAAACAGCGGCTTGCACACGCGCTCGGCCAACTCTGCCTGACTCTGCTCGATCTTATCCTGGGTCTGCTGCTCGATTTTGCGGTTGGTCTGCACGAACTCAGTGAACAACGGCTCAAGCTTCTCTCGGCGCTGATCAATGGCTTTGCGCTCCTCTTCGGGCAGCGCCATCACGTCTTTGTCTTTGAGGGACTTGCCGTTGACGACCGGCAGCGTCTCCAATTCGCCATCCTTGCTCGCACGCACCACAAAGCCGACCTGTTCCGCCTTGCGTGACAGCGCCACAAAGGCATCGGTCTGCAGGGTCTGCGACTGGCTCACTGCGTGCTGCAGCCGCAGTTGGTGCTCCGGCGAGTGAAAAGCCGCGGGCACCTCTTTTTGCAAGCGCTCCAACAGCTTGTCGACCGCTTTCTTGAGCTCGCGCGCTTCGCCCGCCTTGAGGCTGATGGCGACTGGCGCGTCGTCGTCGTCGAAGTTGTGGACGTAGACCCAGTCGCTTGGCGTTTTGCGCGTCGGCGCCAGCTTTTCGAGCATCACCCGCAGCAGGCTGCGCTTGCCGGTGCCTGACGGTCCGGCGACGTACACGTGGTAGTTGGGCCGGGTGACCGACAGCCCGAGCTCCAGGCTCTGCATGGCCCGTTCTTGCTCGATGACGCTGGCCAGCGGCTCCAGGTCGGCGGTGGTCTCAAAGGCCAACGCGTCCAGGTCGAACTGCACCGTGCACTTGTCGGCGGAAAGGCCCGGCGGGGGCACGGCCGGCACCAGCGTCTGTTTGCGCTGCACCGCGGCAAGGTAGCGCGCGCTCGGCGCCGATTGCGGGGCTGGTGGCTTGGGTTCCGGCTTGCCGCGAGCGGTTTTGGCCATGGTCTTCCCGAACGCCGACGCGTTGCCGGCCGCTGCGGGCGGTATAGTACAGGCCATGGGCATTGCAAAGGTGGCGGTCGCCAAGGGCGATGCCCGTACCTGAGGCCCGAAAGGCTACGGCGTGGCCAGCACGATGGTCTGGTAGCCTTCCGCGGACTCCAGCTTCTTCTGCGCGCCGCGCGCCGCCTCGAGCGTGCCAAACGGACCCATGCGTACGCGGAAGAACTGGCCCTTGTCGGGCACCTCCACGGCCGACACGGACACGGTGTAGCCCTTGCTGCGCAATTCCAGGGCAAAGGTGTCGGCCTCGGCCTGGTTGCGGAATGCCTTGATCTGCACCACGTATTTGCCAGCCGGCGGTCGGCCGGCCTTGGGCGTCTTGTCGTCGGCTTTGTCGGCGCCTGCGGCGGGCTCGTCCACGCTCTCGCCCGCGGGAGCCGGTCCGCTCGGTGCAGCGGGCTGCGCGGGCGCGGCCGGCTTGGTGACGGCGGGCGGCGCGGGGGCCTTGGCCACGATAACCGCGGCCGGCTTGGGTGGTTCGGGGACCGCCTTGGCCACAACGGCCGGTGCCGGCGCCGGTGGTGGTGCCTTGGCCACGGCAGGCGCAGGCACAGGCGGGGCTGGCACGGCGGCGACCGCGACC
>SXRM01000400.1 GCA_005792545.1 Pseudomonadota bacterium | reverse complement strand
CCGGCCGCCCCGGCTCCGGCCCCGGCTCCGGCTGGCGGCGCGCGCCCCGCGCCCAAGTAGGCCCACGGCGACCACCGTGTTGCCGTGAACGAAATACCGGCGGGCGGGCATCCAGAACAGCTGGGTCCCGCCCGTCGGCGTTTTTCCAGGTGGTGTTTTGGCCGTGTGGCCCCTTTTCAGCCCCAGCGCAATCCGTACCATGGCGCCGACGACTCGGGGCGGACACACGACAATCGGAGGTTGGCAATGATTGGCAAGGACTGGATCGCAAGTGGCATTTTGGCGCGAGTCGCCTGCGTGGGTCTCGCCACGCTGGGCGCGGGCTGCCAGAGTTCGTTGACCGGCAACGAAGGCAACTTGACCTTCTACTACCCGACCGACGACGAGCTTGACTTCAATAAGCCGATTGCGGTGGGCGCCAAGCTCGACTTGACGGTCAAAGAGGCTGGCTTTCCCAAGAAAGACGTGTCCTTGACCAAGGTCGATCCGAGCAACACCCAGGTGCTCAAGGTCGCCGGCATGATGGGCAGTGCGTTTACCCTAGAGGGCATTGGAGAGGGCAGTACCTCGATTGGCGTCACCGCCACCAAAGCAGACGGCACCACCACCCACGACACCATCAACATGATGGCCAAGAAGCCAGAGATCATCGACGTCACCCATTCGTGCGGCGGCGGCAACCTGGCCTACTACCTGACCAAGAAGTCGATCTTCCTACCCTACGACCTCAAGCTCAAAGATGGTCGCGCGGTCATCGGCTACGGCTACCATGCGCTTAAGGTCGCGCCCGAAAAGGGGCTGCAGTGGGACCACGTCAACAAGGCGCAGTGGGCCTACGTCTACATGACCGCGGATGCGCCCGGCGATGTGACGCTGACGAGCGCGTTGGAAGCCGGCAAGTCCTGGACCGTGCGCTTGGTCGAGGAGGCTCAGATCGACGGCGGCAAGCTAGAAGGCGTGAGCGGCAAGACCCTGGAAGTCCTGGCTGGTTCCAGTGCTATCGTGTTGGCGCGGCCTACGGTCGGCGGCAACCCGATTTGTCAGCCGGACACGACCTTTACGGTCACGGGCAAGACGCCGGAGTTCTGCACTGTGACGGCGACCGCCGCCAAGTCGCCGACCAACAAGGGCGTGGTCGAGGCGTGGTCGTGGGTCACCGTCCAGGCCAAGAAGCTGGGCGTGTGCGAGTTCGATATCGTGTGGCCCAAGGGCAACAAGGGTCAAGGCGCGACGGCCGCGGTCAAGGTCAACGTGGTGCAGCTGGTCAAGCCGTCAGGGAATTGAGCACCGACCGGCCGAGCCCCAAGTCGCCCAAGCCGAAATTATCCGCCAACGTCTGGCCCAGGCACGCAAAGCTGTCGCCGGTGCCCAGATCCGCGCCGCGCCGAAAGCCCTTGCTCGCCAACAGCAGCGGCACGACTTCGCGGGTGTGATCGGTTGTCGCCAGGTACGTCGGGTCATTGCCGTGATCGGCGGTGATGCACAGCAGGCCCCGGTCGCCAAGCGCATCCAGGATGTCGTCCAGCCGGGCATCGGCTTCGGTCAGCGCCTGGGCAAAGCCTCCCGGATTGCGGCGGTGGCCATACAGCGCGTCAAAGTCCACCAGATTGGTGAACACCAGCCCCTGGTCCAGTCCCCGGCATGCCGCGATGGTCTGCTCGATACCGTCGGCGTTGCCCTCGGTGTGGATGGACTCGGGCACGCCACAGCCGGCGAAGATGTCCTGGATCTTGCCGACACCCACGACGCGTAGTCCCGCGGCGACCATGCGGTCGAGCAGCGTTCCGGGCGGCGGCGGCATCGAAAAATCCTTGCGGTTGTAAGTCCTGCGCCACGCGCCAGGTTGCCCCACAAACGGCCGAGCGATCACGCGCCCCACCCGCCAGGGGTCGAGCACCCGCCGCGCCACCTCGCAGATGCGCCACAACTCCTCGATGGCAATGACCTCTTCGTGCGCCGCGACCTGGAACACGCTGTCCGCCGAGGTGTACAGAATCGGCTTACCGGTGCGCAGGTGTTCGGGGCCGAGTTCATCCAGGATGGCCGTACCCGACGCCACGCAGTTGCCGAGCACTTGATGCCCGCTCGCCCGCTCGAATTCGCGCACGATTTCATCCGGAAAGCGCGGATTGAACACAGCAAACGGCTGGGTCGTGCGCACACCGACCATCTCCCAGTGTCCGGTCGGGGTGTCCTTGCCCGCCGAGGCCTCGACCATGCGCAGGGCAAAGCCGTCGGGCGCGGCGGTTGGCGCGATGCCCGCGATGTCGCACAAGTTGCCCAGGCCCATCCGCTGCAGCCGCGGCGCCCGCAGGCCGCCCACCGCGCGCGCGCAGTTGCCCAGGGTGTTGACAGTGTCCGGGTCGCCGAAATCCGCGCAGTCCGGGGCCGCGCCGATGCCGGCACCATCGAGCACCAGGATGCAGGCTTTGTCGAAGGGGCGCATGGTCGCGTTCCGTCAGGCGATTTCGCCAGCTTTGGCCTTGGCGATCCACTTTTGCAGCTCGCGCTCGACGATTTCTACAGCCCGGCCTTGAAACGGCCGCAGCAAGAACGGGATGTCCACGTCAACCACCAAGCTGCCGTTCGCCACAGCGACTTTGCCCTTGATGCTCAAGCCCTTGGCTGAGAATTGCAGGTCCGCGTTGTGCTCGTCGCGCCAGGTGATGCGCGGCTCGTAGCGGGCAAACCGTTCGCAGTAGTGGGCGCAGGCCGCGCGGGCGGTGCGCAGCGCGAGCTCAGGCGACAGGTCGTGGGCTATGGCGTGGCGCATGGTTGGCTCGCTGGTGCGGGGAACGGGAGCGCCACATCCAGCCAGACACGGAGCGGCGGGCGCCGAAAGCTACCAGAGCCCGGCGGATCCGCAAGCTGTCGGGCTAAAAGGTTGTATTCAAAAGAACGCCGACTACGGCTCACGATGCATCCCGGCACGCGTTGTTGCTCCTTGTGCCCTCCCTGCGGCGTGCCGCAAGCACGCCTCAGTCGGTCCCCGCGCCGCGCCGCGCCTTCCGGGCGCCTCATGACCCTCGTGTCCGGCACATGATGAACACACGTTCTAAGGAACTGGAAAACAATGCCTTGAACACTCTCGGTACAAGGCGGAGCCGCGAGTCGGCCCCCGAGGCCGCGTGCAGGCGACCCAGGAAGCAAGCAAAAGGGCCGGAGAAATGATTGGGTAAATCTTTTCAGCCTCTATGGGCAGGAGTTGCCGGTCCCGGGCATGCCGCGATCGCGCGCGCCGCAGCGCGGTGTGCTGCTTGCAGGGTCGAACTTCCACAACGTCTTGCCAGCTTCGGTCACGCTCGACACCGGCACGCACATGTTTGGCAGCTTGCAGTCGCTCGCCACTTTGCACGGCGGCGGGTCGACCTGATAACTCGACAGGCCCAGCCAGGTCCCGTAGCCACACTGCGGCGTCGCCGGCACCCAGCAGTCGGGCATGTCGTTGCTGGTCAGGTCGAAGCAGCCCTGCTTGAGCATCGCCGCCTGACCGATCGTCCACGGCAGCTTGCCAAAGTTGATCTCGTCGACGACCGCGCCCTGCGGGTTGATGAGCTGAAGCTTGATGTCCAACGTCAGGTTCTGCAACTGGAACTGGCCGGATGTCGGGTTGTCGCCCCAAGCGTAGAACGGTTTCTGGCCATTGTTGACCGCGACGTCCCCTAGCGCCATCACCAGCGCGAACTGCTTGGGCGCAATCGACAATCCGCCACCGCCTGCCGGGGCCGCGACCTTGTGGACGAAGGTGTTGACCTTGAACTGCCAGCCCACGAGATCAATGGCATCGCCGGACGGGTTGTAGATCTCGAACCACTCGCCCTTGCTGTCCACCACCGCGTCGGGATCCGGCATGATCTCGGTGATGAGCAGCGTGCCCTTGGCGGCCGGTGGCGCCTCCTTCTTGCAGGTCGCCGAACAGCCGTCGCCGTCGCTGACGTTGCCGTCGTCGCAGTCCTCGTTGAGCGCAGCCTGGACCTGGCCGTCGCCGCACTTGGGCGCTGGTTTGCACTTGCCGGACAAGCAGATGAGGTCCTTGCCGCACGAACTGTTGTCCGGCTTGCCGGTGCAGGGGTTGATGCAGGGCGGATTGGCCTGACCGGGGCTGCCCCAGTCGCCGTCGCCATACGGATCCTGGGCTTCGCACCAGTTCTTGTAGTCGTCGTTCTTGGTGGCTTCGTAGGCGGCAGGGTCCAACTGCATCGACTTGCCTTCGACGACCGGAAAACCGGTGGTCGGTCCACAGTTGGGCGGCGGATTGGGCAGCGAGCACAGAAAGCCCTTGGGTGAGAAGATGACCTGGTCGATGACCTTGCCGTTCCACTCCAGCACCACTTCGCCTTGGCTGACGTTGGTCAGGCTGAACGGCGACGGCGGCTGCTGAAACCAGCCGATCTGCACCGGCGCGCCGCCGTTCAAGGTCTTGTCAGCGCTGCCACCGATAACGAAGTAGCTGCCAGCCGGGATGAACAAGGGCTTGGCGCTCTTAAGCGTGAACTTCTTGTTGCCGCCGGTGTCGCGCAACACCCAACCGTTGATGTCCACGGTCAGTTCGCCAGGGTTGTAGAACTCGATCCACTCGCCGGGCTCGTCGCTGACCGCCTTGGGGTTGACCATGATCTCGGTGACGATGATCTGGCCGGGTGCAAAGTTCTCTTTCTGGCAGTTGATTGAGCACCCGTCGCCGCCGTCTTTGTTGCCGTCGTCGCACAGCTCGGCGGCTTCGGTGTTGCCGTTGCCGCAGGTGGGCGAGTCGCAAGCGTCGCCAAAGCCGTCGCTATCGGCGTCGGCCTGGTTCAGGTTGCCGATGCCGATGCAGTTGTCGCACAGGTCACCGACGCCATCGCCATCGGCGTCGCTCTGCTTGGGATCGGCGATCTTGGCGCAGACGTCGCAGGCGTCGCCTAGCAAATCCAGGTCCTGGTCCAACTGATCGGCGTTTGCGGTGAAAGGGCAATTATCCTTCTCGTTTGGCGAGTTGTCGCCGTCGATGTCTTTTCCGGGCGGTGCGCAAGAACTGTTCGGCGAGCCCGGCGTCCCGAGATTGCCGCCGCCTTGCGAGATGGTCTGGTCGCCATAGCACCAGTACAGCTTGACGTTGTTCTGGGTGGTGGTGGCGTACTTGGGGTCCAGCTGCAGCGATACGTTGGTCTTGACGGTCGGCGTCAGCGTGCCGTAGGCCACTTGGTCGACCAGTTTCTTGCCGGGCACGTCAATCAGGCTCAGCGTATCGGTCGTCGGCTCCATCAACAGACCACCGCCCAGCGCCGGGTTAAAGGCATAGACGGCACTGACCTGGCCATTGACGTTCTTGTTGATGCTGGCGGCAAGCACCACAAATCCCTTGGACGGCACGGTGATGTCGGCCGTGATGACGTGGGTCTTTTGCTTGCCGCCCACGCCGTTCTTCACCTCAAGTTTCCAGTCCTTGATTTTGACGGGTGTGCCGGTGGGGTTGTAGAGCTCAATCCACTGCCCGTCCTTGTCGTCGAAGTTGTCGGTGTGGGCCATGATTTCGTTGATGACGAGGTTGCCGGCGACCGCGGTGGCAATCAGGCAGTTTTCGCAGCCGTCGCCCAAAAAGTCGTTGCCGTCGTCGCAGGTCTCGCCTGCGTCCATGTCGCCGTCGCCGCACTGCACCGGATCGCAGGCGTCGCCGGGCGGATCCGCGTCGCTGTTGAGCTGGTCAGGATTGGGCGCGTCGGGGCAGTTGTCGCAAACGTCGCCGACGTTGTCGTTGTCCTTGTCCAACTGCAAGCCGTCCGACTCAGGCGGGTTGAAAATATCCGGGCAGTTGTCGGCGGCGTCCGGCACGCCGTCGATGTCCTTATCCGGCGGCGGCGGACAATCGGGGTTCTTTTCGCCGGGTGTGCCGAAGTCGCCGCTCGGCATTTTGGTCGGCGAGGCGCACCAGTTCTTGACACTGTCGTTGCCGTAGTCGTTGGTCTGGGTCACATCAACTTGGAGGGCCGCGCCCTTCCACTCGCCGATGGGCCAACTGACCGACCACTCGACTTTGTCGAGGTCGACGTTCTTCTTGGTCGGCGTGGTGTACTCGGCGCGCAACACGATGGCATCATTGCCAAAGTTGGTGAATGCCGTGCCGACGTACTTGTAGGCCAGCGTCAGCCCGCCGTTCTTGGCCTTGTCGGTTTCGCGGCCGAGCGCCAGGTGGTCGCCCGGCTTGAGCGTGAGCTTGCCGGCGCAACCGTTGATGACGTGCTTGTCGCCGCCTGTCGGCTTGTTGTCGGTGATCGTCAGGCCGTTCAAGTCGATGACCTTGCTCGACGTATTCTTGACCTCGAACCACTCACCGAATTCGTCCTTGACCGCGATCGGCCAGATCATGATCTCGGTGATGGTCAAATCGCCTTTGACCAGACCTGGTTGCGGTGGCGGAGCGGTCGTCGGCGGCACGCACACCTGCCCGCAGCTGCCGTCGGGCTGGGCCGCATAGCCGGGCACGCAGCCGCACACGGGCTTGCCAGCAACCTGCGAGCACACGGTCTTGTTCGCTTCTTTGCAGGGGTTGGGAAAACACGGGTTGCCCACTGTCTCCGTCACATCCGGCGTATCGGCGGTGTCTGGCGTGTCCTCTTCGGCGTCGCCGTCGACTGCGGTTTCCTTGCCGCCGCCGTCGGGTATGCCTTCACCGCCACCGCCGTCGCCCACGCCCTCCGTTGCGGCGGCGTCTGCGGTTGCGTCTGCGCTGGTCTCCGCCTTGACCTCTTTGACCGTGTCCGGCAGGCCGCCCGACACGTCGGGCTCTGGGAAGAACACGTTGTTATCTGGCTGAGAATTGCCGGTCGGCGTTGGCGTTTGCGCGCATGCCGCGAGCGCAACTGCAGCAGCGATTGAAACCAGTCGCGCGAAACGGGGACACGAAGCGGATACTGGCATGGCAACCCTTGGCTCGTCCGCGCCGGGAACCCACGCGGGTGCCGCGGCAGCGAAACGCGAACGGCGCAGTATAGAAACTTGCGTCACATGCGCGCAACCAGGGTGCTTTTGCCTGACAAGTGCTGGTAAGTGCTTGGCAACCCAGCGGATTCTAGGATGCTGGCGGCCCCTGATCGTCTGCGCTCGGCCGCCGCTGTTTGGGCAGTTCGACGGTCTTGACCAACGCCAGATCAAAGTCGATGGTGCCGAGCACGCCATCGTAGAGCACGAGCTTGACCGGCAACTGGTCCTTGGCTTGCAACCACAGTGTGAACTTGCGCGAAATTCGGCAATGGGTTGTCTCGCCCGACACCGGCACGGCGTCGCGCGCCTGGCCCTTGACCGTGACAGCGGCAACTGGACCGGCGGACAACGCCACTTTGCAAATGTCCATGCCCGTGTACAGGTGCGTGCTCCACGACCGTCCAGCGCGCGGCTTTTGCTGCATCAACCACGGCGCCAGTGCGACCGGGTCGAGCAGCACGGTGTCCACCGCCTTGTCCAACTCGACGGGATCCAGCCCAGGGCGGCTGAATACCGCCTTGACGCGGCGGTCGGCAAACCGCGCCAGGGTATGGGCTTTCTTGCCGGCCAGCTCACTTTTCCAATGGGCTTCAACCGGTAGCCACGCCGCGTCCACCCAGCTGGTGGCATCGAGTGCGCCCTGGTATAGCACGCCCAGCAGCGACTCGGTCTTGCCACTCAACTGCACGGTTCGGCCCTTGGCGCCGTCGGAACTCTTGGGGCCGATGACTAGCTTGCCGCTGCCCAGGTGGGTGTCGCGGCTGCTGACATCAAAGGTGATCTCAATGCCTCGCGGGGCGGGTGCCGCGGCAGCCAAAGACGGCACGACACACCAAGCGAAGCACAACCAGGTCGTCAAGCGGAACATAGGCATCACCGAAAATGGGCCAAAACGGCCCGTTGGCGATGCAACGCCGGCTCTGGCACCGCGATTCGCGTCCCTATTTGCCCATCTTGAGCAGCTCGCTCAGGTTCGGCATCAGCAAAAACTCGACCCGGCGGTTCTTGGCGCGGCCGTCGGGCGCGGCATTGTCGGCAGTCGGCTGATAGAAAGCGTAGCCGCCGGCCGACACCGACTTGCCCGACACGCCCGCCTTGATGAGAAAGCGCACGACCGTTAGCGCCCGCTCCATCGACAGCGACCAGTTCTTTTCTTCGTCGCCCTGGTCATCGGTATGGCCAGCGACCTGGAACGCGCGGTCCGGCATCGCCTTGAGGATGTTGGCCAGTTCGCCCAGCACGCCGCTGGCTTCGTCCTTGAGCTTGGCCTTGCCGGTGTCGAACAGGATGTCGCCCGCTAGCGCGATGATCAAGAACCCTGCGCGCTCCTTGACTTCAAGCTTGCCGGCTGCAGCCATCGACTGCAGCGCCTGCTTGACCTTGTCGATGCTGGCCTGCACGCGCGCCAGGCGGTCTTTGGCGGCGTCGCGTTCCTTGGAGCACTCCAAAAGCGCTTTGCCCTTGTCCCCGCCGGCCGCGACGCATGCGTCGAGATCCTTTTTGATCGCGGCCGCTTCTGCTGCAGCCTTGTCCGCGGCGGTCTTTGCCGCGCTATCCAGCGCCGCCTTGTCTTCGGCGCATTTCTTGTTGGCAGCCTCCAACTCCTCTGCGGCCGTTTGCTTGTTCTTGGCAATCGTTGCATTCAGGTCGGCCAGGTCTTTGTCGTACTTGGACTGCATGACGCAGCCATGGGCCAGCAGCGTCGTGGCGGCAATCAGCAACAAGCGCATCGCTTTCTCCAGGCGCGCGGCAGTCGGCTTGGCGCGCACGCAGAGGATAGCAAGCGCCCTCAAAAGGGGAAGAAGCGGCCCCTGGCCGCAAGTCCTGCGGCTGCGCCGGTCCTGGCGCTCGTCAGGCGCAAGCGGGCCGTGCACGCGAAGCTGGCAGCTTGCCGGATCTGGCAGTCCAGCCTACGGTTGGGCCATGGTGCGCCTGATCAGTGCGATTGCGGTGGCGACGGTGGTGCTGACTGCGTGTCGGGAGGCTCCCCCGTACATCGACCCCACGCGCTACCAGCAGGCCGGCCAAACGACTCCCGGCCGCGCCCCCAAGATCTTTGCGGCGGCGCTCCCCGCCGGCGAGCCCCTGCCCGCCGACGCAACGGCTGACGCCCTGCAACTGGGCTGGTTCTGCCTCGATCTGCCCGACCAACCGCGACCGCGCTTGTTGCCGGGACGTGGCGACGGCCGATTGCGCGTCGTCCAGGCCGATGGCCGCGGCGGTTGGGAGGTTGCGGCGGTCGACCTCGCCGCGCGCAGCGCAACCCGCGAGACCGCCCTCGATTCCGCGGCCGACTGGCCAGCCAGTGACGGATTTGTCACGCGGGTCGGTCCCGCTGCCGAGTCGACCGCGACCCGCGCGGACCTGACCGATGGGCTGTTGCCGATGCCCACGGATCCCACGCCCGTCGCCTGGTTGATCTGGCGGACCGAGGCCGTCGAGACCACGCTGGCGCCCGATGCCACCCATGTGACCGGCCTCGCTGTCGACGACGCTGGCGCCATCTTGGCCTTTGTGGATGCCGCGCCGGGCGCGACGCCGACGCTGTGGGCGGTGGCGCTGGCCGGTGAGGCCACGCCGATGCAGGTGGGGCTGGCGCACCACATCTGGGCGTTGGTGGGCGACGGCACCACTGCGCTGGTGCGCGGTGTCGGCCCGCTCGGCCCGCAGACGCAGTGGATGTCGCTGCCCGACGGCGCCACCCGCGCAATTGGCCCAGACGGCCGGGCGGTCGTTGCTGTGGACCGTGGCGTGCTCATCGAAACCGACCAAGGCGCGCTGGTCCGCGTCGACATTGACACCGGCATCCAGCACCGGCTCGGACCGACCGGCAGTTCTGCCCGGCTGCTGACGCAAGGCGGTCAACCGGCGGTGGCACTCGCCGATGCGCCAAGCGAGACGACCCTTTTCTGGTTCGACGGCCGTGGCCTGCGACGCGTGACCCGCATCGGGCCGGCACGGTGGTTGGCTGCGGTACCCATGCAGGGGCCAGTCATCGCTGCGCTAGTCGGCTGGGATCCGCCCGGCGGCCGTCCGTTCGATCCACTCGTCGACCCAGCGCGCGTTTGCGTGGTGGCGCGAGCTGTCGGCGCGCTACGGATGGAGCGACCCGCGCCGTGGTCGACTAGGCAACCTTGACCGGAGCGTGCGCCCAGCTCGGCTGGGCAAAAGTCTCGGCCAGGAAGTCGACGAACAGCCACACCTTGGTCGACAAGTGGCGGCTGTGCGGGTACACCGCGTAAACGCCGGTGGAGCGCGGTCGGAAGGCTGGCAGCACCTCGATCAGGCGGCCGTCGCGCAAATCGCAACCGGCGATGAACGCGGGCAGTAGCGCGATGCCGACATCGGCCAGCACAGACTGCAACATCACGTCGCCGTTGTTGGTGCGCAGGCTGCCGCGCACATGGACGGGCAACTCGCCGTCGCCGTCGGTAAACACCCAGGTATCGCCCGTCGTTGCGTAGGAGTACTGCAAGCAGTTGTGGCCCACCAGGTCGCGCGGTAGGGCCGGAACGCCGTGCCGGTCCAGGTACGCTCTGGTGGCGACGCCATAGGTCTCCATCGGGCACAGCTTGCGCGCGATCAGGCTGCTGTCGGCCAAGCGCGAAATCCGCACCGCCACATCAAAACCGTCGTCCACCAAGTCCACGAGGCGATCCGACAGCTGCAAGTCAACCGACAACTCTGGGTATCGATTCATGAAATCTGCGACCGGCCGGCCAAGATGCCGGATGCCGAACGCCAGCGGCCCTGACACCCGCAGCGTACCTTTGGGCGTGGTTTGCAGCTGGCTGATGGCGCGCTCGGCTTGTTCGGCCTCCGCCACGATGCGGGCGCAGCGCTCGTACAGGGCCGCGCCGACGTCGGTCAGCGAAAGCCGTCGGGTCGTGCGTTGCAGCAGGCGCGTGCCCGTCTGGTCCTCAAGGTGCGAGACGTGCTTGCTGACCGCGGACTTGGACAAGCCGAGCTTGCGCGACGCAGCCGAGAAGCCTTTTTCGTCCACCACGCAGGCGAAGACAGCAAGGGCGTTGAGGTCCAGGCGGACGGGCTGCATAGCATTTCCGATTGCGCGCGACGCGGGCGGCGGGGAGGGTAGCGCGACCGGCGCCCCTACAAAAGCTCGACATTGGCGTTGCCCCGCGTATTGTCTCGCTATGGACGTTCGTGGCCGTTCCCGCTCGAATTACAAACCGCTGCATCGCGGTCGTTGGGCCGCACTAGCGTTGGCACCGTTGCTTGCCGCTTGTGCCGTGGGCGGCTCCGGTGAACCGACGGCGTGGGCGGGCGCCGACGTGTTGCGCAGCGGCCGCGGCGCCGCGCACGCGTCCTCGACCGACGCCACGGCCGAGGCCTGCGCCACGACCGCAGACGCACAGCACGAAGCAGCTGGCGCCGACGCGGCTGGCGCCGACTCGGGGGGCAATGCCGCCGACGCGGTAGCGCGCAACGACGGCGCGCTACCACCCGATACGCCGGTGTTCGACGCGATCGCGGACTTTGCTGGTTGGGATGGTGGCGACTTGGGCACTGCCGCCTTCGACGGCGCGGTGTTTGTCGAACTGCCGCCATTCGCCGACGTCGTCAAAGACACGGCCGCGCCCGACGCCGTTGTAGAGACGGCGGCCGCGCCGGACGCCGAGGTGGTCGGCGACCTGGGGCCAGTAGAAGTCGACGTGGCCAAAGACGTCGGGCTCGAACTGACGCCCGTCGACGCGGTAGATGGCCAAGCAGAAGTGCTCGGCGAAGTCGCGGTGGAGACCGTGCAAGATTCGAGCCCTGTTGACACGGCAAAGGATCTGCCAGGCGATGCCGGCGCGGACCTGGGCGATGCGCAAGTCGATGCGGCCAAGGATTCAGCGCCCGAGACGATAGCCGATGTCGCCTTGGATGCGGGAACGGACGCCCCGGCCGATACGTCACCAGATGCCGGCAAAGACGTCCTGAGCGACGCTGCAGATGCTGCCGGCGACGCCACAAACGATGTCCCGGCCGACACCCCGTCTGACGGCCAAGTCGACACGCAGAGCGATGTCCAAGTGGATGCCCAAGTTGACACCGCGGCCGAGACGGACAGCGGCGGCGAGCCCTGCACCGCCCAGAACTGCGACGACGGCGAGCCGTGCACCATCGATTTGTGCGGCATGGCTGGCGGCTGCAGCCACTTGCCGCTCGACGATGGCGACGCTTGCGCAGAGGGTACCTGCCAGCAGGCCCTGTGCTCGCGCAACACGCCCGCCACTTACGGACTCTCGTGCAAGGCCATCAAGGCCGCAGACGCCAAGGCCAAATCGGGGGTGTGGTGGCTCGACCCCGACGGCCCATTCACGCCGGTCACGCCTTTTGCAGCCTGGTGCGACATGGAAGGCGACGGCGGCGGCTGGACGCTATTGGCCAAGGTGGCTGCGGACAAAAGCGAGCTGGGCTACGACGCGGTTCACTGGACCGCGATTGCCGCGCTGCATCCCAACCGGCCAAGATTCGACGATCGCGAGGCGCGGTTGACCAGCTATTGGGCGTTACCGTTCACCCAGCTGCGCGTCGGTCTCAAAGCCACCAAGCAGACCACGTGGCTGGTGGCCAACATCAGCGCCAGCAGCCTGTTTCACTTGATCGTGGGCGGCAAGTTCGTGCAGCTCAGCGTGCCTGAGGTCAACTGGCTGGGCCTATTGCCCGGCGCCGAGTTGCTCCCTGGCTGCAGGGTGCAGGGCTTCAACGCCTACCCCGGTGCCGGCACCCCGTTCGACTACGCTAGGGCGCGCGTCGGCATCGTGGCGAGTGCCGGCTCCGACTGCACGACGCCGGGCTCGCGCATTGGCATTGGACTTGGTGGTACAACTTGCGGGCAAAGCGGCACGATCGCAGCGGGCGCCGCGGCCGGCTGTCTCTCCAGCGGAGCGCCCGTCAACTTGCCAGCGACGGGCTACTTGTTCGCGCGCTGAACCTGGACCCGCGCGATCCGCACCGCGTTTTGCGGCATGCGGCTGATGGCGTCGACGACGGGCAAATCGCGACACAGCCCGACCACTGGCGCCTTGTCGTCCAGCTCTGGCGCAGGCCGCAACAGCACCTGCCACATCGAGCTGCACGAGTGCGGACCGAGGCTCACCAGGCTCAGCACGCCGGGCGCATCGTGGCGAAGGCGCAGGTCGAAGTGGTCGCGGATTCGAAAGCCGGCGTGGCCGGTCCCGTGGCCAAATGGGTCGCCGCTCTCGATGCGCTTGCCGGCCAACGGCTTATAGATGAGCTGGCCGTCAAACAAACGAACGCGTTGCCACCGCAGCGTGAACTTGCTGCCCTCGATGACGCGGGTGGCGCGCTTACCCGTCGCCAACCCGATCAGGTGCGCCGCGAGGTCTGGAACCATGTCGGCGCGCAGCGTGCAGGTGAACGTGCCCGCGCTTGTCTCGAACCGCAACTCGGGCAAGCCGTCGCCTGGCACATCAACCAGTGCCTCCGCCAGTGTCAGCGCGCGATTGTCCGGGTGTTCCGGCCCGGGCCAGTGCGGCAACAGCTCGCGCGCGTCGGCCATGTCCCAAAGCCACCGACCCTGGCGCAGGTAAAACCACGACGTCAGCGGCAAACCGGGATGACGCACCACCATCGCGGCGCGGCCGCCGTTGAACTCGACCTGCATCACCTCGGGATCCACGCGGTCCCACACGGTTGTTGGCGGCACCAACAGTGGCCCATTGTCGCCCATGCGCAGTGTGCGCAGCGCCGCCGGGGTCGCGTACTCGGCCAATCGACCCAGCCCAGGCTGACGAGCCTCGACCTGCAGGCGTCGAACGACCGCCGACAGGGACTGCTCGGCTGTTGGCTCCACGCCCACGACGGTCGCGTGCGCGAACAAGTCTGCAGGCGTCGGCGCTTGCGGCTCGGCCACGGCGGTCACGGCACCCGCCGGCCCTGTGGCCGCTGGCGGCGCAGCTGTCTGCGCAGGTGGCTGCTTGCACGCCCCCAGCGTCACGGCCAGCAGGGCCGCGACCCAGGGCCACGAATGATAGCGGCGGGCGGTGTCGCGCATCGGGCGACCTTGTAGCGCAGGCTGGCCACGCCTGCCAAATCGGGCTAGGCTGGCACCCACTCGCCGCGGCGGGCGTATGTGCTTATCACCTTGAATCTAGTGCCCTTAGAAACATCCGTGCTCGGCGTCGATCCGGGCAGTCGCAAGTTCGGCTGGGCTGTGGTGCGGCAGCGCGGCCAGGTCACTGAGCGTGTCGACGGCGGCGTGGTGCGCATGTATGGCGATCTGCCCGCGCGGCTTGGCGAGATCCTGCTGAAAATTCAGTCGTTGCTCGCCGAACAGGCCGTCAGCGCGTTGGCCATCGAGAGCGCATTCGTGCACGACAATGCCCGCACAGCACTGGTGCTGGGACAGGCCCGCGGTCTGCCGATCGCCGTGGCAGCAGCCCGTGGTTTGCCCGTGTTCGAGTACGCGCCGGCGACGGTCAAACGCGCCATTGCTGGGTCGGGGCGCGCTGACAAGCACCAGATGCGCCACATGATCGCCGCCACCCTGGGACTGGACAGCTTGCCGGCCGAAGACGAAGCCGACGCGCTAGCCATCGCCGTCACGCACCTGCGGCAACAGGCATTTGCCGCACTGACGACGCCGTCCGCCCGCAGTCTGTCTGCCTTGGCTGCCTCAGCGCCCCCACCCACCGCAGCCCGCGCCGCCTATCTGGCTGCAGTCGCTCGGGCCCGCTCCGGCCGGAGCGCCCGGTGATCGCCTATCTGCGCGGCATCTGCCAGGCCATTGACGGCGACGCCTTGGTGGTCGACGTGCGCGGCGTGGGCTACCTCGTGGCCGTCGCGGAACCGGATCGGTTGGCGCACAACGTGGGCGGCGACGTCGAACTGCTGGTTCACACCGAGGTGCGCGAAGACGCCATCGCGCTCTACGGCTTTGGCACCACCGGCGCCCGCGACTTGTTCCGCTGCCTGCTGTCGGTGCCGGGCGTCGGCCCCAAGGCAGCCCTGGCGTTGCTGGGTGCAATGGAGCCACCTAAGCTCGCTGCGGCGATTGCAGCCGGGCAGGCCCAGACCCTTTGCAAAGCCAAGGGCATCGGCAAGAAGACCGCCGAGACCATCGTAGTCAAGCTGCGCGACCGCTTGCCGCCCATCGCCGGCGCCGTGGCGCGCCCGGCCGCAGTTGGTCTGGCGCCAGCCGGCCTAGGTGCTGATCTCGAATCCGCATTGATCAACCTGGGCTACAAGCCCCAGACCGCTGGAGCCGTTGCGCAGGTCACCGCCTCCACGCAGCCCCAGGCCAGCCTGGACGAGGCGCTGCGGGCGGCCCTGGCGTCGCTGCGCCGGCCGACGTAGGGAACTGTCCCAGAGTAGGTCATTCTGGGACTGGTTCCGTTTGCTAGCCGGGTGGGTCGCAAGCTCGCGTCTTTGCAAGCCGACTCGCCGGTCCACAAGTATGCAAAGCGATCGTGTCGTTTTCGGACAAATCTTAGGAATCGCCCGCCATGGCCACTGCCCAACGCACTGCCGATGACCCGCTGAGCCCGCGGCCCGCCGAGCCGACGACCGATCGGGCGCTGCGGCCGAAGTCCTTCGCCCACTACGTCGGCCAGACTGCGGTGGTCAAGAACCTGCAGGTCTTCATCGCCGCGGCGCGCCAACGCAACGAACCGCTCGATCACATGCTGTTCTGCGGTCCACCCGGCTTGGGCAAGACCACGCTGGCCAACCTGATTGCCAGCGCCATGGGCGGCAACCTGGTGGTCTCAAGCGGGCCGGCCATCGAGCGCAAAGGCGACCTCGCCGGCATCCTGACCGGGCTGCAAGAAGGCGACATCCTGTTCATCGACGAGATCCACCGGCTGACCCCAGTCGTCGAGGAAAACCTCTACCCCGCGATGGAGGACTTTCGCTTTGACATCGTCATCGGTGACGGGCCTCATGCCCGGACGATCCCGCTGCAGCTGCCCCGGTTCACGTTGCTTGGGGCGACGACCCGCACCGGCTTGATGACTGGACCGCTCCGCGACCGCTTCGGCTACGTAGCGCGTCTGCAATTCTACACACCCGAGGAGCTGGCGGTGGTGGTGACCCGGTCCGCAGAGCGCTTGCAAGCGCCGATCGTCGCCGATGCCGCCTTGGAGATCGCCCGCCGTGCCCGTGGCACGCCCAGAATTGCCAACCGCCTGCTAAAAAGTGTCCGCGACTTCGCTTCGGTGCAAGGCCACACCACGATTACAGCCGCAATCGCGGCCCACACGCTGGGCGAGCTGGAGGTGGACGCAGCCGGTCTGGATCCCATGGACCGCGCGTATCTTGGGCGGCTGATTCAGCAGTTTGGCGGCGGCCCGGTCGGCATCGAGGCCATCGCCGCGGCGCTGAGCGAGGCGCGCGACACGCTGGAAGACGTGACCGAGCCGTACCTGTTGCAGCAGGGCTATGTGGCGCGCACGCCGCGCGGTCGCGTCGCACAGGCCAAGGCGTGGGCGCACCTGGGCCTACCAGTGCCCGAGCGCCTGCCCGGCGAGGACCTGCAGGGTCGGCTTTTGTAGTGCCACTGCGAGCGCGCCGAGGCTTGGTACTTGCCGCCGTGGAGGTGCGAAGCAAACGCTAGCGGCCAGACCTTGCCAGCCGCTGCTGCGGCTGCCTGGGCGTCGGTGCCCCACACCGGGCCGGGTTTGGATCGAAACCGCGCTCGGCCGTAGAAAACTGGGCAGACTTCCGTTATTTTGCGCCCTGGCGCCGCCCGGACGCCGGCCCCCAGCGAACCGGCGACGCCCCAGCCCGACCGTGCCCGACTCTGTGCGCACGCCGACTACCTTGAGCACCAGAACGACCGCCGTCACTGCCGACGCTACGCGCGCAACCGCCGAAGACCGCCGCGTAAGCATGGAACTCGACGACGTCGAGGGCCTGCGTGCGCTGTGCGGTGAAGCCGACGGCAACCTGCGGGCGCTAGAAAACCGCTTGGGGATTCAGGTGCTGGCGCGCGGTCGCCACTTGCACCTGCACGGCAAGCCGGGTCAGGTCCACGTCGCCGCCAACGTCGTATCGGCCCTCTTTGCCCGCGCCAAGACGGGTCAGGACGTGAACGAAGCCATGGTGCATCGCGAAGTGTCCGCTGTCGTCGACTTGCGCGGGCGCACGCGCAACGCAGCCCCCGAACCGGTGCAGCGCAGCGCGGGGCGCGCACTTGCAAGCAACGAGCCGGCGCCGTGGATCGACGGCGTGCGCCACATCAGTGCGCGCACGGCTGGTCAGCAGGTGTACCTGCAAGCCATCGCGGATCATGACCTGACATTTGGTGTGGGCCCCGCCGGTACCGGCAAGACCCACCTCGCGGTCGCGTGCGCGCTTGGCGCTTTGCAACGGCGCGAAGTCAAACGCATCATTTTGACGCGACCGGCTGTCGAAGCCGGCGAGCAGCTGGGGTTCTTGCCCGGCGACCTGCGCGAAAAAGTCAGCCCGTACTTGCGGCCGTTGCACGACGCGATGGACCAGATGATCGACGCCGACAAGGTCGAGCGCATGATCGAGCGCGGCCAGGTTGAAGCCGCGCCGCTTGCCTTCATGCGCGGTCGAACCCTGGACAATGCGTTCGTGATCCTGGACGAGGCGCAGAACTGCACCACTGAGCAGTTGCTGATGGTGTTGACGCGCCTGGGCGAACA
The DNA here is from genome assembly GCA_005792545.1 of Pseudomonadota bacterium. Classification (GTDB taxonomy): domain Bacteria; phylum Myxococcota_A; class UBA9042; order UBA9042; family UBA9042; genus SXRM01. The sequence goes on along the minus strand of SXRM01000400.1, from coordinate 21,060 downwards.
CAGCCGCATGGTCATCACCGGCGACCCGGAGCAGAGCGACCTCAAGCGCGGCCAGCCGCATGGCTTGGACCACGCCTTGCGCGTGCTCGACGGCATCGAGGGCATCGCGATCGTCCGCTTTGGCCCGCAAGACGTGGTGCGGCACCGGCTCGTCGGCGCCATCGCTCAAGCCTGGTCACGCGGCGGCGCGGGAGCGAACGGCTGATGCCTGGCAAGCGCAACGGACCTGGCCCACAAGGTCTGCCCGGCGACGAGCGGCAGCGCCAGGAACGGCGTGCGCACCTGCGCCGGCAACTGCGCTACGGCAGCCTCGCTGCATTTGGCTGGGTAGTGCTGTTGGTCCTGGTCGGGCCATCGCGGTCCGGCAGCGAAGTGCCGCCTGCGGGCCCTGCACGGCACGACTTGCGCGCGCCGTTTGACTACGAAGAGAACCAGCCAGTGCCGGACTACCAGGCGCGCGTCGACGCCGCGGTGGCAGCAGTGCCCGTCCACTACGGTTTTGACGCCACCTTGGTCAAGAACCGCATTGCCGCCCTGCACGACGCCTTTCGGCTGGTGCGGCCTCGCTACCGCCTCTACATTGCCGATCGCGATCGCCTGACGGCGGCCATCACCACGGCTGCCGCGCAGCCGCCTCCAGCCACGCCTCCGCCAACAGAGCGTCATGGCGCCGCCCGCCCTAAGACGGACGAGGTGCATCCCGCGCCGACCGCCAACCAGCTGGCGCTGCAGCAGCTAGAGCGCACGCTCGACGACGAGATGGCGCGGCTGCGCCCGGAGTTCGTGACACTGGTCGCGGTCCGCCGCGGCGAATTCGGCCCTGACGCCTTCGCCGCCCTCATCAAAGCTGGTTTTGCCGAAGAGCTGGAGCTGCTGCTGGCCGACGTCGCCCAGGTCGTGCTTTCGGCGCGCATCGTGCGCGACCCCGACCGCTTCGACGACGACCTGGGGCGCGGAGCCTGGGATGCTGCCGCACAACGCCGCTACGACCGTCGCAACCCGCCCGACGTGCTCAGCGTCGACGAAGCCGTACGTCGCAGCGATCAAGTGCTCGGTGAGTTCGTCCGCCAAAAGGGCTCAGGCAGTTTTGCTGATCCCGAGCTGCAAGCGGCGCTCAAGTCGGTCGCCCGTAGCATGGTCGAGCCAACGTTTGGACGCGATACCGCTGCGACCCGCGCTGCCGAAGAAGCTGCCCGCGCCAAGGTCGAAAAGTTTCGTCCCACCCGCTACGCCAAGGGTGACCTCATCGTTCGACGCGGCGCGACGGTCACCGCAGACTTGCGCGGGCTATTTTCCCGGATGTGGCAGGGCAGGGCGCCGACCGTCAACGTGCAGTCGTTCGTGGCGACTAGCGTCGTGCTGTTGCTGGCGCTTTGCCTGTTCGCGGCGTTTGCGCGGCGGCACCTGCACCACTTTCGCCATCGGCCCAGGGATGCCGCGCTGCTGGTCGGGATCCTGCTTGTTCACGCGGCAGTCTTGCGGGCCATCGTCGCGCTGGCGCCAGCACTGGCCGAACTGCACGAGACGTTGAGCGCCGGCCTGTTGTTGGCCGTGTTGCCGCACGCGCTCGGACCGTCCCTGGCCTCACTATTCGTACGACCGCTGACCGCTGCCCCGTTTACGCTGCTATGCGCGACCCTGGCAGGGTTGATGGTCCACAACGCTCCGTTGGGCGCGGGCGAGGGCGAATTGATTGCTGCAACCTCGCTGGCCGCAATGGTCGTCGGTCTGGCCGGCGTGCACGCGGCGCGGCAATTTCGCCAGCGTTCGGATCTGGTGGTCGGCGCGCTGTTCACCAGCGCCGCTGGCGGCGTGACCGCGGTGGCGTTTGGTCTGATGACCGGCGAGCCGAGCGCCGAATGGGTCGATGTACGCCTGGTGTGGCTGAGCGGGCTGGGCGTGGCCGGCGGTCTGCTGTGCTACCTGCTTCTGAGCGCCCTGACGCCCGTCTTCGAGTCCGTCTTCAACCGCCTGACTGACATTAAGCTGGTCGAACTGGCGTCGATGAACCATCCCGCGCTGCGGCTGCTCGCCACCGAGGCGCCGGGCACGTTCACCCACAGCGTGATGGTCGGCAACCTCGCACAGTCCGCGTGCGATGCGATTGGCGCCAACGGCTTGCTGGCCCGCGTCGGCGCGTACTACCACGACTTGGGCAAAACCAAAGCGCCGCGCTACTTTGCCGAAAACCAGGCCGGCGCGAACCCGCACGACAAACTCAAGCCGCACCTTTCCGCGCTCATCATTCGTGCCCATGTCAAAGACGGTATTCGCATTCTGCAAGACTACCGACTGCCCGATGAGATCATCGACTTCGTCCCGCAGCACCACGGCACCAGCCTCATTGCCCACTTCTACCACCGCGCGCAGCGCGAGGCATTGGCGAGCGGCGAAGAGGTCAACGAAGCCGACTTCCGCTACCCAGGGCCCAAGCCGCAGCGGCGTGAGACGGCGATCTTGATGCTGGCCGATGCGGTCGAGGCCGCAGCCAAAGCGCTGCCGGAGCCCAACCCGATGCGCATCGCGGCGCTGGTCAAGAAGATTGTGGCCGGCAAGCTTGAAGACGGCCAGTTTGAAGAGTGCGACCTGACGCTGCGCGAGCTTGCGCTGGCAGAGGCGGCATTCGCGCGCACGCTGGTCGGCATCCACCATGTGCGGCCTGTTTATGCGCCGCCGGTGGCGCCGAGTGGCCGTCAAGAGGCCGTGACCACCGGCGACAAGGAGCGCGACCGCGACGAACTCAAGCGCGTTGCCTACCTTGCCGACGGTGGCGTGGGTACCCGCAACCGTCCGACCGTATCCAACGACCCCGCCCAGAACCAGCACATTGAGGCCATGGAGCTGGCGGCGGCGGCCCAACCGCCGGTCAAGTCCGACGACCGCGACCTGCCAAACTAGATGCCGGTTCAAGTCGACAATCGGCACCCGCACCTGCGGGTCAGCAAGACGGCGCTGGCGACGCTACTTCGCGCCCACCTCAAGGCGCTCGGACGACCGCGTGGCGTCGTCGATGTCAGCTTGGTACAGGATCGCGAGATCCACACGCTCAACCTGCAATGGCGTGGCGTCGATGGCCCGACGGACGTACTCAGCTTCGCATTCGACGAGGCACAGTCGCCCACTGGACCAGTCGACCTGCTGGGTGACCTGGTGATTTCACTGGACGCCGCCGAGCGGCAGGCCGCGGCGATGTGCAAACAGTTCGCGCTGTCCGACTACGGCCTGTGGCACGAAGTCGCGTTTCTCGCCACGCACGGCCTGCTGCACCTGCTCGGGTACGACCACCACCGCGCCGCAGACGCCGCCCGCATGGAAGCCTTAGAGCGGCAGCTTATCGCAACTGTCACCGCGGCGCCGGTGCATCAACTGGATCGCTCAGATCACGGCTTGTGATTCGCCAGGCTATTTCCCGCACCACGGCGCCGTCGCTTTGCACTGCGCCTGTTCCGCTGAGAATCCGTAGCAATCGTCCGCCTGCGACTCGAGGACTGCCGCGGAAAACGCGTGGACCACGTTGCTGCCGGCGTCCATCAGCAGCCGTTCGCCTGGTGCGATGTCCATGTGGTACAGCGCTTGCGTGCCGGGCTCGTCGCCCGACCAGCGGTACTTGAGCTGTCCAAAATCATAGGCGTGCGGCCCGGTGACCACGCGCAGTTCGTCCATCGCCCCGGTAAATATCTGGCCAAGATCATCCTTGTGCACGGGTACGGCGCCGATGATGCCCAGCGTCTGCGGGTCGAAGAACGGCTTGGCGCCCAGCTTGAGCAGCGCATTGGGCGACTCCAACGTCTTGCCGCCATCGAACCGCATCTGGATCTTGCTGGTCTTGTCGTTCAGCGCACAGCGCAGGTGATGCCAACTGCCGGCCACAATCGGATCAGTGCCTTGAACGGCGACCGTCTGCGAGGTAGCCGGACCGGGAAGGTTGTAAATGCACACCGGGTACCACGCGTTCTTGTCGCCGTCGCGTGCAATGCTCATGGTCAGCCCCGGCGACTTGCCTGCCGAATCCATGACAACGATGGCCACCAGGGTATGAACGGCAGGGGCCTTGTCCGTCTTGACTGGCAGTTTGTCAGAACGAAACCAGAACTCGACGGAGAACCCGTTCTTGCTGTCGCCCAGCACCTTGTCGATGTTCTTGACTTGCGTGTTGGGCACGACCGCCAGGCCGTTGGCGTCTTTAATGTGCCAGGCCCGGCGGCGCTGGCACCCGACGCAGCCGCCGCAAAACCCGGAGGCCTTGTCGTCGCACTGTTCCTTGTCCTCCAGCTTGCCGTTGCCGCATCCAACCTGGACCGCTTGCGTCGCTTCAACTTTGGCTTGCAAAGCTGGCGTATCGAGGCGGTCGGGCAAGCACGCCAGGCACAGCATGGTCAGCGCGGCTGCGGCCCAATGAGCAGACCTTGCCATTACCACGCTGCACCCCAAGTTACCGCGCCGGCGCCCGTTTCCGCCGACCAGGCTGGCGCCACCCACCATCGCACCGCTTTGGTTGGCTGGCCCGGTCGGGTCATCCACTTGTGCGCAGCCCAGCCGCCGAGGCCCAATCCGACCGCCAGCATGAACACGGCAGCTGACCGGTCCGCTTCGGCCTGGTCGAAGGCCTCGTTGTAGTTCTTCACCGCGTCCGGTTTGCTGAAATCCATGGCGTTTGCTGCATCGGCCTTGGCCACGCCGTTGTTGTACATGCCGAGCGAAAGCAGCAGCGCCAGGCCCGCGCCGCCGGCCCACCACCAATGCGCATTGCTGCTCGGCAGGGGCTCGCCAACGGCCGTGGTCGGCGTCGCCTGTGTTGGGGCTGCGACCTTTGCGGATTCCGGTTTGGCTGGCGTTGGCCGCACGGGCTCGGGTGTCGGCGGTTCTGGCTTGGCCGACGCAGGCTTGGCGGGCTCTGGCTTGGGTGGCTCCGTGCGCGCCGGCTCGACCTTGGCGTCAAGCTGGGCAACGATCGCGGCAATTCGGGCCTTGGCTTCTTTCTTGCCGTCGTCCGACACCCCGGGCAGGCCCAAGTACGTTTCGTACAAGGCGCGCGCGCGCTCCAACAACTTGCCCATTTCGTAGGCCCGCGCAGCGTTGTACATCATGTCCGGCGCCTGCGAGAGCGCATAAGCTTCCATGAACGTATCGGCAGCCTCTTTGTAGAGCGCGCGGCCGTAATAGGCCTTGGCTTCTACCGCCTTGGCCTGGGCAACCTTGAGGTCGCTCGAACTCGGAGCGGCCTCGGCCAGACGCGGAACCGCGTGAAGGCAAGCTGCCAGCAAGCACAACCACGCAGACAACCATCGCAAGTGCGCAACCATGCCGCTGATCATCTCGCGCGCCGATCCGAGCGTCAAGCAGGCTTCAGCCGGCCGGTCTGCGCGGGCCGAAGTCGTCGCGGCACCCTGCGCGCTAGTCTTTGCCAATACCGTGCACGGTCCACGCACCCGGCATCAGCGACGTGATCCGCCGCGGCACCGGCGCCTGCCAGTCCATCGGCTGCTGGGTGGTCGGGTGCGGGATCTGGATGCGGCAGCAATGTAGCGCCACCGTGCCCTGGGCCAGGTGCGGACTGTCGTAGTGCTTTCCCGGCGCCTCGATCAGGGCCTCCAGCGGCATCTCGTTGTGGACTGCGCCGTAGACTTTGTCGCCAACCAGCGGATAGCCGATTGCGGCGAAGTGGATGCGAATCTGGTGGCAGCGGCCGCTTTTGATCGTGCAGTGCAGCCGCGTCATGCCGCGACCGCGCGCCAGCAATTTCCATTCGGTGGTGCCCGTGCGACCGCCGGCCTCGACCGGCAACGCCTGATGGCGCACCGCGTTGCCTTCGCGTACAGCGCCGCTCGCGACCGCGATCTTGCCATGGCTGCCCGGCAGGTCGCCTTGGACGACGACCACGTACTGCCGTTGGCAAAGCCGTGATCGCCAGTTCCAGCGCAGCGCCTGCGCCGCCTCTTCCGAGCGCGAAAACACCACCAGGCCGCTGGCTTCCATGTCGAGCAGGCTCGCTGGGTAGACGACCGGGTAGCCCATTTGGTGCAGCGCATGGATGACGCTACGCCGGTGGTAGCCGCGCGAGGGCGCGACCGGCACACCTGCGAGCTTGTCGACCACGATGAGGTCCTCGTCCACGTGCACGATGCGGCAGATCTGCTTGAGCGCCAGCCGCGGCTCGTTGGCGTTCGCTTTGGTCTTGCGTCTGGCGATCAGCGCTTGCTGCACTGCGTCGCGCCGCCGTTGCCGGGCCTCGTCGCGCCTCTGCGCTTGTGCCGCTTCTTCTTCCCGGACGCTGCTGGTGCCGGGCTCGGCAATCGGATCGGGTACACGTTCGGGCTTGGGCGGCGGTGGCGGCAAGTCAGGCTTGCCAAACGGCAGCACCGGCGTGATTTGAATGCCGACCGACGCCGGCCCAGAGCGCCGAATGCCGCCCGGGTTGCGCGGATCGCCGCCGCGGCTGTCATAGCGCGGGTCCGAAGAGCGGCTGTCGTGGCGCGGGTCGCGGCGGTCGTCGGTGCGGCGCTCGCCAGATCGGCGTCGTTCCATGGTCTACGTTTTCCTTGCAGCACTGGGCCGCAGGTCAGGCTAGTTTTTCAGGGGCCGCATGGCGATTCGATGGTGCCGTCGCAGTTGTTGTCCTTGCCATCGGTGCAGCTCAGCTCTTTGCAGGCGCCCGTATCGCATTCGTACAGCGGGATCGACGTGTATTTGCAGTCCCACACGCCAGCACTGCACACTGCCACGCCCTCGACAGCTGCGGCGGTGCAGACGCCCTTGGTCATCTTGCTGCAATCCGCGATGCTCGGCTTGACGCCGTTATCTACGCCGGATTTGCAGTCGTCGTCCTTGTTGTTGCAGACCTCAGTCGCTCCGGGATTAATGGCATTGTCGTCGTCCTTGCAGTCGTTGCCGGGGCTGCCGGTCACCAGGCCCGTCGTCTTTTTGCAGGTAGTCGGCGTGCCGTACACGGTCTGCACTGCGTCGCAGTAGTCGTCGTTGTCGACGTCGCAAGTCTCGTCGGTGGCGCCGCTGCAGTTGTTGTCGATGTCGTCGCAGACCTCTGCGTTGGTCGGGAAGGCCTTGCCCGCGGTCAAGCCGTCGTCGAGGCAGTCGTCGCCCGCTTTACCGGGGCTGCTGCCGCCATCGCTTTTCGGGCAGACCTTGGGCTTGCCGATGACCGTCATGTTCTTGTCGCAGTAGTCGTCGTTGTCGTCGTCGCAGGTCTCGTCGGTGGCTCCGCTGCAGTTGTTGTCGACGTCGTCGCAGATTTCCACGGCGCCCGGCTTGACGTCGACCTTGCCGTCATCGCAATCGGCTCCTGACTTGCCCGGAGCATTGCCGCCGTCCGCATTGCTAGCGCAGGCCTTGGGCTTGCCGATGACCTTCATGGTGGCGTCGCAATAGCCGTCGATGTCGTCGTCGCAGCCCTCATCCGTGGCGCCGCTGCAGTTGTTGTCGAGGTCGTCGCACGCTTCGGTGTTGCCAGGGAACGCCGTAACCGCCGCGTCGTTGCAGTCGTTGCCCGCCTTGCCGGGGCTGGCGCCGCCATCGGTCTTGCTGCACGTCACCGGCTTGCCGACCACCGTCATGCCGGCGTCGCAGTAGTCGTCGTTGTCGTCGTCGCAGCCTTCGTCGGTGGCACCGCTGCAGTTGTTGTCGACGTTGTCGCAGATCTCCGTTGCGCCTGGTTTGACGTCGGTTTTGGCGTCGTCGCAGTCATTGCCGGCCTTGCCCGGGCTGGCGCCGCCGTCGGTCTGTGCGCAGGTGGCGGGCTTGCCGATGACGGTCTTGCCCGCATCGCAGTAGTCGTCGTTGTCGTCGTCACAACCCTCGTCGGTGATGCCCGAACAGTCGTTGTCCACGTTGTCGCACGTCTCGGTTGCGCCGGGCTTGATGTCCGACTTGGCGTCGTCGCAATCGTTGCCCGCCTTGCCGGGGCTGTTGCCGCCGTCGGTCTTGCTGCATGTCGTGGGTTTGCCGACTACGGTCATGCCCTTGTCGCAGTGGTCGTCGTTGTCGTCGTCGCAGCCTTCGTCTTTGCCGCCCGCGCAGTTGTTGTCGACGTCGTCACAGATTTCGGTCGCAGCCGGGTTGATGTCCTTGCCGCCGCCGAGCGCCACGTCGTTGCAGTCGCCGCCGCCTTTGGGACAGACGGCCGGCGTGCCGGTCGTGACCATGCCGGCGTTGCAGTAGTCGTCGTTGTCGGCATCGCAGTTCTCGTCGACGCCGGCCACGCAGTTGTCGTCAACGTCGTTGCACGCTTCGGTCTTGCCGGGGTTGATGTCGACTTTGGCGTCGTCGCAGTCGTTGCCGGCCTTGCCCGGGCTACTGCCGCCATCGGTCTTGGTGCATGTCACTGGCTTGCCGACCACCGTCATTTTGGCGTCGCAGTGGTCGTCGTTGTCGTCGTCGCAGCCCTCGTCGATGCCTGTGGCGCAGTTGTCGTCGATGTCGTTGCAGAGCTCGGTCTTGCTCGGGTTGACCGCCGAGCCGCCCTTACCCGGGTCGTCGTTGCAGTCGGTGCCAGCCACCGCGGTGTACTTGCTGGGTACATCGGCCTGGCACAAGCACTTCTTGGTCGCTGAACCGAACGTGTCGGCGTCGGCGTCGAGGTAGAAGTCCTTGCAGTCGGTCGCGTCCTGGTCGTTGGCGCTGCTGTTGCAGTTGTCGTCGCCGCTGGTGGCGCAGGTTTCTTTCTGGCCAGGGAACACCAGTTTGTCGGTGTCGACGCAGTCGCCACCCGCCGTGGCGGTGTAGTTGGCGATGTCGTTGGGCTTGCACAGGCACTTGCTGCTGCCCGCACCAAAGCCGTCCTTGTCCGAGTCAAAAAACAAGTCGGTGCAGTTGACAGCGCCCTCGTCGTCGGTCTTGCCGTCGCACTGGTCGTCGATGCCGTTGCCGCACGACTCTTTCTTGCCGGGGTTGACCAGGATGCCGTTCTTGCCTGGATCGTCGTTGCAATCGTCGCCCTTGCCGCCCACCGCCTTGGTCAGCGGGCACACCGTGGGCGTGCCGATGACTGCAAGGGTGGCATCGCAGTACTTGTCGTTGTCGTTGTCACAGCCCTCGTCCTTGCCGCTCGCGCAGTTATTGTCGAGGTCGTCACAGACTTCCGCCGCGTTGGGGTTGATGGCGCCGCCGGTCTTGGCGTCGTCGTTGCAGTCGTCGCCCTTGCCGCCCACGGCTTTGGTCAGCGGGCACACGAGCGGCGTGCCGACTACGCTGACGCCACCGTCGCAGAACTTGTCGCCGTCGTCGTCGCAGCCCTCGTCCTTGTTGGTGTTGCAGTTGTTGTCGATGTCGTCGCAGATCTCCAAGGCCGACGGGTTGATGGTGTTCAGGCTGTCGTTGCAGTCGTTGCCGCCCTTGGGGCAGATCTGCGGCGTGCCGACGATTGGGATCTTGGCATCGCAATACAAATCGCTGTCTTTGTCGCAGCCTTCGTCCTTGCTGGCGTTGCAGTTGTTGTCGATGTCGTCGCAGATTTCGGCCGCCGCCGGCATGATGGCCGCGGTCGTGTCATTGCAATCGTCGCCTTTGCCGCCGACCGCCACGGTCTTGGGGCAAACGGCGGGCGAACCGACGACTGCGATGGTGGCGTCGCAGTACTTGTCGCCGTCGTCGTCACAGCCTTCATCGGACTTGGTGCTGCAATTGTTGTCGATGTCATCGCAGATCTCGAGCGCCGACGGGTTGATGCCGCTCTTGTCATCGTTGCAGTCATTGCCGCCCTTGGGGCAGATCGACGGCGTGCCGACAATCGCGATCTTGCCGTCGCAGTAGTCGTCGTTGTCGTCGTCGCAGCCCTCGTCCTTGCCGAGCGCGCAGTTGTTGTCGATGTCGTCGCAGACCTCGCCGGAGCCCGGGTTGATGGCCTTGCCGTTCTTGGCTGGATCGTCGTTGCAGTCGTCGCCTGGGCTACCGTCTTTGCTGATCTTGGTGCTCGGACACACGGTCGGCACGCCGGCGACTTTCATGCCGGCGTCGCAGTACTTGTCGCCGTCCTTGTCGCAGCCCTCGTCTACTTGGCCGTCGCAGTCGTTGTCCTTGTTGTCGCAGATCTCTTCGGCGGGCTTGTAGCCAGGACACTCCGTGCCGGTCTTGTTGGCGAGGCAGATGACCTTGCTTTTGGCGAGCGCGCACTCGCCGAGGCCGCAGCCCTGACCGACCCCGATGCTGGCGCCGGTCGGCTCCTTGTAGCTAAAGATCTCGTCCGTGCCGCCTGCGCAGTTGTTGTCGATGCTGTCGCACTGCTCGCCCGCACCGGGGTTGACGAGGCCAGCGTCCTTGTTCTTGGACGGGTCGTCGTCACAGTCTTTGCCGCCCTTGGGGCACGACTTGGGGTTGCCGATGGTGTCCATGGCGGCCGTGCAGTACCCGTCTTTGTCCAAGTCGCAGCCTTCGTCGGCGACTTTGTCGCAGTCGTCGTCCAGGTCGTTGCACTTCTCGGCGGTGTCCGCTTTCTTGCTGCCGTTGGGGTCGGTGGAGCAAGTGGCCTCGTTGGTCTTGCCAGGCGTGCACTCGACCGTGCCAGCGGCGCACACGCCGATGCCGTCGCAGCCCTGGCCCATCGCGACGATCTTGCCGCCCTCTTGCGTGTAGCTGAAGTCTTCGTCGCTCTGGCCGTCGCAGTCATTGTCCTTGTAGTCGCAAATTTCCGCGGCGACGTTGACCAGCGTGTTGCAAGTAAGACCCTTCTTGTCCGCGCTGCACACGGTCTTGCCGTCTTTGCAGACGCCCGTGCCGCAGCCATCGCCCACCTTCTGCGACTTGCCGTCAAAGTCCTTGAAGACGAAGTCCTCGTCGGTCTGGCCGTCGCAGTCGTTGTCCAGGCCGTCGCAGGTGACCTCTTTGCCTTCCTCGTAGCCCTTGACCGCGCCGTAGTTGCACAGCCACTTGCCGGCGGGGCAGGTGTGCACGACGTTGTCCTTGCTGCACACGCCGGTCAGCAGACAGGTCGAGTCGGTGATCGGCATCTCGTTCAGTTCGTCGGTCTGTCCGTCGCAGTCGTCGTCGGCGCTGTTGCACTTCTCTTTGCTGACCTTGATGAGCGTGTCGCAGGTTAAAATGCCCTTGGTGCTGATGCCACCTTCACAGACGACCTTGCCGCCCGCGCAAGCGCCAGTGCCGCAGCCCGAGCCAATCTTGAGCGACTTCTTGTTCCAGTCCGCAAAGTCGAAATCTTCGTCGGTTGAGCCATCACAGTCGTTGTCCAGGGCGTCGCAGCTCGACTCTTTCATCGCGTAGCACATCGGCGGCTTGGTCGGATCGAGGCCCTCGCATTGGCAGCTTGAGTCGCCGGCCGCGCAGGTCTTGTTCTTGTCGTACTCGGTGCCGATGACCTTGGCATAGTCGCAACGCCACAAGCCCGCAACGCAGATGGTCTCAATGTTCTTGAGGCCGGACGCGCAAACGCCCACTTTTTGGCACTTGCTGTCGTTGATGAGCGTCAGATTTTCGTCGGTTTTGCCGTTGCAGTTGTTGTCCTTGTTGTCACACGACTCGGCCTTGCTCTGGTCTTCCTTGCCGCCCGGATCGGTCGAACAGATGGTCTTGGCCGGGCTGCCGCACTGCACGGTTCCCGTGCTGCAGGTGCCGACGCCGTCGCACGCCTGGCCCCACAACAGCGGCTTCTTGCTGCTCTCTTCCTCGTAGGGAAAATCCTCGTCGGTGGTTGCATCGCAGTCGTTGTCTTTGTCGTCGCAGCTCTCTTTGCTCGGCCGGTTGTCGCCGTAGCAACCCACGCAAATGCCGGTCTTGCCGTCTGCGGCGGCCTTGTACGGCGAAGTGGTCGCGCAGTCGAGGTCGTCCGGCTTGAACGTCGCGTCCTTGGCGACAAAGTGCTTGCACACGGTGATGCCGGTCACCAGGCCACACTCGCCGTCCTTGTCGCCGCAAACGGCGTCTGCCGCGCTGGGGTTGCCGTCGTCGACGATGCCGTCGCAGTCGTCGTCGATGCCGTTACAGACCTCGACCGCGGCGGGGTTGACCGCCTTGTCGCCGTCGTTGCAGTCCACATCGGCGTTGTACTGGTCGCCGTCTTTGTCGTTGCTGCACGGCACATCGCCGTCGATGGGGCACGGCCCCTTGCCATCGCCACACTTCTGCTTCTTGGCACCCGAGAAGACGTCCGGGTTGTCTGGCGCGCAGTCCCCCGCCGCCGCCGTTTGACCGTCGCCATCCGGGTCGTCCGCCGGGCAAGCCACGACCTTGCCGTCGCAATTGAAGTCCCAGAGGCCTTCCTTGCCGGAGCAGTCCTGGCCCGCCGGGCAGCACGGCTCTGTGGCGCCCGGGTGGTACTCCGAGTGGAAGGCCGCGAACTTAAACTTGCACGGTCCCGCCGGCCCGGCACCCTTGCACTTGGGGTCGATGGCGGCGCCGACTTCCTTGCAGTTGGCGACACCGTCACCGTCCAGGTCGTCCGATTCGCAGCCCTCGTCCAGCTGGCCGTCGCAGTCGTCGTCCGCGCCGTTGCCGCAGACCTCTTCGTTCTTGGCACTCGCTGTGCTGCACACCAGGCTTTTCTTGTCGGCCGCGCACTCGACCTTGCCGCCTTTGCACACGCCCAGGCCACAGTCGTCGCCCTTGGCCAGCGTCTTTTTCTGGCCGTCGATGTCGACGAAATCCAGGCCCGCATCGACCTTGCCGTCGCAGTTGTTGTCGATGCCGTCGCACAGGTCCGGGGCTTTGCTCGAGACATCCGGGTTCTTTTCGGGCGGCTTGCCTTCTACGGTCGGGCACTTCTGCTGCTCGACGCAGTCCGGGTCGCCATCGCCGTCGCTGTCGACCTTGGGCAAGTCGTTGCCGTCACAGTCCTGGTCGATGCCGTCGCCTGCGTCCAGGCAGCTGTCTTCTTTGAGAAACGGGCTGGCCAACTTGCCCTTGGGCACGTTGCCGTGGTCGGGGTCGGGGGTGGCGTCGTCCAGGCAGTCACAAAGTGCGCCCTTGGGTTGGCACTCTGCGCTACATTTGGGCACGCCGTCGCCGTCAGCGTCGCAGTTGGGCTTGGAGCCGATAGCGACCAGCTGGATGGCGCGTTCGCCTTTGTCGGCGCTGTTCACCGTGCCGTTGTGGCTCGCCTGCGCAGACCCGGCGGCGTCAAATCCCAAGATGCGCAGCTGCAAGGTGCCGAACCACGCCTTGTTTGGCTTGATCTGCACCCGAAACGGCGCCGCCGTTAGGTCGACCGTCGCCGGCAGCGTGACTTTGAGCTTGTCGTTGCCGGCACTCAGCAGTTTTTCGCCAGCCGGGTTCACCAGGTCGAATTCAAGCCGCGCCACCCGCTCCGGCGTCTTGTCGGCGCTGATGACCAGATACAGGCTGTCGAAGTCGGTAATTTCCTCGCCACACCCCGCTGCGAGGGCGCCCAGCGCAATCAAACCGGCGGCGAAATGCTGCCAGGCTCGCGCACGCGCGGGGTGGGCGAGGGCGTCGAAAACATGCGAAGGCGTCATGGGGCTGTGGCCTCTTGGACTGCGATGCAAAGCCAGTCGGAACCGGCGCTCATGCAGAGCGGCGCACAGTATAGTCGCAAAACCGCGGGTGGCGAAAGCGAAGCACTGGCCCTGGCGGCGCTGTCTTGGGCGGTCTCGGTAAGGCCGGCGGCGCGGCTACTGCGTCGCTAGCCGATGCAATGCGGTGCCGATCAACCCGGACTGAACACGAACGGCCACTGAATGACGCACACGCCGGCTTCGGGCTTCAAGAAGCGAATGCGGCGAATCGTGCGCAACACGCAGTCGGTGACGGAACTGTTCTTCATGCTGTCGTCGACAATTTTGTCGCTGGCGACCGAGCCGTCAGCGGTGATCGTCCACTGGACGGTCACCTTGCCTGACAGATCCGGCTTGGCCATCAGCTGCGTTTCGTAGCAGGCGCGCAGGCTTGCGGCGCGCGCGCGCACGTTCTTGCTAATGTCGCCCTTGTCGCAACCGCTAGTAGACTGGCCCTGTGCGATGTTGAGCTTGGCGACTTTCTTGGCGCTCTTGCGACCGATTCCGAGGTCGGCGTTGCGTCCGGTGCCGCCGCCAGTGTCGATGCTGCCCAGGCCGTGCAAGCGGCCGGTGCCGTCGCCGCCGCCGCCGGAGCCCGTGCCCTGAAAGCCCATGCCGCCCGAGCCGTGGCCGATGACCAGTTCCGAGCCTTCGCCGCCCATTGCGACGGCCATTTTGCTGCTGATGGCGCCTGTGTCACCGGCCATGATGTTGCCGAGCGCGCCAGTCATCGCCTGCGCGCCGGACAGCGCTTTGGCGATACCGATGTTCTTGACGTCGATCTTGTCCCGCATCGGGCCGTCCATGCGCGGCACTTTGCTCTTCTTGTTCGGGTCTTCCTTGGCGTCGCCGAATTTGCCCTCTTCGCCGCCGGCCTTCTTGCTGGTTGTGTCCTCGTCCTGGCCTTCGGGCTTGATCTCCTCGGGCTTGACTTCTTTTTCCTCGACCGCGACTTCAATCAGGCCACGGTTCTTCTGAGCCAGTTGCTCGCGGTCCAGCAAGTCCTCGTCCATCTTGGCGACCGAGTTGACCAGCACGAACAAGATGCCGAACAGCGACGCGATGGCCGCGAACGAGATCTCGAGCGCCGCGTTGCGGTCGCGGCCGCTGGACACGATCGCGCCAGGCTGCGGCGCCGCAAAATTGAAGTGCAGGTCGACACCGTTCTCAAAAGACAACACGCCATGATCGCCGCGCGTGACTTCCACCGACCCCGACGCAGCTTTGGACTGACCGCCGACCGTGATCTGCCCCTGTAAGCCGCCTGGCACATCCAGGCGATAGCGTTCGGGGCCCACCGGCACGAACAGCGCGTGCGTGGCCAGGCCATTGGCGGCCACCTGGAACTCGTTGTTGTCGTTTTCGCCGATCGTGACCTGGCGCTGCACAAAGTACACACGCTCGGCGACGGTCTGGCTGTTCCAGTCCAGGGCGACGCGCAAGAAGCGCTGGTCTTCTTTGTATTCGTCAAACGAGGCGAGCGCGGTCAGGCCACCCAGCAGCGCGAATACGGCGCCAAAGATGATCCACACCAGGCCATTCATGTGTACATAGGTTTCAGGGATGAGCGTCCCGGAATCCGCGCAGAAGGGCAGGGCGAGGCTCTTGCACGGCGTCAGCGCGTACACGTCGTCAAACGATTGCCACGCCAGCAAGATCTGCGCGATGCCGACCAGCACCAGAATCCAAGCCGGCTTGCGACGGCGCATCTTGTAGATGACGCCACCAATGGCGACGCCGACCAGCGCAAGCAACGCCGAGATCTGCCCGGTCAGCAAGTGGATGCCGCCAATCGCGCGGTAGTCGAACTCCTCGATGTAGACCATGCTGAAAGCGTTACCGAGGCCGCTCGGCTGGCTTTCCGGCGTGCCGCCGCCGATCCCAAGATTGGGACCGAGCAAGCACAAGATGCAGCCGATGATTGCTAGAATGGCTCCGCCGCTCATGATTCTCCGCTCGCCGCCCGCGCGTTGGGCCGGGCCTGTGGGGCGCGTCGCTGGTTGCCGTGGCCGGTCGCCCGAACCGCGGGCGCACCAAACCGGCGCGCGATGCTAAGGGCCGGGGCCGGGGGCGTCAAGGCACCATCGGCGCGGCATGGCCAGCACGCCCTGGGGGGCGGGCGTCCGGCTCAACGGCCTGCGACGCGCGACCCGCCGTGGCGATCTGTCCCGCTTGCGCCGCCCGTAGCAAACGCCTACAAAGGCCCGCGGAGGCACTGTGCACCCCAATCGCTGGACCCCATGGCTGATAGCGACGCTGATTGCCGCCCTGTTGGCGGCCATGTGGTGGTTGAGCGCGATTTTCGCGCCCGTGCTCATTGGCTTGTTGCTGGCCTGGGTGCTGCTGCCGCTCAACGATGTCTTGGCGTCCCGGCTCGGCAGCCGCGCGCGCGCCGCGGGTCTGCTCATCGGCGGCTTTGCCGCGCTGGGCTTGTTGCTGGCGGCTGTCGCCGTGCCCATGCTGGTCAACGAGGGGCGGCACTGGACCGCGACGGCCGCAGGCGAGGGCAACGCCGCGATCGCACGCGATTTGCAAAGTGTTGTGCAGTACGGGGAATGGGCCGATCCAGACTCTGACATATGGGAGGCTGCCGACCTCGCTGCCGCGGCGCTAAAAGCCGGAGCTCCCGCTGCGACGGTCGCCGCCCTGCGCCTTGCGCAACCGGCCAAAAGCAACCAGGCGCTGCGGCTCGCCGAAGCGATGGGCGATCTCGACGGCGACGGTCGCTTGGAGCCCGGCTACGGCAAACGCTACCGACAGTTGAGCCGGGATCGCAAGAGCTGGCTTGGTTCCGCGGTGTTCTGGCTTGACAAGAACGGCATCGTGACAACCGCTCAAAAGTGGGTCAAGCAAGCCACACAGCGCGAACAACTGGCGCAGCTGTGGGCCGGCGGGACCCTGACCGCTGCCGGCGATGTCGGCATGCGCTTGTTGGGCTCGGTTCGTCAGGCCGTGTCGAGCGCTCTGGCGCTGGTTGTCGGCGCCTTGCTGGTGCCGCTGTACGCATTCTTCTTCTTGCTCGTGTTGCCCGACTGGCGCCGCGCATTGCCCGACTACCTGCCCGCCGATAGTCGAGAGCTGTGGCTGCACGTGCTTGGCCGCATCGGTAGTGCCATCGCCGGGTTCGTCCGCGGTCGCCTGGTGGTGTGCAGTATTGTGGCGGCGATGACCGCCATCGGCTGGATGGTGCTTGGTGTGCGCTTGGGCCTGCTGCTCGGGCTGGCGGTCGGAGCCCTGACCGTGGTGCCGCTGGCCAACGTGGCGGCGCTGGTGCCTGCGCTGGCGATCTGCGTGGTCGATGTCGCCTCGGACGTCCACGGCTGGGGATGGTTCGGCGGCGTGATCGCCGTCTACGCAGCTGGCCAGATCGCCGAGTCGGTGCTCAACCCGATCATCGTCGGCGACGCGGTGCAACTGGACATGGTCACGATCATCGTCGCGTTTCTGGTCGGCGCGGCGGTGGCCGGCCTGGTCGGCCTGCTGCTCGCGGTACCAGTGGCAGCGACCTTGCGCATCCTGGCCGAAGAGTTGCTGCTGCCACGTTGGCGGTCATGGGCCGCGCACCGCGGCTCGGCACCGCTAGATCCCGACGCTGTCAGCGACCCTGCCAGCCAGCCCCAATAGAACGCGCAGTGTCGCGGAGGACCGATGTCGATCACCTGCGACTGGCTCGTCGCCAGTCAGATTGCGATCGTGGACAAGCTCAACGGCCGGGCCACGCTGGTGCACGTCTTGGAGACGGTGACGGCGCCGCGTTTTCCGGCCCAAGTGCCGACCTTTCACGTGGTGGCGACCTGGCACAATCCGACCGAGATGGTGGCGACCGCGCGACTCCGGCTGCGCATCGACGAGGCGGCCGGCGAGCCCGGTGCGGCACTTCTGGACGAGGAGGTGACGTTTGTTGGCAAGACCAGTCACCGCTCGATCTGCATCGTGCAGTCGCTGACCGTGCTGCGGCCGGGCCTGTATCGTGTGGTCGCGAGCCGCCAGTACAATGGCGAACCATGGGCCGACGTTGCGAGCTTTCCGTTTCACGTCGCGCCAAGCGCCGGCGCTGGTTCGACGGCGCAGGCCTAATCGCCCTTGCCCTCAGCGCGGTCCTGGCGGCGTGCGGCGATCGTGACACGCTGGTCGGCGCTGCGCCTGATCACCAGATTGGCGGCGACGCGGCGCCCTTGGATGGCGCAGTCGAGGTCACCGATGTTGATGTTGCCGACGGCGCATGGGCTGCGCGCGCAATTGACGCGGCGTCGGACAGCAGGTTGGGGCCGGCAGCGGATGCGCCTACCCCGACCGACGACGGTGCGGTCGACGCGGAAATCGTCAGCGACGGCGTTGGGTCGGACACGACCACCACTGCTGACAGTGACGCCCAAGGCGCGACCGACACGCCCGTGGACGGGGCGCAGTTCGATGCGTCAGAGGACTCCGCGGACGACCTTTCGGACGGCGACCTTGCGGACGCGTTCCTCGATGGCGCCGCCCTGCCGGACTCGCCTTTGGCGCCTGACTTGGGCACCGATGCCCAGCTTGCCGACGCCAGCGACGTCACCCCCGAAAGTGCACCTGATGTTGCGATCGCGGAGGTACCTCCGGACACCGGAGCCGTGTTCTTGGACGCCGTCGCCGATCTTGTGGATGCGGCCGCGGGCGACGCGGGCCCAAGCGACGCGACCCCCGACCTGGCTGCCGAGGTCGCCGATCCCAACAAGTGCCCCTACGGCCTGTCGCCAAAAACGCTGTGCTTGAAATGGGGCGTCTGCGCAGCCGGCGTCGCGTTGACTTGCGTCGGCAACAGCCCGGTGTGCGACTACGGCGGCGTCGCAGACTACGAGGAAGTCGAAAAATCCTGCGACGGCCTGGACAACGACTGCAATCAACTGGTGGACGACGAACTGCCGCTACCCGCGCTGCCGCCCGCCAAAGGCGTTTGTAGCAGCCAAAAGCCGCAATGCGCCGGGGCCAAGGGCTGGCTGTTGCCCGACTACGCCAGCTTGCCCGGCTACCAAACGCAAGAGACGGCTTGCGACGGCTTGGACAACGACTGCGATGGCAAGACCGACCAGTTCGTCAAGGCGCCGCCGCTGTCGACCAAACCCGGCGTCTGTGGCCTGGCGCTGCAAGTATGCGCCGGCAAAGCGGGTTGGGCTGAGCCGCCGCTGACCGCGGTCGCCGGCTACCAGCCGCTGGAATCGCTGTGCGACGGCAAGGACAACGACTGCGACGGCCAGACCGA
This sequence comes from Pseudomonadota bacterium, assembly GCA_005792545.1. GTDB lineage: Bacteria > Myxococcota_A > UBA9042 > UBA9042 > UBA9042 > SXRM01. The sequence continues at coordinate 2,352 of SXRM01000400.1, read as the reverse complement.
CGAAGACCTCGGCAAGACCAACCCGCCCGACAGTGGCCTGGGCAAGCCGAATCTGGGCGTCTGTGTTGGCGCGCCGCTGCAATGCAAAGGCGGAAAATGGGTGGCGCCCGACTATGCGGCGTGGTCGGCGTTGGCCGCGGCTGGCACGCCGACCTTTGAAGAGGTGGAGCAGACTTGCGATGGACTGGACAACGACTGCAACGGCATCGCAGACGACGTCGCCGTGCCAGCGCCGCCGGCTAGCAAAGCGCAAGGCGTTTGCGCCGGCCAGTTCAAGGTCTGCGCTGCCGCCAAGGGCTGGCAGGATCCCGATTTCACCAAGATCGGCGGCTATGCGGCCGGCCCTGAGGTCGTGTGCGACGGTCAGGACAACGATTGCGACGGCAAGACGGACGAGGACGCGGCCTGTCCGCGCTGGCAGTCGGGCGGCAAAGGCAACGGTCGCGTCGCGTTGTCGCCGGATGGCGCGCAGCTGGCGTGGCTGTCGGCCACCGGCGTGCATGTCCATAACACGTTGACCGGAGCACACGCCTACGACCACTTCGGCCATCGCTTCGGCGTGGAGGCGGTTGCGTTTTCCCCGGACGGAACCCGCATCGCGTCGGTGGGCAAGATTGACGCACTGCGGGTGTATTACGCGGCCTACAGCCTGGGCAAACCGGCGTCGTGGCCGCTGTTGCTTGCGATCGGTAAAGTAAACGACCACTTTACAGCGGTTGCGTGGTCAGCCGATGCCAAGATGGTCGCCGTCGGCACGCACAACGGCATGGTGCTCATCATCGACGCCGTGTCCGGCGCTGTGTTCGCAACGCTGGCTCCGCACAACAAACCTGTCCGGGCACTAGCGCTGCACAGCAAGGCTCCGGGTGGCTTCGGCGTCGTCAGCGGCGGCGACGATGGCAAGGTCCAGCACATGCTCCTTGGCGCGGTGCCGTTGCAGACGCTGGCGACGCTTGGCTCACCCGTGCAGCATCTGCGCTATGACAGTGCCAGCCACCGCGTCGTTGCATCGGCCGAGCAGCTGGCGCCGCGTGTCTTCGACCTGCAATCGGGAAAGCAATTGGCGACCTTGGCTGGGGTGCCCGATGCGGCTGGCGTGCAGCTCGCCGCTGGCGGAAGCGCTGCGTCCGGCATCACCACTTCGGGTCAGCTGTGGCAGTGGTCGCTGCCCAACGGCATCCCATCGACCCCGCCAGCGCTGCAGCCCAAGCCAGTTGCGGATGGGCCGACCGGGGCGCCGCCTGATGTTGCGGTCGATCTCGCGCTGGCCGCGACCCACGCCTACGTCGGCTGGCAGGCCCGCGGGCCGGCACGACTGCAGCTTGTGACGCACAGCTGGTCTTGGCCAGTGGTCCGGCATGTTGGGGCTGTGTTCGACCTGGGGGCGCAGGACGGCGTGCTATGGTCCGCTGCGGCGCTTGGGGTCGTCGGTAGTTGGTCCGCAGCGACTGGCAAACCCGACGGCATGTACGCGCTGCACACGGGCGACGTGCTGACGCTGGCGCTGGCCCAGCCGTCCGGCCAACCGCCGCTGCTGGTCACCGCAGCTACCGACTACAGCGTGCGGGTGTGGCAGTTGGCCCAGCCGGCGCAGGCGACGTCGCCTATCAACGTCAAAACGTTTGGCCTGGGCGGCCCCTGGGCGCGTGATCTGGCGGTCGGCTCGGGCGCAGTGAGCGTTTGGGCGGCTGCCGGATCGGGCGCGCACCTTTTGGGCATTGCTCCCGCAACCTTGGGGCAAAAGCTGCAGGTCTACGCCGTCGGCTTGGGCGCCAGTGTCCGCAAGGTCGCACCGTCGCCCAATGGCCAGTGGCTCATGGTTGCGCTAGACGGCGCTGGCCCTGCCAATGGCGACCACGTTCGAATGCTGGACGCCGGGACGCTGCAGGTCGCCTGGCAACGCAAGGACCTTGCGGCTGACGAGAGCGCGATCGCTTTTCGACCTCAGGGTGATCTCGTCGCGGTCGGCGGTGGTTCAGCCGGCCTCGTGCTCCTGGACAGCAAGACCGGGGAAACGCTGGCGGTGCTTGCGGGCCACTCTGGCCCCGTGCGTGCGCTCGACTGGGCCGCAGACGGCACGCGCCTGCTGTCGACCAGCAACGACGGGACGGCGCGCGTCTGGCTGATCGCGGCGGACAAAGCACCACTGTCGCTGGTGTCGATGACGCGCCACTGCCCCGACGGGTGCGCTGGCGTTGCGGTCACGGCAGGCATTTGGGGCGACGCGGCCGGCAGCTACGCGATCACCGCGAGCGACGACGGAGCCATCATCGGCTGGGACGCACCGACGGCCCCGTAGGCCTCATAGCTACCGAAATCGTCCACTTGTTTTGCGGTCGGGGAGACAGGAGT
>SXRM01000399.1 GCA_005792545.1 Pseudomonadota bacterium | reverse complement strand
TCCGTGGGCCGCCGCCCCGTATGCGCCTCCACATCTGCGATGAGCGAGCGAAGGACGACGGCGGACAGTTCCTCGGGTCAAAAGCTGTGGGGCCCCAAGCGGTGGATGTGATCGGTGCCCATCTGGCGCTTGAAGCAGGCGACCGTCTTGTCGGGATGCGACCAGAGGCGCTCCTTCGCTGAGGCGCCAACCACCAGCGTGCCATCGTCGAGTGTGCCGACCACAGACGGGGTTTGAAATGTCCCCAGCGCGTTCTTGACCAGCATCTGTCCATCGGTCGTCCACAGCGAAATCAGCGAGTAGGTTGTGCCCAGGTCGATACCGACCATCAAGGGCGCCGCTGTATGCGACTGGCTGAATTCGCTGGCTTGGACCACTTGAAACTCGCTTTGACGGTTGCGAAGCGCAGGGCATACGTCGACGCGGACCGTCGGGGCAATGCGAAGCGACGGGTTCCGCGGCCGCCTGGTCGCTTGCGGTGGCCCTGTCCACCGGTTGCCCTTTGCGTCAGGCGCGCCTAGCCGCCGCGGGTTTTGGATGGTCTGTCACTACACGAATCAGGTCAACCGGGATCGAGCTCTGGGTCGGCCAGCTTCTTGCGATAGCCCGGACCGACGACCACACCCGCTGCCCCAATTGACGCCACGCGCCAACCGCAACCACAATCATCGCCCACGGTCCGCGTTCCGCGTGCCAGGGTTCTTGCATGGCAGCCTTGCGTTCAACCAGTGGCGCCCGCACCGACGACGAGCTGTTTGCTCGCCGACTGATCCGCATCGTCGCGCTCACCTGCTGCGGCTGCGGCCTGGTCTGGAGCGCCATGTACACCGCGGTGTTCGGCGTGGGCCCGACGATGGCGTTGCCGCTCGTGTTCGTTGCCGTCGTGGGCACGGCGCTGGCGTGGTCGTACTGGTCTGGTGGGCATGTCGGCCTGGTCTACACGCAACTACTCTGCATTACATGGATTTCTGCGCTCATCCAGTGGAGCATCGGCGGCACGGTCCAGTCCGGCATGGTGATTTGCTGGAGTTTCCTCGGGCCCATCGGCGCGCTGTTGTTCCTCGACTTGCGGCGGGCCCTGGTGTTCATGGCGATGTTCTTGGGCATCACGGTGTACTCCGCCGTCGCGGAGCCAGAGCTGCTCGGCCACCCACTGGCCGTGAGCGGAGCAGCACGCGCGCTGTTCTTGACCATGAACATCGCGGTAGCGCTGTCGGTGGTGTTCGCGGCCGCGGCGTGGTTTGTGTGGACGCTCAACCGCGAACGCGCGCGCTCTGACCGGCTGGTTGCCGAAATGCTGCCGGCGAGCATCGCGCGCCGCCTCAAGGATGGGGCCGCAATGATCGCGGATGCGCATCCGCAGGTGACCATACTGTTTGCGGATATCGCTGGTTTTACAGACTATTCCAGCAGCGTGACGCCCGCGACACTGGTCAGCGAGCTCAACGCCGTTTTCGCCCGCTTTGACGCGTTGGCCGCGCAGCACGGCGTGGAGAAGATCAAGACGATTGGCGATGCGTACATGGCAGTCACAGGGGCGCTGGATGCACGACCTGACCACGCCGCGGCGATGGCGCGCTTTGCCTTGGCGCTGCAGGGCGAGGCGGCGGGCATCTTGCGCGGCGACGGTCAGGCGTTTCAGTTGCGCGTTGGCATGCACTCTGGCCCGGCCGTTGGCGGGGTCATCGGCGTCAGCAAGCGTGTCTTTGACCTGTGGGGCGACACCGTCAACACCGCCAGTCGCATGGAGAGCCACGGCGAGATCGGCAGGATTCAGGTGTCGGCGGCGACTGCGGCGCTGCTGGCCGGAACGTTCGCCGTCGAGTCCCGCGGCGAAATCGCGGTCAAAGGCAAAGGGGCGATGGCGGTGTACTTTCTGGGCGACGAAGTGGCGGGCGCGACGAGGCGCTAACGTACCTTGGAAGGCCATGGCGCCACGGCTGTGTCGGCCCGCAACTGCGCAGGCTTGGAAATCGCGCAAAGGCGCTTGACGCAAGCCAAAGTGCGGAGCACCCTGGACAGGCCTAACCGCTTGCGGGACAGCCCCTTCCGAGCGAATGGCGATGCCGGAGACTGCGTGAAAGCTGCGCCGCAGGTAAAGCTCGTGCTTGCATGTCGTCAGGCTGGGCGCCGGCGGTATTGCTCGCGCTTGGCTTGGCCGTCTTGCCAACCGCGTGCGGCAACGCGGAACCTGCATCCACCGACGCACCCAACGCAGCCTCGGCCGACAGCGCTGTGCAACCAGATTCGCCACTGGACGCCATCGAACCGGTCGACGTGGCGCCGGCGTTGGCCTCAGACGCGCAAGCCGCGCCGCCACTCAAGGTGTACGCGATTCCGCCGCAGCTGGTTGTCAGCGAGTATCTTGCGCTCGACGTGCCCCGCGCTCAAATAGGCCAAGCCTGACTCAGTCGTCGTCAGCGCGGATTTCGCGCCCTGCCCGATCGGCAGCTGGACCTACGACCCCGCGCTCGGCGCCGTCGTCGCACCCGCTGGCAAAGGCTGTGCGACGGCGACGGCCACGCTCACGGTCAAGTACGCGATGGGGTGCCCTGGGCCGTAGGTCCGCAAACGCCTACGCCAACCCCGGATCCGTCAAGTCCTGGTACGCATCCGGCCGGCGGTCGCGGTAGAACTGCCAGGTCTTGCGCACCTCGTCGATCTTGCCGAAGTCGAGGTCCGCGACCACCAGTTCATCGCCCTCTTCGCTGCCACAAGCCTGGATCTGCCCGCGCGGATCGACGAAGTAGCTCGAACCGTAGAACTTGCCGATGTTCCACGGTGCTTCGGTGCCGACGCGGTTGATGGCGCCGACAAAGTAGCTGTTGGCGACCGCCGCGGCGGGCTGCTCCAGCTTCCAAAGGTACTGCGACAGCCCGGCAACAGTAGCCGATGGATTGAACACGATGTCCGCGCCATGCAGGCCCAGCGCGCGCCAACCCTCGGGAAAATGGCGGTCGTAGCAGATGTAGACGCCAACGCGGCCGTACTTGGTCTCAAACACCGGATAGCCGCCGTTGCCGGGCTTGAAGAAGTACTTTTCCCAGAACCCCGAAGTCTGCGGAATGTGTTGCTTACGGTACTTGCCGAGGTAGGTACCGTCGGCGTCGATGACCGCCGCCGAGTTGTAGAACACCCCGCGCATCTCTTTTTCGTAAAGCGGCACCACGATGACCATCTCGTGCTTCTTGGCCAGCTCCTGCATCAACCGCGTGGTCGGGCCGTCTGGAATCGGCTCGGCCGCGTCATACCAGCGCTTGTCCTGGCCGGGGCAGAAGTACGGGCCGTTGAAAATCTCTTGCATGCACAGGATCTGCACCCCGCGCTTGCCGGCCTCTTCGATGTACGGCAGGTGCTTGTCCAGCATCGCCTGCTGGATGGTGGCGACCGGCACCGACTCGTCGTTGATGGGGTTGGCCAGTTGGATGAGGCCACAGCGGACGACTTTGGACATCATGAAAACCTCCGGAGTTTCGACGCGTTCTTGTTCTGGCTTGCGGCGACTAGTGTGCGCCCTTCTTGGGCCGCAGCTTGCCCGCGCCGACCATGTGCTGGTTCCACGTCGCCGGCGCCCAGCCGTTGTCGACCGTGACCATGCTGATGCAGTCGGGCACCGGGCAGACGATCTTGCACAGGTTGCAGCCGACGCACTCGGACTCGTCGACCCGCGGCACCCGCGTGCCCTCTTGCGGGTGCAAGCACTGGTGGGCGCCGTCGTGGCAGGCGACCACGCAGACCTGGCAGCCGATGCACTTGGTGGCGTCGATTTTGGCCACGGTCTCGTAGTTCAGGTCGAGGTCGCCCCACTCGCTGTACGCCGGCACCGCCTTGCCCACCATCTGGTCGATGGTCGCAAAGCCGTGGCTGTCCATGTAGTTGCTCAGGCCGTCGATCATGTCCTCGACGATGCGGTAGCCCTTGAGCATGACCTCGGTGCACACCTGCACGCTGGTCGCGCCGAGCAGGATGAACTCGACCGCGTCGCGCCAGTTGCACACGCCGCCGATACCGCTGATCGGCAAACGGAAACCCGGATTGCGGGCCAGTTGGGCCGTCATGTGCAGGGCGATGGGCTTGACCGCCGCGCCGCAATAGCCACCGTTTGACGACTGGGTGCCGACGCGCGGCTCGGGCACGAAGCGGTCGATGTCGACGCCGATGATCGACTTGATGGTGTTGATGAGCGACACGCCGTGCGCGCCGCCGTGCTTGGCCGCGAGGCCGTGCGGATTGATGTCGCCGACGTTGGGCGTCAGCTTGACCAGCACCGGCACGGTCGAATACTTGACCGCCCATGCCGTGATGCGCTCGTTGATGCGCGGCTCTTGCCCGACCGCCGAGCCCATGCCGCGCTCGCACATGCCGTGCGGGCAGCCAAAGTTCAGCTCCAGGCCGTCGGCACCGGCGTCGATGCTACGCAAAATGATGTCGCGCCACTCGTCTTCGGTCTCGACCATCAGGGAGACGATGACGGCGTGCTTGGGAAACCGCTTTTTTGTCTCGTAAATCTCGCGAAAATTGACCTCGAGCGGCCGGTCGGTGATGAGCTCGATGTTGTTGAAGCCCGCGCCGCGCGCGCCGCCGATGGTATGGCCACCAAAGCGGCTCGACACGTTCTGGATCGGCTGGCCGAGCGTCTTCCACACCGCGCCGCCCCAGCCGGCCTCGAACGCGCGCTGCACCTGCGCGCCGCTGTTGGCCGGTGGCGCCGAAGCCAACCAGAACGGGTTGGGGCTGATGATGCCGCCGCAGTTGGTGGTCAAGTCTGCCATGACAAACTCCTCGCGACGCCGAGCGTGCGATAACTAGCCGAAACTTTTGTGGATGGCCAAGGCGGCCTGCTTGCCTTCCGCGGCAGCGTTGACGACCTCTTTGCCGCCATTGCGGGCGTCGCCACCGACGTACCACTTTGGCCGCCCGGTAAAGCCGTGCTCGTCCGCTTGAACCACGCCCTTGGCGATGTTGATGCCAGACAGCCCCGCCAGCATGCCGCCGAGCTTGCCCTGGCCGATGGCCATCAGCACCAGGTCCGCATCGACAAGGACAGTCTCGCCCGTCGGCTGCTTGTTGCCATCGAGCAAGGCCAGCTTCGCGCGCTGCACCCGACCGTCGCCCTCAAACGCCACCGGAACCGCCTGCCACTGCGCCTTGGCGCCGAGCACCTGCGCCGCCTTCCACTCGTGGGCATAGCCGGGCATACCGGCCTGGGTGCCGCGATAGACCAGCGTCACGTTCGGCACCTTGAGGCCCAGTAGCTCGCGCATGCAGTCCATCGCAGTGTTGCCGCCGCCGATGACCAGTGCGTGCCGCACGCCGCTCAGGTCCACCGGCTGTAGCTTCATGCGCTCGATCCAGGCGACCGCGCCGTCGACGCCAGCCAGATCTTCGCCCGGCACGCCGAGCCGGCTGTCCAGGCCCAGCCCGGCGCCAAAGAAAACCGCGTCGTAGTCGCGCTCCAGCTGATCGAAGGTGACGTCGCGGCCCACTTCGACCCCGGTCTTGATGTCGATGCCGCCGATCTCCAATAACCAGTCGACCTCATGCAGACTTGCGTCCGCCTTCATCTTGTAAGGCGCAACGCCGGTAGTGTTGAGTCCGCCAATCACATCGCGTTTTTCGAAAATCGTGCAGGCATGGCCAGAGCGCCGCAGGTGGTGTGCACAGGCGAGGCTGGCGGGACCTGCTCCGATGAGCGCGACTTTTTTGCCGCTGTCGGGCCCGGCCGTGTAGAACTGCCAGTCCTCGTCGAGGGCACGGTCGGTCACGTAGCGCTGCAGGCGCCCGATTTGAATCGGCGGATGGCCCAGCGTGTTGTAGACGCAGGCCCCAACGCACAGCGTCTCGACCGGGCAGACGCGCGCGCAGGACATGCCTAAGATGTTGGCGTCCAAGATGGTCTTGGCCGAGCCGCGGTCGTTGCCGGTGGCAATCTTGCGGATGAACTGTGCGACGTCGATGCGGGTCGGGCAAGCGTTCATGCACGGCGCGTCGCTGCAATACAGGCAGCGCGTTGCCTCTGCGACCGCTTGCGTCGGCGAGTAGGCGACTTTGTAGTCCGAAAATGGCGCCTCGCCGCGGTCGGCGGGCAGCGCGTTCGAGGTTGCAGCGTGCTTGTCGTGGGCCATCGGTGCTCCGCGGCGCGGCGGTCGGCCGCCTGGATCGGGCCGCGAGGCTAACGGGGCTTGTGGGATTGATCAAGTGCGGGTGTAAGCCAAAGCGCACCACCCGGACCATTTGCAATTACACAGCCAATTCCACCGCCCCCGAATCAAACACGATGTCGTCTGCGTTGCCCGGCGCCTGCGCCAGCCGCTCGAAAGCGCGCAGCTTGTCCAACGCCGCCATGCGCGTCTGCATTTCTTCGAGGTCCCAGCGGTTGCCGAGCTTGCCCCTCAGACTCGGCTCCAGGCCGATATCCGCAAGCATTGCCTCGACTTCGCGGCGGTACTCGTCCGCGACAAACGCACCGCGCAGACTCGCCGTCGCCTGGGTCAGCTGTCCGACCACCAGGTTGGCGTCCAGCGTCGCTTCGCCCGCCGCCAACGCGCGCTGCACCGCGTGCACAGTCACCCGCCGGGCATCGCGCAGCAGCCCAATCCGTGCCGACTGCCGCGCCGTCCGCATCGCCACCGCAGCCAGCACGAACGTGCCCGGCGACAGCGCGCAGAACAGCGCCGTCAAGCTCAGGTCGATGCCGCGCACCGGAATGCCGGCGGCCTGATCCAGCACTACGATCGCCAGCACGCCAAGCGTCATCCACGGCCCGCCGGCCAGCCGCATCGCACCGCCCAAATGGTCGAGGTTCAGCCCCGGCACGTTGACGGCGAGGCGCTTGGGCCGCAGCAGCTGCTCGGGGTGGCCCAGGTACTCCAGCGGCACGAACTCCGGCTCGGTAGTCAGCGCGTGCCACGCATCCGGCGGAAACCAGAACGCGATGTCGCCAGCGTCGCCGACGCGCAAGTCGCCGCCGTGCAGCGCGACCAACCGGCTGCCCACGTCGAGTGCTTCGCGCAGGTCGAGCGCCTCGTCCATGGCAATCTCGAGCGCCGCGACCACGCCGCCCTGCCGCTTGGCGCGCGCCATCACGCGGTACGCCAGTTGCTCGTCGCCAGGCCGGCCCTGCAGTTGCCGCCCCAAAGCGCGCACCAGGCGTACGGCGAGGTCGTTGGTCGGCAGCCAGCGCTCCCACGGGCTGGCCATCTCGGCCCGCGCCACCCACAGCGCCGGATGCAGGTCGCGCTCAGGCTCGCCCAGCCGCGCCACCGCCCGCCACAGACCGATGAGCCATACCACCACCACCGCCAGACTGCCGGCCACCAGCGAAACCAGCACCAGCACGGCGATAATCATCAGCACGAAAACGCAGCCTTCGCCGTCCACGTCGATGCTCGATGGCACCAAGTCGCCCCAGTTGAAGCCCGAACTGCTCTGGGACGACTGCTTACGCTGTGGCTTGAGCGCAGTGCGCTCTGGAGGACTGGCGGCTCTGCCTTGAGGCGGGCGTGGCTTGCCACCGATGCGCATTCGGCGCGGCGGTCCGCCTTCGGGCTTGGGGGCGAACTTAGGACCGGTCGTCGCCGTCATCAGCGCCACCAGCCACGCTCCTGCCTGGGCGGCGAGGTACACACCGATGAACTCTCCGATGCCCAGCGCCGCCATGCCCAGACGGGCCTCGTCGGTCTCGGCAGCCAGCACCTCGCGAAGCGCCACAAGGCCGACTGCGATGCCGACGACCACCCACCACAACGCGCCGAGGTTGGCCAGAATCGCCGCCAGCCACAACAGCAACCGCTGCGGCCACGCGTGCCAGGCGTCACGTGCCGCGGCCTTGAGGTCAGCCGAGGCGAAGTCGTGCAGCAGGCGCCCACCGCGGGTCACTCGCACGCGGCAAGGCAGGCGCGCCCGCCAGTCAGCCAGCAAGGCCGTCGCCACCTCCACGTGGATGGACAACTGCGTGGCCAGTTCGCCGGCTTCGACCGTGACCTTGGCTGCCGCGGATGCGGTCAGGTGTTGCACGGCGCGGCGCTCGGCCAGGCGCACTGCGGCTTCGAATCGCTGCGCCAAACGGTCGGTCGCCGCCTCTGCTGGCACGACCGGCAGCGACGGCATGTGTGCGCGCGCGTAACCCGGCCTGGCGTCGATCAGACGCCCCAAGCGCCAAGCCGCCAGCCGCGCCAGCACCGGCGTGGCGACCGCGGTTACGAGCAGCAGCGGCAGCAGCGATGATTCCAGCATCCAGTGACGACCTGGGCGGCAACGCCCTGCGCGATGCTACGCTGGCCGGGCGCCAGCGGCAAAGCAGGTCCCGGTAGTGGTGTTCTGTGGTACGCTGCGTGCCCCGGCGCAGACGGCCGGTGGCTGAAACGATGGCAGCAGCGCCGATTGCGATTGCCCGTGCTTCGGCCATCGCCTGTGCCTGGGCCATGACGGGCTGCGCAACGGCACCATCGCAACTAGGCGCTGCAACGGATGCCAGCGCGGCGAAGGCAAAAGCGGCCGAGTCCTGCGCCCTGGGGCAGGCGCCAGCCCCTTCCACCGGCCAGTGTGTCTCGGTCGGACCTGCCAATTGTGACCTCGCGAGTACAGGCTCAGCGGCTGCCTGTCTGCCAAACTGGTGCGCGGCCACCTTGGACGCGAGCGGCAAGCCTTGCGGCCTGCACGAGCCCGGCTGTGGCGTGCGCGAGGCAGCCTGTGAGTCGGGCACGGCCTGTCCCGCGGGGCTGTGGCCAGACCCCGACCGCGGCGGTGTGTGCTCGCCGGCCGGCCTTGCCGCGCCCCTAGCGCCGCGGTGGTGCGAAGGCGACCTGGGCTCCGCCGAGTGCGCCGCCAGCGAGTGCCCGGCCGGGCAGTACCGCAGTGATGGCAAATGCGCGCCAGCCGGCGTGCCGTGGACCTGCCCACCTGGCTTTGTGTCTGCTCCGCAGGGTCAGCAGGGCTGCGTCGCCGACGTCAAAGCCTGCCCCGCCGGCGCCTGGCCGGTGGGCCTGCCTAAGAATGCGGTCTTCGTCGACGCTGCGGCCGGCTCAGCGGGAAACGGCACGCTCTCCAGCCCGTACAAAAGCCTGTATGCGGCCGCGACCAAGGCTCCCGTCGGGTCAACGCTCGCCGTTGCGGCAGGCGACTACGTGGAGCAACTACCGGCCAAGACTGCCCTGACGGTGGTCGGGGTCTGCGCCGCCAAGGTGCGCATCGTGGCGCCGAACGCCAGCGCATCGTCCGTTCTGGTGACGGGCGGCAAATTCGCCTTGCGCGGTGTGACCGTCACCGGGCCTGGACCTGGGATCGTCGCATTTGGTGGCACCCTGGACCTGGCCGACCTGTGGTTCGATGCGCCGACAGAGCACGCGTTGCTGGTGCAGGGCAAGGGCGTCGAGCTTGCACTGACGCGGGCAGCCGTGCGCGGCGTCGTTGCGGGCAACAAGAAGATCGGCAACAGCCTGGGCTTGAGCGAGGCCACCGCGACGCTGACCGATGTGGCGATCGATGGCGGTCGGGTAGTCGGAGTCGGTGCCGTGAACGGAGCCCAAGTTGCGGCGACCCATCTGCGGATCCGCGACATTGACGTGGACCTGCCCGAGGGCAAGTACGGCAGTGCAGTCAGTGCAGCGACGGGCGCCGTGGTCACGGTGATTGGCGGCGACTTCGAGGGCGCCAGCGACAGCGCGGTACATGCGGCGGCCGAGCTTACCCGCATCGAACTGGCAGGCGTCCGCATCGGCAAGCAACGCGGTTTCGCCAACAAGCAGACCGAAGGCGGCTACGGCGTGCTGTGCGAGTGGGGCGCGACCATGGCCTTGCGCGGCTGTGTCATCGAGAACGCCCGCGCCGTGGGTGTGCTGGTCAGCGCGGAAGGGGCGCAGGCAACGCTGCTAGGCACGATTGTCCGCGACATGCAGCTGATGGCCGACGGGTCGCTTGGCTGGGCGGCGTTCGCGACCAAGGGGGCGGTGCTCGACATTGCCGACAGCCTCGTAGTACGCGCGGCGGGCGTGGGCCTGCATGTGCGCGATGCGGGCAGTCGGATGACCGCCCGGCGCACTGCGATCCAAGATACGTTGGCGGACAAGAAGCTTGGCAAGGCTGGCGTCGGGGCGGCGACGCAGTTTGGCGGCGATCTGCGGCTGTTCGGTTGTCACCTGACTGGTGGCCGTTTTGGCGGCGTGGTCGCAGCGGGCGCAGGCACCACTGCGCACCTGGCGGGCTGTGTCATCGAAGACACCCTGGCCCAGCCGGCGAGCGGCCAGCTCGGCCAGGGCGCTATCGTCCTCAACGGCGCCGACGCCCTCATCACGGGCAGCAAGATCCTGCGCAATCGCGAAGGCGGGCTCGCTGTAACCGGAGCAGGAGCCCGAATTCTTGTGGCGGGCAGCGTCATTGCGGATACCCGGCCACGCGAGGATCCCGCGGTGTTTGGCCAGGGCGTGGTGGTGAGAGACGGTGGCCACGCTGAGCTGACCAACAGCCGCATCTCCGGCAACCACCTGGCCGCTGTTGCCGTACACAAAGGGTCGCTGTTGACCCGAGGCTGCGTGCTGGCGCAGTCGCTCGCGGCGAATTGGGCGGATGATACGGGCAAGCTTGGCAAGGCCTACGCCGATGGTCTGGTCGCGTTCGAGGCGACCCAAGTGACGGTGCTGGACACGCTGGTCACGGGGCACCCGCGCGCGGGGCTGCTGTTCGACCATTGCGCCGCGGTTTTGGTCGCGGGCTCTGCCGCGCTGGGCAACGGCCTTGGGCTCGTACAGCAGCGCATGGACGCGCCGGTGCTGCCCAAGGCGTCGCTGTTTGCCGGTAACAGCGACCAGAACCGCGCCACGGACAAGGGGCTGGACGTGCCGGCGCCGCCACCGGTGGGAAATCTGTCGTTGTGACCCGTGCCGGACCCGCCTGACGCGGCAAGTCTGCCATTTGCATCCACTCCCGGCCGACCGTACCCTGCCCCTCTGCGCAACGCGGAGTCCGACATGAGCCCCCAGCCCAAGAGCAGCATGGCCCCATCGATCGGGGTGTGCTTGTCTGCGCTGCTGGCACTCACCGTCGCGCCCGCCTGCAATATCAACCGCGTCGTGCGCGTCGATCAGGTCGCGCTGATGCCCGTGCCGACCGGCGCGCGCATTCAGGGGCCGCAGGAGGCCCGCGGTCAGTGGTCGGTGCAAGGTGATTTTGCCGGCGGTCTGGTCCCTTCGGCGGCGCGGCCGCGCGGCGTTTCCGCGCGGGCGAGCCACGAGGCGACCTCGACGCTGTTGCGCGGCGCTGCCAGCGTGGGCCTGGCCTCGCGCCTGGAGCTGAGCTTGTGGGGTGACCTCGGCCACCGCGCCTTGGCCAGTGACACCGTGCAGGGCATCCACAAGGGCGAGTTGAACGAATCCACCTCGGCGTGGGGTGGTTTTGCCCTGCGCAACCGCTTTCCGATTGGCCAACACGCGATCCGGTTGTCCAGCGAGTTCGGCGTCGGTCGTGTGCCGTGGGCGCGGATGGTGCGCGTTACCGATTGGGTCCGCGACCGCAACGCCAGGCTGCAGCAGCCCGAGCAGCGCATGCCGCTGACGCAAGCGCAGTTGGCAGAGGTCGAAGCGCCCGGCGAGCACTGGACGCGCTTTCAAGATGCCTTTATTCGGCGTGGCGTTGCGATTGCCGTGCGCACCGCGCTGTTCGGACAGGCCGAGTTGCAGGTGCGGCCCGATGTGCACCTCAACCTTGGCCTTGGGATGCAAATCGTCCCTTACAGCCCGGGCTCGCAGGTGGTGCTTCTGGCGTGTGGCGATTTCGATTCGCCCGATGTCCGCAACCGCGCCTGCGGCATCGACGGCGAGGCCGACATCCTGCGCTCGGCGATGCTCGGCACGCTGACCCTGGGCATGGACTGGCCGATGGGCGACGTGGCCTGGTTCGCAGATGCCTGGTGGCACTTCACCGACAACGAGACTGGGGCGGCATCGGCGCCGCTGGGACTCGCGCTGGGTGTGCGCTACTGACCCGGGCTATTCGTACACCACCAGCCAACTGACCAGGTGAATGTTGCCCTCGCCGTCGGGCGGCGCTTTGCCGTTGAAAATCCCCTTGTAGTTCAACGTCACGGTCGTTCCTGGCTTGGCTTCGGCACCCAGCGTCACCCGCCACGGCTCGACCTGTTGACCCGGACACCAACCACCGCGGCCGAACCACCAGGTGCCGCCTTGGTTGGGGGTCATGCCCTTGGTCATCTGCGGCACGCACTGGCTCTGGGTGCCGGCCATCGGAAAGTCGAGCTTGTAGGTGGTGCCACCGGCGCTGACGTGGTGCTGGTGGTTGCAGAATTCGGCGCACTGCGTGGCCTTGTCGGCGCCGTGACCGGTGACGAGCGCAAACAGCTCGACTTTCTTGGCGCTGGCCGGGATCGGCACCTGCACGTCAGGGTGCGCGGCGTCGTACTTGCTGTTCCAGGCCGCACCATCCCACAGGTACGTGCCCGCGACCGGTCGGCTGACGGCGCCGGTCTTGGCCAGGTGCAGCCGCAGGCGCGTCTCGGTGGGCTGCTTGTTCCAACTCGGCGCGAAGTCCCAGCGGAAGTGGTGCTTGCCGCCCTTGCCGAGCAAGAACAGCATCGGCGTGGCGTCGACAATCCAGTGCGACTCGCGGTGGTAAGTGGTGATGAAGCGGGCAATCTCACGGTCTTTGCCGTCGGGGCCGGTCACGCGCAGGCCGGCCAGGTAGTCCCAGGCGCCGCAGTTGCCGAACTCGACCTCGTTGGCCTTGGGGCAGCGCATGTCGACCTCGACCCACAGGGCGTCGTAGGTGGCCATCGTCGGCGCGCCGGGCAGGTCCATGTCGACTTCCGCAAACTCGGCCAGCACTTCGCCTTTCCACAGGTCCACGACCGTCGCCTTCAACGCATCAAGCTTGGCCTGCCGCGCGAACTGCGCATTCCAGAACACCGGCTCGTGCGCCGCATAGGCGAGATTGGCTTGCCAAGGCCACTTGCCCGCCGCCTGCAGCTTGGGGTCCGAGCGCGTCACATCGGCGAAGCTGCCAAAGCCGCGCACGCGCTGGTCGCGGTCGATGCCAAAGCCCATCTTGCCGTGGCTCTGCAGCACTTGCCCGATCCAGTTGGCCTGGCCGAGCGCCGACTTCTTGGCGACGTGCAGGCGGCTGAACCAATGCGCGCCCGTCGCCTCGTCCAGCGTGTTGAGCGCGTCGCCGATGCGCTCTTGCATGGCCTGCGTGCTCTTGACGACGTCGGACGAGTTCGACAGCCGCGACACGAAAAAGTAGTGGGTGTTCTTGGGCGAGGCTTTGAGCAGCGCGGCCAGGTCCTTGGTCCACACCGACACCGGATTGACCTCGGAGATGACGATGGTGTCGGGTATGAAGGCGTAGGTGTCGCATCCACTGAACGACGCGGCAAAATCGAAAGTCGTGCCGTCGGCCAATTCCATGGTGAACGGCTCGGCGAGGTCGTGCCGCAGTGGGCCATACGGGCCGGCAGCGAGCTTCTTGGGCTGCGTGCCGTCTGCGCAAAGCGCAGGTCCGGTCGCGGTGTCGGCGGCCGATGCTGCGTCGGCCTCGGCCGTCTCTGGCACAGTTGTGATGTCGGCAGTCACTTCGGCTGCTGCGACTGCATCCGCGCCATCGAAGGCAGCCGTGTCGGTCGCGGTGATGGCATCGACAGGCGCCGCAGCGGCGGGCTTGGCGGGATCACCACAAGCGGAGAGCGCGAAGGTGGCAGCGGCCGACAGCGCGGCGAGCGCCGATGGCGTGGGAAATCTCGACATTTGGCACCAGATGGCGGGGAGGTGGAGCGCCGGGTTGGCGGCGCCAGGGGCCGCAGCTTGGCAAAGCGGGTGCGCGGGCGCAATGGGCGATGCGCCAGTCTACCTGGCTACTTCAACTCGACCCCCGCCAACAGCACCCGGAGCTTCTCGCGCAGCGCCGCAATCTTGACCTGCGCTTCGACGATGTGCTTGGCGACCTCGGCGGCTTTCTTGCTGGCGTCATCGAGCTGCCCGACCAGCTTCTTGCGCAAGTCGGCAGCGACTGGTCCCGGCGGCAGCGCATCGAGGTTGCCCTGGATGCGGCGCTGCTCCTGGTCGAGCGTGTCGCGCTGCTGTTGCAGCTCGTAGATGCGCTGCTCTTGCTTACTGATGTCGTCGTGGGTTGCCAGTGCTTCGCGGATTGGGCCTGCGAGCGCTTCCTCAGGCTTGCTGTTGGTCAGCCAGTACTTGAGCGCGTCGATGGCCGCCGCCGTCAGCCCCGTCTCGATCGACGAAATCGGCGTCGATTCGATAATCTTGACGGTGCCTTTGGTCTTTGCCGGCACTTGCACCGGCACGAAGAACTCGCCGCCGGCCTTGACGATGTCCTTGGGCGGGTCCACCAGTTCAGTGCCGCCGGTGCGGTGCAGCTTGACGTAGCAGGTGCTCGGCTGGTCGCGGTTGCTGTCGATGTTTACGGTGCGGGTGTAGACGCGCTTGGCCTGGATCCAGATGCGGCCGCCCAGGATCTTGGCGATGCGGCGGTCCGAGATGGTCTCTTCGTAGCGCTGATTGAGTGCGAACCCGGACTCGCGGGCATAGGGGATGAACGTCGTCTCGTCTTTGCCGACGCGGCCGATGTAACCCTCGCCGGCAAACGTACCGTCGACGTACAGCGTAATCGGCCCTCCTTCCAGCGACGACTCCTTGCCGTTGCGCAACAGCACCGCGCGATAGGGCTGCTGACCGCTGTTGGGCTCGCGGAACAAAAACACCTCTTGCCCGTCGGCCTTGCGCGACACGATGTTGATGAGCGCCGCCGAGCGGTCGGGCACGGTCACGGGCTTTTGCGCGCGGTAGGTGTAGAGCGCGCCGACCTCGCGACCGGTGACCAGGGCTTGGGCCTGACGGATGGCGGCGTCGCGGCGGCTCGATTCCTGCTGGGCGCGCTGCCGTTCACCGTCGTCCCCTGCCTCATCGGCGGACGCCTCGGCCATCTTGCCTTTCTTGTACGCCTTGGACGCCGCAGCAGGTCGAGGGGCCGGCCGCGGCATGGCACCTCCGCCACCGGGTCCGGCGTAGGGCTTCTTTTCGGCTTCGGCCATGGGCGCCTCTGGCGGCGGTGCAGGCGCATCCTCGTAGCCGACATCCGGCTCCGGCGGCGCTTCGGCGACCTGCGGCAAGCGGCTCGACAAGTCTGGCCGCGGTACCCGATGCGGCGTGTGCAGGTTGTAGCGAAACGACAGCGGCGAGCCGACCACTAGCGTCAGGTCCACGTCTTTCCAGGCCTCGCCCGACACGTTGTCGACAATCGCCCAGCCTTGCAGCGTGACGCCCTTGCCGGCCTCGACCCACGCGCGGTAGGCCGGCCGCCACACGGGCACTTCGTGGATGTACGACACCAGCAGGTCGTGACTGCCGCCGTCGGCCATGCGCACCTGCACGCTCGCCGGCTTCCAGGCGCCGTCGCGCCGCGCAATGTCCATCGACTGCTGCAAACCCACGGCCAGGGTCTTGTCGCCGATGACCACCTTGTCGATGCCGGCCACCGGCGTCTTGACCACGCTGTCGTCGGCGGCGAGCAGCGTCAGGATCGGCGTCTCGACCAGCTTGCCGTCGCCGTCTGCGGTCTGGCTGCGCTCGACGCCCACCACCCGGCCAATCTGGCGGCCGTTTTGGCCATGCACCTCGACCTGGGCACCGCGCAAGACCGAAAGCAGCGCCATCATGCCCTGCGCCGAGCGCACCTCATGCGGCAGGTGCATCGCCACTTCATCGCCCGAGCGCTCGACCGGCAGGCTGACCGAACTGGCCACGCTGCCCGACAAGTCGAGCACCGTCAGCGACTTGAGCACATCGTTGATCTGGTCGGGGCGCACCCGCAATTCCAGGTCCTTGCCGACCACCGTGCCGCGCCGCTCGAAGTAGCCGACGCCGTTCTGGTACAGCACGACCTTGGTCACGGGCAGCTCGGCCGCCGGTTGCAGAGTGGCGCCGGTGCCCATGCAGCCGGAGGTGGCCAGGGCAAGCAGGAGCAGGGGGCGAAGCGCGTTCATGCGAGGGCCTTGCCGGCGCTGGCCGGGCGCGCGTATTGGACGGCAGATGCGGGGCGGGTGCAAGCCGGCGTGGCGCACTGTGGCCCAGCCCGTCGCTACCAGAGTACTTCGACGGCATAGGCCCTGATTTGCTCGTCGGCTGTCACGATCTGCAACCCTGCGACAAGGGCTTGTGCGACCAAGAGCCGGTCAAACGGGTCCTTGTGTGCAAAGGGCAAGGTCGCCACGCGGACGACGTGGGCAAGCTCAACCGACAGCACCCTAAACCCATTTGCCGCCACTTCGTCGGCAACCAAGCGCTGAATTGGTTTGGACAAAGTGAGCTTGCCGAGGCTCTGCTTGATGGCCATCTCCCAGCAACTGGCCACACTGACAAAAACAGCGTTCTCTGGATCGAGCAGCACCGCGCGCGCAGCAGGCGACAAGCGCTCTGGCTGACCGACCCACCAAAGTAGTGCGTGCGTGTCGAGCAGGACTTTCAAGGTTGGTACTCCGCGAACTCATCCAAGGGCGCATCAAAATCGTCGGCCATGAACGTCACGACGCCCCGCGAAAGCCCCGGCACGCGCTTGGACGGCTGTACAACAGGCATCAGGCGCACTTGCGGCTTGCCGTCGCGCGCAATCCACACTTCCTCTCCCGCCAACGCCTGCTGCACGAGCTCGGACAAGTGGGCCTTCGCGTCCGCAATGTTGACCTGTCGCATCGCTGGCTCCGCACCCGACTTCGGGTAGATGGTCAACTTACCAGACCAAGTGGCCAGCGACAAGACCGGAGCACGCGCTGGACAGAGCGTTCACAATACCGGAACCCCCTGGCGGCCGTCGCCGATTCGGCGCGCGAAGTCGCGGTCCCTGAACTACGCAGCCAGCTCTCGGCCCGGCAAGGACGCAGCACATCATTTCCGCGCCCCTACACCTCCACCACCCCCAACCGCACCGCCAGCTTGACCAGGTCCGTCTTGCTGTGGGCCCCCAACTTCTCCATCAAGTTCGCCCGGTGCCGGTTGGCGGTGTGCAACGAAATGCCCAGAATCCTGGCCATCTCTGGCCCGGTGCGCCCTTGGGCAATCAGTCCTAGCACCTCGCGCTCGCGCGCCGTCAGCTGCGCCAGTTCTGCCGGTTCGTTGGCTTCGCTCGGGTGCAGCGCCGCGTCAACAACCAGGTCCGCCACCGAAGGATCGAGCCAGGTGCGGCCCGCCAGCACTGCGCGCAACGCCGCCACCAGGTCGCGCGCCGCCGCGACCTTGGGCAGGTAGGCCTTGGCGCCAAGCTTGAGCGCGCGAATCACATAGGCCCGGTCGGTGTACTGC
Source organism: Pseudomonadota bacterium (assembly GCA_005792545.1). GTDB lineage: Bacteria > Myxococcota_A > UBA9042 > UBA9042 > UBA9042 > SXRM01. The sequence continues at coordinate 17,881 of SXRM01000399.1, read as the reverse complement.
GAGACGACAGCGGTCTTGGTCAACGGGCTGATGCCGTGCAGCTCGGCCAACACGTCCATGCCGCTCAGGTCGGGCATCGACACGTCGAGGACCAGCAGGTCCGGCTGCAGCCTCGCGCACAGCTGCAGGGTTTCGCGCCCCGAGGCCGCCTCGCCCACCACTTGCGCCTCGGGCATGCGGGCTTCCAACAGGCCGCGGATACCCTCACGGACCAGCGTGTGGTCATCCGCCAGCACCAGCTTGGCCGGGTGCGCGCTCATGGTTGCCTCCGCCCTGCCCCACCGGCAAGGGTACCTCAAACGCGATGCGCAGCCCACCGCCGAGCGGCGTCGAGAACTGCACACTGCCACCAGATTGCACGATGCGCTCGCGGATGCCGAGCATGCCCCAGCGCGGCCGCGCGGCCAGGTCGTCGAGCCAGCGCAGGTCCATGCCGCTGCCGTTGTCTTCGATGTACCCCAAAATACGGTCCGCCTCGCATTGCAGATGCACCGAGACCCTGGTCGCCTTGGCGTGGCGCACGACGTTGGTCGCTGCCTCCTGGAAGACCCGGTAGACCGCATTTTCAATCTCTTGGGGCACGTGGGCATCGCCGCCCTGCGCCTGCAATTCGAACAGGATCCCAGCCGACTGCAGCACGTTCTGCCCGGTCGCGCGCACCGCCTCGACCAGCCCCAAGTCGTCGAGCACTGCCGGCCGCAGGCGCCGAACCAGCCGGTTGATGCCGTCAAGCGTGCGCTGGACCAGGGTCTTGGCGCGCTCCAGGTTGGCGCGCTCTTGCGCCGCGTTGCCATCGGGCAAAGTCTCGAGCACCAAAAGCAGGGCTGTCAGCTCTTGCGCCGTGTCGTCGTGGATTTCGCGGGCGATGCGCTTGCGCTCTTCGGCCTCGGCCTCGAACAGGTGCCGCAGCATGCGGTTCTTGCGGTCCTGCTCGGTGCGCAGCTGGTCGTAGAGGATGGTGCGCTCGACCACCGACTGCACCTGACCCGCCAGCAGCGCAAACGTCGGCAGCTGGTAGCGCAGCACATCGGGGCTGGCATCGGTCAGACCCAGCCACAGCGCACCTTGCACCACGTCGCCGACGGCAATGCGTTGAACAACAAACGCCTTGAGGTCGGGCGCCCCCTCGACGACCACGCCACGCGCAGCCAGGTCTGCCGGCGAGACTTGACCGTTTTCCGGGATGGCTTGTTCCAACACCGGCCGCAAAGCTCCATCCACCCGCAGGGTTACACCAGCCGCGGCCACGCAGTCGTCGGGCAGCGCCTCGCCGCGCAGGTGCAGCACCCCACACACCACTGGCGGATTGCCAGCGATACCCTGCACCAGCGTTGGCAGCAACTGAGCCAGGCCGGGCAGGGGCACCCGCGGCATCGCAGCGGGCGTGTACAGCAACGCTGCTGGCTGGGGCGCAGAGCGCGACTGGCTACCCAGCGCGTGAAGGCTCTTGGCCAGCACTGCAAACTCGTCACCGGTCGATAGCCCGGGTCCCGTGCCGCCCGCATCGGCCCCAAGCGCCGTCGCCGTCTGCATCAGCTGCCGCATCGGCCGCAGCACGCGCCGCGACAGCAGCACGTAGAAACCGACGAAGCAGCCAAAGATGAGCGACACCAACGCCGTCGACATCAACACGGTCTCGCGCATCGGCGCGTAGAGCTCACGCGTACCTTCGCGCACTGTCACCACCCAGTCCAGGCCAGGCAGCGGCGCGACGGTGGTCACCTCGTTTTCGCGCACGGTCTCGTGGGCCTGGCCCTCTTTGTGGCAGCTATGGCACTGCATCTGCGCAGTCGCGCCGAGCCGAACCTTGTCGGTGAAGTAGGTGCCGTGGACCACGCTGCGAAAGCGCTCGGCAGGCTGTGTCGAGTACAGCGCCACGCCAGACGAATCGAGCAACTGCAGCCGCGACTGATCATTGACCACGAAATGCTCGAACATCGCCACGAATGCCGGGTCATCGGGACGGACGTGCAACACGGCAAGCAAGCCACCCTCGCCTACCCTGCGCGCACGCGCCAGGAGCACGCGGTGGCGACCGTCTTTGCCCTTCCACAGGTCACTGGCGACCAGCTTGTCGTCCTTCTCGGCACGGCGCAGCACCGGCAGCAGGACCTCGACCTTGGCAAAACCGCCAGGGCCGATGTCCTGGCCGACCAGCTGGCGACGGTGGTCGAAGACCGCGATCCCATCGATGCAACCATTGTGGGCACGGGCGGTTCGCAGCGCCTCGCCGACGGCCTTGGCGTCACCGTTGGCTGCCACCACGCCGTCAAGCACCCGGTCGAGCAGTCGGGCATTGGCACCCATCTTGTGGTCGATGGCGCCGGCGACGCTGCGCGCAAACAGCAGGTTCTGGTGCAGCGAGTGGTCGATGGCGCGGCGGATGCTCCAGGCCTCGAAGGCAGCCGTCGCCGCGATGACGATGGCGCTGAGCAGCAAGAAGTAGCCGAAGAAGCGTTTGTGCAGCATGGCGTTGCTCCTACTGGACCGGCGTCGCGACTGCGGGGAGCGCAATCGGCCGACGTTGGTACTGCACGGTGTCGTCGTCGTGGCACGCGCCGGTGCAGTTGCCGCCGTCGGGGGTGGCGGTGTGGGTGCCCCGCACGTCGTCGTCGCCGCGCAGGACAATCAACCCGCGCGCGCTTGGCCCACCGTGACCGGCGTGGCAGCTGCGGCAGACCTGCGGGCTGTCGCCGATGTTGTCGAGGTGGTCGCGGTGCAGATCCAGGTCGCCGTCGTCGCCAATGGTCAGGCTGGCTTGCATCGGCATGCGGATGGCGTTGGGGCCGCAATCCAGGCAGGCGGTCGCGGTCGCGGGTGCTGCCAAGGCCATGGCCATGCCGTCGTGACAACCGAGGCAGAATGCCTTGTCGCCCTTGGCGCTGTGCTTGAACAGAAAAGCAGGAACCATCACCTGGTGGCAGGCGGCGCAGTCGCCCTGCTGATACGGCTTGTGGGTCGAAACCAGGTCTTTGGCCGGTTCGTGGCAGCGCGCGCACATCATGGGCGTGTCGGCCTTGGCCATCGCGTAGTGCGGCTGGCCCTTGGTCTGCTGGTGACAATCGAGACACGGCTTGTGGCGCTTGCCGGACTTGTCGCCCTCAAAGTGGGCCTGCGCGAAAGTGGCGTCCGGGTGGCACTTGGCGCAGTGGTTCTCGTTGGTGGTGGCAAACGCGACCGCCTCGCCGTAGCGATGGCCGCCGTCGTGGCACTGGAAGCAGGTCGCGACTTCGACCAGACCCGCGACCGGATGCTCCGCTTGCCCTTCAACGGGGTGGGCCACGTTTCCGGAATGACAGGCCACGCAGCCGATGCCCAGCTTCTGGTGGCGACCGTGGGCCATGGCCCGGCTCTTGCGGTCGCCCGCGCGCGCAGTGTCGCGGTGGCAGCGCTGGCAGTTTTCACTCACGATTTCTTCATGTTTGCGACCGAGCTTGATGTCCTCGATGCTGTCGGCGCTGACGTGCGTGACCAGTTGCGACACGCCAGCCATCTTGGCGGCGAGCCAGCCGGTCACGCCGCTGCGCGCGTGGCAATCGACGCAGCGAATGCTCTCGTGGCGCGAGCTGGACCAGGTCTTGAAGTTGGCGCCCATCTCATGGCAGGTGCCGCAAAACTCGGGCATCTCGGTGCGGTGGTAGACGTCCATGCCGGCAGCGCCGGTCCACAGCAGCGCCATCAGGACCAGCACCAGGTACACCCAGAAGAAACGCCAGGCCACGCGGGCAAGCAGTCGTAAGCGGCGCACGCCGCCGGTCGAGTCGGCGACGGCGGCGAGGTCCGCAGGCCGGACCAGGCGCTCTAGCAGGCGGTCGAACGCGGTCATCATGGGGGACCTCGGTAGTGTTGGCTCGCGGTCAGTGATGGTCCGTGGGACTTCGGCCACGGTCTGGCGCCTGCTGCGCTCCCAGCCCCGCGCAGGCGGGGCTTTGTTAAGTCAGCCCGCGGCTTTAGCCGCCGGGAGGCTCCCCAGGGGCTGCGCGTCCACCCGGACATGGTCGTGGCGCGGCGCCTAAGCCGGGCCTCGCCCGACAGGGCCATGTCGTCGAAGGTGCCCCTCACGCAACATCGCGGGAATGCGCGTTGGTCACTCGGCGGGCGGACGCGGAGGTCCGCCCCTACCCGTTCTCGGTGTCCGGCGGGCGCACCCGGAGGTCCGCCTGCACCCGGGTCTGCACGCCGCGCGCCACCCGCCGCACCCGCGCAGGGCGAGGCCAGGTGGCGGCGGGCACCGTGCAGACTAGTGGGCATTGCGGGCCTTCTTGGTCTTGGGCTGGGCCGCTTCGGCTGTGGGCTCGGCCGAGACCGCGGCTTGCTGGGCGGCGCGCAGCAGTTCGGCGACCACCGGCCCGGCTTGGGGATTGAGCGCCGGCTCTTTGGTGGTCGGGGCGAGGGCGGCATGCGCGACCAGGCTGTTGCGACTGCGGGCGACCAGGTGCTCGACGGCGATGAGCAGGCCGACGAAGGCCAGGCCGGCAAGCAGGATGACGCCGGGGGCGAAGATGGCGATGCTGAGCATCAATTGCGGCAAGAAGCTGTCCATTTGTCCTCCACTACGGGGCCGGAGTGCCGCCGGTTCTGTTTGGCGGAACCGGCCCCATCGACAGCCACAAGGTACGCCCAGGTTGTCGTGCGCAACATTGGAGGTTTGGAGCATTTTTGTGGGGCTGGCCCTACCATTGATGGCCCGCCAGACAGCCCAGACATCGATGGTGTGTTCACACCACATGTCTTGCGGCAAAGCGCGGCACCGCGCGCACGGGCAGTTGCGCCACGTACAGGGTCCCGACCCTGCCCCGGCGCAAATCCAGGCCAGAACTAGCTGCAAAGACGTCGATATTGAAGTGGCCGTCGACCTCGACGGCGCCGCCATGGGCGCGGGCGACGGTCAGAGCCAGCGGCGGTGCGCTTGGTTCGTCGACCAGCGCCTCGCCGCCAGGCCGGCCGCACCATGCGCCAACGAACACATGCTCGCCTTTGGCGTCGTCGTGGGCCAGCAGAACCACCTCGCCGCCCAGGCCGGCTTGCTGCGCCGCGGCCTGGGCCAGGCGCTCGAAAAGCGCGCGCAGCTGCGGCCGCGAGCCAACCGCGCGCAGGTCAGAGGCCGTCAGCCACAGCCAGCGCATCGAGGGATGGCGCTTGCGCATTTCGTGTTCAACCAGCAAGGTCATCGACTTGAGGTCCACCGGTTCGCGCGCCGCTGCGGCTGCACCGCCCAACGTCGCGAGGTCGGCAGCCAGCCGCCGGGCCAATGCCAGCCGCGCATCGAACTGCAGGACCATCGCCGAACCACCGACCCGACTGCGCACGCCCTGCGCCTTGACCGCTGCGTAAATGCGCCAGGCGGCTGCGTCCGGGCTGGCGGCGCAGTGCGAAGGCAGGGCATAGGCTGTGGGCACCTCGCTCTGGCCCCACACCTCGAGCTGGGCCCACGGCCGCCCGGCCGGGTCGGCCAGCGCCACCACCGCCGGACCAGGCTCGTCGTCGTCGGGGACCGCCCAGCCATCGGCAAGTGCGCCGTGGTGCAGCGCACAGGTCGGTGTATCGCCAGTGTATCGCTGGAATCCACGCATCGACGCAGGACTACCGGTCAGGGCCAGTTGCGCCGCTTCGTTGGCAGCCAGGACGCGACCCAGCGGATCGCACAGCAGCGCTGGGAAGTGCGACCGCGCAAGGACCGCAGCGACCTCCCGCTCGGTACGCTCCACTTCGATCCGCCCGTCCAGGTCCAGCGTCAGTGCCTGTACCGCCCGCGCAAGGTCATCGATCTCGTCGGCATTGCCCACGGCGTGTACGGCGGCATGCGCCCCCGACCGCAGCAACTCCAATAGGCGCGTCAGCCCACCCAGGCGAATCAGGACTTGACTGCGCACGGCTAGCAGCACCGCTGCGACCACGGCCAGCAGTGCCATGCCGCCCAGTGCCACGGTCTGGGCACGGTCCGAGGCCACCGCCCCAGTCAGCGCCGGCCCGTCGATGTCGGTGACTAGAACGCCGAGCATGGTCCCGGCCGGCACCTCGTGGCAGCGCAGGCAGGCCTGGCCGGCAAAGATCGGCTGCAACGCGCGAAATACCGAGCGGCCTTCGACCTCGGTGTGCAGCGATCTTGGCCCGCTGGTCGGGATAATGCCTTGCTGGTGACAGGCGACACAGGTCAATGCCGACTTGGCGACGACGCGGCCCACTGCTCCTGGGTCGCTGGCAAAGGCGACCCGGCCCGACTTGGCCACGACTTGCACGCTGCGGATTGGGGCCAGCCGCGCAACGTCGGCCAGCTCGCGTTGAATGCGCGGCCGCTCTTTGCGCAGCATGCTGTCGCGCAGGTCGTGCAAGACCAGGTTGCTGAGCAAGCCGGCGTAGCGGTCTAACGTTTCCGCGCTGCGCTGCTCGGCCAGTTGGCCCTGGCGGTAATAGAGGGCACCGAGGGCGAGGGCCGCGACTGCCAAGGCAGGAATTGCGATGCGCAGCGTGAGCCGGCTCGGAAGGCCGACGCGCATGGTGAGGTCGCCGGTGCCCGCCGGGGTCAGCGTAAGCGAGTTTTGGTCGGCGGTGTCATTGGGGGGTCATGTGGGTTGGGCGCCACTTCCAGCGCCTCGCGCCGTGCAAGTTGACGCCAACCATGCCCGCAAGCCACACTTGCCCCGGTCGCGTTTGACCGTCTGCGTTGCGTCCATGCCTGCTTACCTCCAACACCGCGTGACGGCTGCCGTGGTGGCGGCGGCCTTCACCGCGTGCACATCGACCCTGCACGTGGCCGGCCAACCCGAAGTCGAGGGCCGCGTGGACGGCGCCGACGACCACCACTACTACGTCCAGAACGAGGGCGGCCAGGTTATTGCCGTACCGCGGCAGTTGGTGACCGACATCGACCTGCCCGGCAACGTGCTGGCGGTCGCGGGAGCGGCCGGCCTGGGCCTGACCATGGGGGGCAGAGCTGAACCCCAATTCGATGAGACCGTGGTGATGCCGTTGTTGGTGTTCGGCGGGATTGCCGCGGCCGGCGCGCTGCAATGGTGGTTCGCCAAAGGCGCGTTGAACCAGCCGCCGCCGCCGCCGCCCATCCTGCCGTTCATCCCAGTCCAGGAGGTCCGATGAAGCGCGTAGTGGCCGCCTGGCTTGCCGTGCTCATGCTTGCGCAGGGCGCGTGCGCAACGGCAAAAATCGTGCGCGCCGATGCCGTCGACGTCGAAGGCAAGATCGCCGGCGGCGACACGGACAACGTGTATGTGGTCGATGGCGAAGAGCGCACTTTCGCCGTGCCACGGCGGAACATCCGCGACGTCGATCACCCAGGCAACGTCTGGATGGCGGGTTCCGCGCCGTTGCTTGGCGTGGCTGGGATCCTGACCATTATGGCCACCACGGATTGCAACGGCGAGGAGTGCGGCATTCTGCAAGCGTTTGCGCTGGTCGGCGCCCTGCTCTACGGTGGCGCCGGCTTGGCAGGGTTCACGATTGGGTACTCGCAGTGGTCGCGGTCGGTGGCGAACCTGGATCCCGCGGTCGGTCCGCCGCCGTGGTTGCGCGGTCACCCGGCGTCAGGACCGGCGCCAATTCCTGCACCAGCCGCCAGCACGGTGCCGCCATTGGCCGCCCCTGTGGACTCACCACCCGCGCCGCGACATTAGCCGGGTGTCCGCGGCAGCGCACCCGTTGCGGTCCCACCGAATCCACGGTATTCTCCAAGCGAATGCCGCTCCACGTCCACAGCCACGCTCGCGTCGAGACCCTGGCCCAAGCCCTGGCAGATGACCTCGCGCGCACCTGGCCCGATCCCTTTGCAGTCGTGCCGATCGTGGTCGGCAGCCGCGGCATGGAGCGCTGGCTCCGCCAACAACTCGCCACGCAACACGGCATCGCTGCCAACCTGGTGTTCCCGTTTCCGCGCCAGTCGTTGGACGGTCTGGCACTGCACTTACTCGGCCACAGCCCTGCGGCGTCGTGGTGGCAGCCAGAGGACACCACCGTCGCGTGGCGAGCCGAGCGGCTGACTTTTCCCGTGCTGCAAGCGCTGCGTGCCCGGGCAGGGCAGCCGGCATTTGCTGCGGCGACCGCCTACCTCGATGCCGAATTGGCACCGTCGCCTGGCGTGTCGGCGCGCCAGTGGGCGTTTGCCCGGCAGGTCGCCGATGTGCTCGACAAGCTGATGCACGACCGCCACCGCGAAGCGCTGCGTTGGGCGCGCGATCCAACGGTAGCCGGTACGCACGCGTGGCTGGCGGCGCTGCTGGCCGATGTTCGCGCGCTGGACGACCACTCGCCGGCAAGGGTGCGCGAACGGCTTGAACGCCTTGCGCCTGCAACCAAACCGCAAGACTGGCCGGTCTTGCGGCTGTTCTGCCTGTCCACAGTGGGCCCGGCCGACCGCGACTTGTTGACGAACCTGGCGCGCCACGTAGAAGTGGTGCTGTACACCCTGGCGCCGAGCCACACGTGGTGGAACGACCTGCGCAGCCAGCGAGAAGCGGCGCGGGCGCTCGCACGGGCAACCCAGGCCGCCGAACGGGCACGCATACTCGACGAAATCGGCAGCCAGAACGCGGTGCTTGGGCAATTGGGCGTGCCGAGCCGCGACGTACAGGCGTGGGTTGTGGCGCAAGAGTACACCGACGGCACGACCCCGGCAGCCGATGAGGCGGATCCGACCACAGCGCTGCAGTGGCTGCAGGCCTGGGTCGGCCGAGCCGGGGAGATGAGCGAGCGCATGCCGCCCAGCGTGGTCGGCGACCGGTCAATCGAAGCGCTGTCGTGCTGGGGCGCGCTGCGGCAAGTCGAGGTTCTGCGCGACCGGCTGCTCGCGCTGTTTCAGCAGCCCGACGCCGACCTTGCGCCGCGCGACGTCCTGGTGATGACGCCCGACGTCGAGCGGTTTGCCCCGCTGGTGGCCGCAGTATTCGCGCGACGCAGTCCCGGCAAGGCGCCCGACGGCAGCGACATGATCCTGCCGGCCATCCCCGTGCACATCGCGGACCTGGGTTTGCGTCGGACCAACCCGGTAGCCGAGGCAATGCTGGCGGTGCTTGCGCTGGCGGACGGCCGGGTATCGGCACCGCAGCTGGTCGACTTGCTGGAATTGGACGCCGTACAAGTGCGCCTGGGCCTACAGAGTGACGACGTCGCCGATTTGCGCGACCTGGTTGGCGCGTCGGGCATGCGGTGGGCGCTTGATGCTGCGGACCGCGGCACAGCCGGGCAACCGGAGCTTGACCAGAACACGCTGGAATTCGGTCTAGAGCGGCTGGCCTGCGGTGCGCTGATGGCCCCGCTGGCTGACAGTGAAGTCGCCGAACTCAGCGACAGCGACCTGGTGCCATGGCCGGTGGAGTCGCCGGAGCGCACACGCCGAGTCGCGGCACTGGCCCGGCTGTTGCGTGCCCTGCGTGCGGTGCGCGAAAGGCAGTCCGCGGCGCCTGACGGGCGAACGCTGGCGCAGTGGCGCGCAGAATGGCGTGTGCTGCAGGCCGAGTTCACGGCGACGAGCGATGCGGCCGCCTGGCTGGGCGCCCAAGTTCACGCGGCGCTCGATGCCTTTGTGGTGGAAGCGGGCGCGTGGCCGGGCCTGCTGACGCTTGGTGCCGTGCGGCGCGCGCTGGCCGACCGCTTTGAGATGCCCGTGCGCGGCGACCGGCCGATTACCGGCGCGGTGACCATGTGCGCTTTGCAGCCGATGCGCAGCGTCCCTTTCGCCGTGATTGCACTGCTGGGCATGGACGATGGTGCCTTTCCGACGGCGGCGGCGCCGCGGGCTTGGGATCCGTTCGCCGCGCCACTGCCCGGAGAACTGGACGGGCGGATCGTGCAACGGCATCTGCTGCTGGAGACCCTGCTGTCGGCGCGGCGGCACCTGCTGCTGTTGTACGACGGCCATGGCAAGGGCCCCGAAGATCGCAGGCCGGCGGCGGTCCCGGTCGAAGAACTGTTGGACACCTTGACCCATTTGTCCGAATCCGAGCGGTCGCGTTGGGTCACGCAAACGCCGCTGCAGCCGTGGGACCCGGCAGGCTTTGCAACCCCACTGGCGCCCTTTGACCAGTCGTTGGCTGAGGCCGCCACCAACCTGTGCCTGACAGCCAGCGCTGAGGCCCTGCCCGGCCCGCTGGGGCTGGCAGCCACGCTGCCGGCCGATTGCCCGCCGGAGGACGTACCGCCGTCCAGTGTCAGCTTGCACGATCTGGCCGAGGGTCTGGCGGCGGCGCAGCGGCTGTTCCTGGTCCAGCGCCTGCGGATTACGTTGCCCCGCGAGCGCGAGCCGCTCGCCGACCGCGAACCGTTGGATGCGGACGGCTTGGAGACCTGGCAGATTCGCCAGTCGTTGCTGGTCGACCGCGGCCTGCGCGCGGGCGAACCGGTCGCCGCCGTCGCCGAGCGGCTGGTCCGCCGCCTGGCTGCCGAGGGCAAGTTGCCGCTAGCCGCACGCGGTGCGGTGCTGGTGGCGGAACAGGTGGAGTGCGTCAAGGCCGCGCTCGATGGGTTTGCGGCGTGCCAGGGCGCGCCCGTCCAGCCGCCGCTGTTGACGGTCGAGCTAGCCGCTAGGACCGATGGTGGGCTGCACCGGCTGCGCGTGCACGGCACGCCTCAGGCCGTCCAGCGTTGGCACGACCGCTGGCTGCTGCAGTGGCTGGTGCCCAACAGCGAGCCCAAGGCCGTTCACCACCTGGCGGCGTGGGCGCACCTGTTGGCGGCCCGGGCGTCCGGACTGCCGGTGGTCGGTGCGCGGGTGGTTGGCCTGCGCGACAAACCGCGGGCCGCGGATGCCCTGGGCGGGGTAACCTACGGCTGCGACCTGACGGCGATGGCAGCGCAGACGCTGCTCTGTGACCTGGCCGGCGTATGGCTGCTGGCGCGCAGCCGACCAGTGCCGCTGTTTGAGCGCAGCAGCCCCGCACTGGCCGCAGCGATAGCCGAAAACCTGCCAGGTAATGTGGCAGCACAGCAACTGCGCGACACCTGGTTCGGCAAGCGTCAAGGCGCTTTTTCCGTGCCCGGCGACCGCGACGCGCGCGAAGTGGCAGCGCTGTTCGGCAGGTACGATGCGACGCAACACGTTGCCGACCCGCAGCCCGAGGCCTTGCCCGACCTCGCCGCGCGGGTGTGGCTGCCCATACTGCACGCGCGCGAACAAGGCGACGCCATCGCCAAAGAGTGGCACTGCGCCAACGGAGGCCAACCGTGACGGTCCACCGCTGGCCCGATGCCGGCCCGTTGCCCACGCAGCCGCTGGTTTTTTTAGAAGCCAGCGCGGGCACAGGCAAGACATACGCCATGGAGGGCATCGTCGCGCAGCTGTTGGCAGAGGCGGCGCCGGCGACGCAGCCACCCGGCATCCATCAGATTCTGGTCATCACCTTTACCAAAGCGGCAACGGCGGATCTGCGGCAGCGCGTGCGCCAGCGGCTGGCGAGGCTGCATGGGATCCTGGCCAGTGCCGGGCAGGCCGCCGGCGACTTGCTCGCGGAACGCTGGCTGGCCTACCCAGATCGAACGCTGTTGACCGCGCGACTGGCGCAGGCGCTGGCGGAATTCGACCGGGCGCCAATCTCGACCATCCACGGCTTCTGCCAGCGCATGCTGCAAGAGCTGGCGTTCGAGTCCGGTCAGGAGCCCAACCTGGATGTCGTGGCTGACGCCAGCGGTCTGCGCGAGCAAATCGTGGCGGACCACCTTGCGCAGGTGTATGCGCGCGCGCGCCTGGCTGACCTGCAGCTGCTCGACGACATGGGGTGGAGTCCGCAAGCGCTCAAGGACCTCGCCGTGCAGATGACCGCACCGACCCGCGTGCAGCTGCGGCCAGGCGTCGAGCCGGGGCTTGCCGACCCGCTGGCGGTTGTCGCGAGATGGCGGCAGCTGTTTGGCAATTTCGCAGAGTGGTGCCAGGGCCCGGCCGGTCAGTCGGCGTTGGCAGCTTGGTGCGCAGAGGCCAATCGACCGACCAAGACCGACGCGGGCAAGGGCATGCCGTTTCGGCGTGTGACGAGTCTGCCCAAGACGCTCGGCCAGGATTTTGAGGCCTGGCTGGCCTGCGGCGGCCTGCGAGCCGCGCGTCCGATGGTCGGCAACACCAACTGGCTCGACCCTGCCGTCCTGGCCGACAAGTGGAACACCATCGAGGGGCCGGTCGAGGCTTTCGAGGGCTATGACCTGGCGGTGCGATTCGCGCGACTGTGTCAGCTGCAAGAGGCCCTGTGGCGCCAGCCTGTGGTCGTGTTCGCTGCCGGCGTCCGCGCGACCTTTGAGGCCGAAGTCGAGCGACGGGCACAGTTGACTTACGACGGCATGCTAAGCCGACTTGCGGATCGCCTGGACGCCGACGCCAAGGCTGGGCGGTCGGCACTGGCAGACGCCATCCGGTCGCGCTACCGCGCGGCGCTGGTCGATGAGTTTCAAGACACCGATAGCGCACAGTGGCGGGTGTTGCGGCATGTGTTTGGACGGCCAGAGGCGCGGCTATTCGTGGTCGGCGACCCCAAACAGTCGATCTACCGGTTTCGCGGTGCCGACCTTGGCGTGTACGTGCAGGCGCGCGCGGGCCATGTGCCGTGGGCGCTCGACACCAACCGCCGCACCGACAGGCCGCTGGTGGATGCGCTCAACGCGGTCTGGGGCCTCGACCCCGGCCTGAGCCTGAGCGCGGCGGGGGACGGCGACCCGGTCCGCTACGTGCAAGTGCACGCCCACGAAGGGCTGCGGGTTGCCGACATGCCGGCCGTGGCCGTCGCGGATGGCGAGCGTCCGCGGCGGCCGCTGGAGCTGCGGTGGTTCCACCCGGGTACCTGCGGCTACGCCCCCAACGAAAGGCTGCCGGTCGACGAGGCGCGCTCTGCTTGCGCGCAGCTGTGTGCCGCCGAGGTGGTAACCCTGCTCTCGTCGAGCGCCCAGCTGTTGCCAAAGGACGAAACAACGCGGCGACCCATCGCGCCTGGCGATATCGCGGTGCTGTGCCGGACCAACCTGCAGGCCGCGACGCTGCGCGATCTGTTGCGCTCGCTTGGCGTGCCTGCGGTGACCGGCGGCCAGACCAGCCTGTTTCGCAGCGAAGTCGCGCCGTGGCTGCTGGCGTGGTGCGATGCACTGGCGGCGCCCGCCGATGAGCGCCCGGCGCGCGCACTGGCGGTGACGCCGCTGGTGGGCTGGACCGCCGACCGGCTGACGCGCGCCTTGTCCGCCGGCGATGACCGCGAACGCGCCGCGGACCGCACCGCGTGGGAGGGGCTGCGCAGGCACATCGCGGCAGGCGCCAAGACCTTCGCGACCGGTGGGTTCGCGCGCGCCCTGGATCAGACGCTGGCTGAATTTGCGACCGTGCCGCGCGTGGTCGGCAGCGCGCACGGCGAGCGGGCTGCGACCGACCTGCGCCATCTGGGCGAGTTGTGCCACAGCCGCGAGCGCGAGCGCCGCTGTGGACCGCGCGCACTCGCTGACTGGCTGCGCAACCAGGTGGCGGAACCCGACGACCGCAACGACGACCAGACCCAGCGGCTCGAGAGCGACGCCGCCGCCGTGCAATTGGTGACCTGGCACAGCAGCAAGGGCCTGGAATATCCCATCGTGCTGCTGCCGTTCAGTTGGGAAGGCAGCGGCGTCTCGGATGACAACCAGGGCATCGTGCTGCGCGATCCGCCCGGCTCGGAGCGCATGGTCCTGGACCTTTCGCCCAAAGATACCGCGGCGCGCGACCAGGCCTTGGCAGCGGAGCGGGCCGCGCAGCACGCCGAACACTTTCGGACGCTGTATGTGGCGATGACGCGGGCCCGCCACCACCTGGTCGTGTGGTTTGGCTGCCCGGACGGCAATGCCCAATCCGCGTTGGCGACCCTGCTGCTGGGCCACGCCGACGCGGCAACCTGCGCCAGCTATGGTGTCGGACCGTTGGCGAAGAAGACGACCATTGCCGGTAGGCTCAAGGCCCTGGCCGACCACACCCCGCGCCTGCTGCAAACCTGGGCAGACTGGCCCGGTCAAGCTATCGGCTGGTCCGAGGCCGCGACGGTTGCCACGCCAACGCGCTGGACGCGAACTGCGCCAGCCGCACCGACTTTGGTCGCGCGGGCGTTCGATGAGAGCTTGCGCCCCGGCGCGGGTTGGCTGGTGACTAGTTTCTCGGCACTGGCGCGCGGCAAGGACCAGGACGACGACGAGCCGACGCGTTGGCTGGCGGACTTGGGTGGACAGCCCGATGACCAGCCCCGCGCAGACCTGAGTGCGCCAGGCGAATCGCCCCGCGTGGCGAGTCCGGCGGACGCGGCCTGGTGGCTCGACGCCGCTCCAGGTGCCGCGCTGCCCGGGGGCACACGCACGGGCGACTGGCTGCACGCCGTGTTCGAGCACCTGGCGTTCGCTTCACCACCCAACCGGGCGCCGCATGCGCGCGATGGCCGGGATACGCGGCAGCTGGTGACGGAACTCGCCGCGCAAAGCGGGATTGCCGAGTCTACTGCACTGGAGGCGGCCATCGACCTGCTGCCCAAGTGGCTGGATACGCCGCTCGACGGTGGACCGACCGGCTACGGCCTGCCAGCAGGTTGGTGCTTGCGCCAGCTGGCAGACAGCGACCGATTGGACGAGTTGGGCTTTGACTTTGCCCTGGGCGCGGGCGCGGCCTTTCGCGCCGGCTTGACCGGTTCCGCCGATGCCCGCGGCCGGCAGGTTTCGGCAGAAGGCGTGCGGCGGGCACTGCAGGTCGCGGCGGAACACGCTGACTTTGGCGGCGCCGCATGGGTTCGCGCGTGGCTCGCCGAGACCGACGACCGCGGCCAACCCAAGCATCTGCTGCCGAGCGTCGCCGGGATGCTGACGGGCTTTGTGGATCTGGTGTTTCGCGTGGGAGGCAGCGGCCGCGACGCCGTGTACTACGTGGCCGATTACAAGACCAATGCGGTGCGCGGACCCTCTGCGGTCCGCGACACGATGGCCGCACACGCAGCGGCCCGCTACCCGCAAGGCGCGCCGCGCCTGCTGAACTACGGCTACGGTCGGCCACTACTGCAATGGGCAATGGGTCACGCCGCGTACCATTTGCAGGCGCTGCTGTACACTGTCGCGCTGCACCGGCTGCTGCACACGCGGTTGGGCACAGACTACGACTACGACCGCCACGTGGGCGGCCACTTGTACTTGTTCTTGAAAGGCATGGGCGGTGCGGATACCCCGACCTACCAGGGCACCCGCCTAGGGGTTTGGACGGATCGCTGGCCCAAAGCCGCGGTGCTGGCGCTCGATGCCGCTTTGCACGGCGCCGAGGTGCAGCCATGAGTGACCGACCGGCGCTGCACCTGCGCCAGGCCGTATTCGAGGCCCTGGCGTCACCGTTTGCGGCTGCTGGCGTGGTCTCCGACGACGACTTGCTGCTGGTTGACGCCGCCACCGCACGCCTGGCGCGCGTGCCCGAGCGCGTGCTGCTGGCCTTTGCGCTGGCACTTCGGGCTCAACGCGACGGCCACGTTGGCGTGGATCTCGCGCAAGCGCGGCGCCTCTACGACCGACCTAACGAAGCCGAGGGACCGCAAGCGGCGCAGCTGGCCTGGCCCGCGGATGTGGCGGCCTGGCAACGCGAAGTGCGCGCCTGTCCGCTGGTGGCGAGCAATAGCGAGGCCCACCGCTTGTTTGCAGTCCAGGGCCTGGTCGGTGCAGCGGAACTGCTGATGACCGCGCGCATGGCGGACGAGCAGACCCGCCTGGCGCGCGCGCTGCTGCGTTTGGCCACCACCGCCCCGGCGCTAAGCGCCAGCGCCACCGAATTGCGCAGCCACCTCGACCCACAGCTGACCCGCGGCGTCGCTCCAGCGCTAGTGGCCGCCAAGCGCCACAGCGTCCAAGCCCTGGCGACAGCCGCTGCGGGTTCGCTGGTGCTGCTGACCGGCGGCCCGGGCACCGGCAAGACCTTTGGTGTCAAGGCACTGATTGCCGCACTGTACGCCGTATGCGACCCCCAAGCTGAGCACATGCGGGTGGTGCTGGCGGCGCCGACCGGCAAGGCGGCCGTGCGCATGACTGAGGCCATGGCCGAACAGCTTGACAAGCTGGGCGCTACGCCCGCCGTCGAAAGGGCGCTACGGCAGCTGCCCGCGATGACCGTGCACAAGCTGCTGGGGCTGTCGCCCGATGGTCGCGCGCGACACGGCTTGGAACGGCCACTCGATGCCGACCTCGTCGTGGTCGATGAAGCGTCGATGGTGGACCTGCCCTTGATGCGCAAGCTGGCCGAGGCGGTGCGACCCGGCGCGCGGTTGGTGCTCATCGGCGACCCTGATCAGTTGGCCAGCGTCGATGTGGGCACCGTGCTTGCGGACTTGTATGCCGCGTCTAGTGAGCCGACCTCGCCGCTTGCGCGCTGCGCCGTGCGCTACACCGTCAACCACCGCTTTGCGGAGGCCCCACTGGTCAGCGCCATTGCGGTCGCGCTGCAAGCCAATACCCCCGACGGCCGGCAGGAGGCTGCGGCTCACCTCTGCGGCCAGCTTGCGCTGCCCGAGCCCCACGCAGCCTTGCGGGTGGAACGGGTGGTGCTGACTCCGGCGAACGCGCGCCCGACCGGCCTCGACGCCCTGAGCCGCCCTTACACCGACCCGACTGGCTACGCTGGTGTCGTGGCACAGTTGCTGCGCGAAGGCGGCGTGGCCGCGCTGCGCGAACCGCGGGCTCACGCAAAAGTGCTCGAGGCGATGGGTTGTTACCGCATTCTGGCGGTGCATCGCCGCGGACATCTCGGGGTTTCCGGCTTGAACGAAGGCGTCGGGGAGCGGGTCCGCACTGCCCTGACCAAAGCGTTGAATCAGCGGCGTCCATCAGACGCGACGCCCATTGCCCTGCCCCGTCAAGTCGGCCATTGGCTGGGTGAGCTGGTGCTGGTGACCGAAAACGCCTACGACGTCGACCTGCGCAACGGCGACATCGGCGTGGTGCTGCCCGCTGAGGGCGGAGAGCTGGTGGCGGTGTTTGCGGCGGCCAGGGCGGACGCTACAGGTGACTCGCCGGGCGGCACGCGCGAACTGGCGCTGGCGCGGCTGCCGCCACACATGCCGGCACTAGCGATGACGGTGCACAAGAGCCAAGGCTCGCAATTCGAGCGCGTGGCGCTGGTGCTGCCCGAGCGCGACTCGCCGCTACTGACGCGCGAATTGGTCTACACGGCTCTGACCCGGGCGAGCAAGACCTTTGCGTGGTCGGGCGACGAGGCATTGCTTGGCACTGCGCTGGCGCGGCCGGTGGTGCGGGCGTCGGGGTTGCGGGAATTGCTGATGTAGGCTTGCCGGTCGGTCGCCGGCTTGACGCTGCGCATTTCGCCCGGCTTGGGTCGGATTCAGCGCCTGTGCCGGAGCCCCACCCTGAGCCTGACCCTGAGCCTGCTACTTGGCGATCCGCCAAGGCACCGGCCTGTCCACCGGCACTACAACCCCGGCTTGCCTCAACTGCGCCCGGCACTGGCTGCACAGCGCCGCCTCGCCATCGACTGTCTTGACCTTGCCACCCGCGTCTTGCATCAGGCAGCCGACGTTCGGGCAGTGCTCCAGGCCAAAGGTGTGCCCGACTTCGTGCACCGCGACCTTGGCCACGCGCTCCAACGCCAGCCGCACCGGCACGCCACGGCTGCTGCGGTACGTCGAGAGTACGCACGCTTTGCCGTCCAGACTGCCCAGGCCCAAGATGCCCCAGTCGGCGACCTTGCCGTTGGTCGTCGAGATGTCGGCGCTGGTCAGCCCCACGATTTTGGCGCCGTCTTTGGGCAGCAGCGGGGCCAGGTAGGCCAGCAGCTTTTCGGCGCGCCAGCGGCGCCGCGCAGGGAAGAACGCCACCTTGGGCAACGGCACCGCTGGCAGCCAACGCACCTGCACTGGAAAGACTGCGCGCAGGCCGTTTTCGACGGCCTGAGTGACGTCGGGCCCTG
>SXRM01000398.1 GCA_005792545.1 Pseudomonadota bacterium | reverse complement strand
GGACAGGGACAGGGACAGGCACAGGGTCAGGGACAGACGCCGTTGTGGCGCAGCCGCCTCCCAAACCCGCCGAGCCGCCGCCCCCGGCCGTCGCCGTGGCGCCGCCGCCTGCGGCTGTGTCACCTACCGTGGCGGCACCGGTTCCCGCTGTGGCGGCCGAGCTGCCTGCAGCACCGCCCGCCGTTGTCGCCCCGCCGACCGAGACCAGGCCCAAGCCTGTCAAAGCAGAGGCGGCCGCGTCAAAGCCAGCCGTTGCCAGGCCGCCGTCTGCGCCCAAGCCCCCCAAACCCAAAAAGTCCAGCACGGTGGTCGATGACTAGTGGGCGTTCATGGCTGCTGGTGGTGGCGCTGGCCTGTGCGTGTCCGTGGGTGCCCGTGCCCGTGAGCGCCGCGGACAAGACCGCCCAGGCCGCCGAAAAGACCGCTGCTACGGCCAAGGTCGCCTACGAGAAAGGCGACTTCGAGAACGCCGCCCGGCTGTTTTACCAGGCGTGGCAGCTGCAGCCCGCGGAAGGTGGCTGGCTGTACAGTTCGGCACGCGCTTGCCACAAAGCCGGTCTTTTCGATGACGCCGCGCAGCGCTATGAGACCTTTCTGGCCAACCCCAAAGGCGCGGCCGACAAGGTCGCCCAGGCGCGCGGTCACCTCGACGATGTCCAGCGCGAGCGCGTTAAGGGTCTGCTGCGGCGCGCCCAAGAGGCCCCCGACCCCTCGCTCGGCTACCGGCATGCGGCGGCGGCGGCGCGCATCCTGCCCGACGACCTGCGGGTGTGGGTGATTGCGGCCGAGCTGGCCGATAAAGGCGGCATGGGTCCGGAAGCGGTGGCGGCGTACCGCGAGGTGCTGCGGCTGACGACCTCCGACTCTGCCGAGGCGCGGGCGGCCCTGCGGCGTTTGGCGGCACTTGGCGCCAGCAATGCCGACGCGGAGGCCCAGCGCCAGCAGCGTGAGCGCGAAAAAGCCGCCGAGATCGAGCGCCAACGCGCGGACGACGCCAGGAAGGCCGAGCTTGCCGCCAAAGAGTCGGCCGAGCGCGAACGCGAGGCGGCAAAAGCCCAAGCAGAGCGCGACCGCCAGGCGGCCCAGGAGCAAGCGCAACGCGACCGGCAGGCCACAGAAACGGCCCAAGCTGAGCGCGCCGCCCGCGACAAAGCGGACAAAGATCGCCGTGAGCGCGAGGTCGCCGACAAAGAGCGCATGGCACCGGTCGAGCGCGCGGCGACCGACCCACCTAAGCGCAAGCTTGTCGAATACGACCTATCTGGCGCCGACGGACCAGGCTTTGCCTGGGGCCCGCTGGCCACGGTGCTCGGCGGCGCCGCCCTGGCTGGCATCGGCAGCTACTGGCTGGTCGGCGCGGCGGCGGACGAGGCCGACCTGCGCAAGCAAACTTGGGGCGTCGTTGAGGCCAACCCCAAAGCCTACATCTCGATGGGCTATCTCGAAGCGCAGACCAAAGCCCGCTCGATCGGCGAGCGCAAAGCAGTTGGCTGGTCGCTGGCCGGTACCGGCGGCGCCGCGCTGGTCGCTGGCGGTCTGTGGTGGCTGCTGCGCGACAGCGGCCCTAAACCGCCCGTCGCCTGGGTCGCCCCCCTTGAAGACGGCGCCCAGCTCTGGTGGGCCGGCCAATGGTAGCCAGATTGCCGCTGCGGCCATTTGCACGCCACGGCTGCGTTGCCTACGCTTTTGCGCTACGGCCTGCCGGCCGTCTGAGGTCTGTTGTGGCTCCTCGCCTTCCGCTGCTGGTGCGTCCGCTGATCCCTCTGGGTCAGCGTCTGCGTCTGAGCCTGTCCCTGACCCTGCCCCTATCCCTGTCCCTGTCCCTGTCCCTGCATCTGTCGCTGCCTCTGTCCCTGCTCGTGACCCTGACCCTGACGACTGTGGCCCGCCCGGCCGGCGCCGACCCCTTCGCCAACGCCGACCTGTTCGTCGGCAAAACCCTCAAACCCTCCTCGGATGACCGCCGCTTTTTCGCCGGCGCCAACCTGCAGGTCGCACCCGTCGAGGCGGTGGTCCAAAGCGTGGTCAAGAAGAAAGTCGCACAATACACCGCGCAAAACCCGGCGGCCGCCGGCGTGGTCGACTACGTCCAGTACGTCGATCCCAAAGAAGTCAAGAAGATGGCCGACTCGGGCCAGATCGACCAGTTCAAAGCCCAGCTCAAAGCCGAGCTGCAGGCGCAGGGCAAGTGGAACGCCGAAGCCGAGCAGGGCCTGAACCAGGTCACCCCCGAAAAGCTCAAGATGCTCGCCACCATCGTCGAGTACTACAACGCCCCAGAGCCAACCACCACCTTTGCGCTCGAACCCTACGCTGGCGTTAACGTCGGCCCGGTGCAGTTGAGCGCCCAGGTGCCCATCGCCGGTTTCTACACCCAGAGCAAGTCCACGACCATGGTGCTCGGCAACCCCGGCGCGGATCTGCGCATCGGCGGATCGCTCGGCGGCAGCGGCAAGGCCTTTGGTTTCGCCGTTGGCGGTTCATTTTGGGCGCCGTTCGGTTCTGAAGACAGCAGCACCATCACGCTATCTAATCCGCTGGCCGCGCCGCGGTACATGAATGACTACATGAGCTGGACCGGCTATGGCGTTTTCGGGGGTGAAATTGGCCTCGTGGACTTCGTCGCCCGCGGCGAGTTCGTCGAATTGCGGCCGGCCGGCAAAGCCAACAGCGACAGCAACCCGCTGAACGATCTGCGCCTTCTGCGCTACCTGCACACCGGCGTTGGCGCTGTGGCCGATCTTGGCGCCGTCGGCGTGTCGCTGGAAGTCGACAGCATGTGGAACATCAAGAACAGCAAGAGCTACCACAACGTGTGGATGATCACTGGCGGCTTGCGCTTGAACCTGCGCAAGGTCCGCATTGGCGCAGCCGTGCAAGCCCCGGTGGCCAAGCCGGGCGACGGCGACGCGGTGCCGGTTGGCGGCCTGAACCTCGGGTCGCCGGCCAGCTTCAACGTGATCCTCAACGCACAACTGACGCTGTAGCCGCGCACCCCGGACCTAGACCATGCCTGACACCTACGCCCGCGCGGTCGTCGCCGACGCCAAAGGCCGCATTTTCGACCACCCGACGCTGGCACTGCTCGGCTGGGACGGACAGGTGTGGCGGCAGCCGACCGAAGAGGAACTGATCGCGCTGCCCAAGGGCTCGGATCTGTTCGTCTTGCCGCAGCGCATTCCCTACGCACTCGACACCGAGCTCGACGAACCGGTCGAGGTCGAAGGCGACGCCGAAACCGGCATTTTGCAAGCCGTCTCTGCCTTCGTGGCGCCAGCCTACGCGCGGCTGCTGCATCCGGCCTACGACACGCGGCCCGATGCGCCCGACCTGACGCTCTACGCCTACACGGCCGTCGGCTGGAAAAACGGCCGCTTTGTGGTGCCGGCGGTGCGCGTCGACGCCGACCAGCGCCAGGACCCCTACCGCTTTGACCTGTCGCTGGTGCAAGCCGGCGTCAGCCAACTGCGCGCCGCCCACCCCGACAACCGCGCCATCGCCCACGTCGAGCACTGCGCACTGGTCTACCACTGCCGCGCCGCCCAGAACTTTTTCCTGGGCCGCTGGGAAGCGCCGATGCCCGCCGCCACCCAGTGCAACGCCGCTTGCGTGGGCTGCATCTCGGACCAGAGCGGCAGCAGCTTTGCCGCCAACCATGACCGCATCCAGATCGCGTCGCGCGCCCAGGACCTCATTGAGCTCGCCTGTCTGCACCTGGAGCGCGTGCCCAATGGCGTGGTCAGCTTTGGCCAGGGCTGCGAGGGCGAACCGCTGCTGCAGCCCAAGGTCTTGGAAGAAACGGTCGCCGGCATCCGCGCGCGCACCCAGGCCGGCATCGTCAACCTGAACAGCAACGCCAGCCTGCCGCGCATCGTCGGCCGGCTCGCCGATGCCGGTCTGGACAGCATCCGCATCTCGCTCAACTCAGCGCGGCCAGAGCTGTATCACGCCTACTACAAGCCGCGCGGCTACGAATTTCGCCATGTGGTGCAGTCGCTCGACGAGATGAAGTCGCGCGGCAAGTACGTGTCGCTCAACTACTTCGTCTTTCCCGGCGTCTCGGACAGCCGCGCTGAAATCGAGGCGCTGTGCGGGCTACTGGATCGCGGTGTGGACCTTGTCCAGCTGCGCAACCTCAATATCGACCCGGAGCTGTACCTGCGCGTGCTGCCGGACGGCGCCGTCCAGGATCCGATTGGCGTGCTGGCCTTGGTCGCAGAGCTGCGCGATCGCTATCCCAAGCTGCGGTTTGGCTACTTCAACCCGCCGCGCACGGTCATGGGCAAGCCGGGGCCGACGCCGCGCGGCCGGGCGGTGGCGGCACTCTGACCTCCGCGCCACATGGCGCAAGCGTCCGCCGGGCTCAACTTGCGGTCATCTGAGCGCTGGGTCAGAGCCCGAGCACTGTGCCTGAACCTG
>SXRM01000397.1 GCA_005792545.1 Pseudomonadota bacterium | reverse complement strand
TTTAGGACGTACTATACAAGAAAAATCAATGCCGCTGCGGGAACTTTCCCTAAACATTAGGGATGACCTTGTTAACTGGATTGATGGCGAAGTGGCCCATGCTTCATCTCGCCGGCGGCATAGCCCTCTGCGTGAATATAGCTGATCTCTTTGAGCTTAAGCGCACCTTCCAAGGCGATCGGGTGCAGCAGGCCGCGGCCCAAATACAGCGACGAGTGCGACCCGGAGTGCCGACGCGCCACGTCGCGCACGTGCCAGTTGAGCGCGATCGCCTTGTCCACTTCGGTGGGCACCTGCAGCAGCGTGCCGAGCAGGTCGCGAGCCGCTTCGACGGTCAGCCGCTCCAGCCGTCGGCCCAGGTAAATGGCCAGCAGGTACAGCGCCACCATCTGGGTCGTAAAGGCCTTGGTCGAAGCCACACCGATCTCCGGCCCGGCATGGGTGTACACGACCTCACCGGCAGTCCGCGCGATCGTGCTGCCGATGACGTTGCAGATGGCGGCAGTGCGCGCCCCGCGCGCTTTGGCTTCTTGCACGGCCGCGAGTGTGTCAGCGGTCTCGCCCGACTGCGAAATCGCCACGACCAGGGTGTGGCTGTTGACCACCGGGTCGCGGTAGCGGAACTCGCTGGCCAGCTAGACTTCGACGGCGATGCGAGTCGCCTGCTCGATGTAGTGCTTGCCGACCAACCCCGCGTGCCATGAGGTGCCGCAGGCCACGATGACGATCCGGTGCAGGTCCTGCAACGAAGCCTTGTCAAAGCGCAGTTCCTCAAAGAACACATCGCCTTGTTCCAGCGACGCCCGGCCGCGCATCGTGTCGGCGATGGCCCGCGACTGCTCGTGGATTTCTTTGAGCATGAAGTGCTTGTAGCCGCCTTTTTCCGCGGCGACTGCGCTCCACGCGATATGGGCCTCGGGGCGCGTCACAGCCTCACCCGTCTGCACCCGGACAATCTGGTGGCCTTGCCGGGTCACGATGGCCAGGTCGCCGTCTTCTAAGTAGACGACGTTGCGGGTGTGGCTGATGACGGCCGGAATGTCCGATGCGACAAAGTTCTCGCCTTCGCCGAGCCCAAGGATGAGCGGCGACTGCTGCTTGGCCACCACGACCTTGTCGGGTTCACCGGCGTGCACGACGGCGATGGCATACGCGCCGCGCACCCGCAGCGCTGCCAGGCGCACGGCTTCTGGTAGCGCTGCACCGCGCTGCAACTCCTCGTCGATCAAGTGCGAGAACACCTCGGTGTCGGTCTCGCTGGCAAACTTGCGGCCCTTTTCGCGCAGTTCGTGCTTGAGTTCCAGGTGGTTCTCGAGGATGCCGTTGTGCACCACTGCGACCTTGCCGACCACGTGCGGGTGGGCGTTCTCTTCGGTGGGACGGCCGTGAGTAGCCCAGCGCGTGTGCCCGATGCCGAGCTCGCCGAGCACCGGCTGCGTAGTCAGCAGTTGATCGAGGTTGCGCAGCTTGCCGACCGCGCGCCGCAGGTGGATGTCACCGTTGACGAGCGCAAGGCCAGCAGAGTCGTAGCCGCGATACTCCAAGCGGCGCAGGCCTTCGACCAGGATGGGGGCCGCTTGCTGAGGCCCGATGTAGCCGATGATACCGCACATGTTGGACTCGCTGATGGGTGAGAGTAGGTGCCGAAGGGCCACGCGGGGCGCCGATTGTCGGTCCGCATCAGTTGCCGCGCAACCAGTCCAGGTTGTGCGGCAGCGCCTGCGGGCGGCCCATCAACTGGCGTAGCCAGCAGCGCATTCCCAGCCTTTGGACAATTGTCGACGGACCACGGTTGTCAACAATCGTAAAGGCAGAATGCCGTCCTTTGCTTGACACGTCCGCCGGCCGGACTATTTTGCGCGCCGCTTGCGGGTTCGCCTGGTTCTAGCGAAATTTTCGCGCGTTGCGCGAGCAGATTGCAAGGAACCGCGCGATGGGGCGCGTCGAGCCCGCAAGCCGCACCAAGGTGCGCACAGCACGGCCAATGGCCATTTTTCTGGGGGCAATTTCCATGAACCTCGGGATCGGGGCGACGCTGCGTCGCCCATTTGCGGTCATTGGCGCGACGGGCGCCCTGCTGGCGGCGTGCGGCGAAGAAGCCAAGCCGGCGGCCGACGCTGGGGCAACAACCGACAGCGCCGCGAGCGGCGAGACGACCGCTGGCGAGACGGCTGGCGGTGGCGACACAGGCACGGCTGGTGAAACCAAGCCGGGCGGCGACGCCGCCACTGCGGGTGATTCTGCGACTGGTGGCGACAGCACCATCACCGATGCAACCGTTGCGGATACCGCGGTGACCGATGGGGTAGCCACGGACGTGCCCGTTGCAATCGACGTCGCGGCCGATGCTGCGGCTGCTGCGCCCACCTGCGAGGCCTACTGCAAGGTCGTCACGACCCACTGCAGCGGCGCCAACGCGCAGTACAAAGACGAGGCCGAGTGCAACAACTACTGCAAAACGCTTGGCAAGCTGCCGGTCGGCACCGCCGACGACAAGGCAGGTAACACCATTGGCTGCCGTACCTACCACGCCGGTGCCGCCAAGGATGATGCCGCGCTGCATTGCAGCCACGCTGGCAAGTCCGGCGGCAACGCCTGCGGCACCTGGTGTGACAACTATTGCCACCTTGCCGACAAGAGCTGCCTCGCTGCCAAGCAGGAACTGGACGTCGACACCGGCAGTTGCCTGACCAAGTGCAAGGCGCTCAAGGACGGTGGCAAGGCCAACGATGCGGCAGGTGACACGGTCCAGTGCCGTATCTACCACTTGGGCGTCGCCGGCACCGACGAAGCCAACGCCAAGATCCATTGCCCGCACGGCAAAATCGCGCCGGCGGCAGGCACGCCCTGCGGCGCCGCTGCCCCGAGCTGCGAAAGCTACTGCAAGACCGTGACTTCGCACTGCACCGGCGCCAACGCGCAATACAAAGACGAGGCGGAGTGCGTCAGCTACTGCAAGGTCCAAGGCAAGCTGCCGGTCGGCACGGCCGACGACAAGGCGGGTAACACCATCGGTTGCCGCACCTACCACGCCGGCGCCGCCATGGGCGACCAGGCCCTGCACTGCCCGCACGCTGGCAAGTCGGGCGGCAACGCCTGTGGCACCTGGGTCGACAACTACTGCCACCTGGCGCTCGCCAACTGCACCGGCGACGACAAGCTCTACGCCGATCTCGCCGCGTGCACTGCGGCGGCGGCAACCGCCAAGAGCGACGGCAAGCCCAATGACGCCAGTGGCGCCACCTTGCAGTGCAGCATCTACCACCTGGGCGTGGCCGGCACCGACCCCGCCGCGGCCAAAGACCACTGCCCGCACGGCAAGCTTCCCGGCCCCGCCGGCACGCCGTGCGCAACCGCCCCAGTCGCCGTTACCAAGGAGGTCAAGACAACGGGCGCCAACACGTTCGACCCCGCCGAGACCACGATCAACATGGGCGACAGCGTCAAATTCACCACCGGCAGCAACCACAACGCCGTCGAGGTCGACGAAGCGGCCTATAACGCCGGTTTGCCGACCAAGAAGACGGGCGCGATCATCGACGTGGGCTTTGGCGCCACTGGCACGGTCAAATTCGACAAGGCCGGCACCTACTACTTTGTGTGCACGCCCCACGCGGCGATGGGCATGAAGGGCAAGATCATCGTCAAGTAGCCTGCGACACCATCGCAAGATCCGCTGTCGGCGGGTCGGTGGCACGCGATGCCGCCGGCCCGCCGATGGCGTTTTTGGCGGGGCCGTGGTCAGCGACTGCCGATGCGCAATTCGACAGCGGCGCGGCGACCATCAAAGCGCACCAGCTTGCGCACTACCCGGTCGCCATCGGTAACCGTGATCACGTGGCGATCCGTGGCCACTTTCCCCATGACCCAGCGTTGGCCCGGACTCAACTTGCGTGTCTCCCCGTCATCCAATTGCACGGCCACGGCGCGGTCCGTTGCGCCAACCACGGTCACAGACACTTGCTGCCGTTGGGGCGGTTCGACCGCCAGTTGCTGGGTGGGCGCGGCCGCGACGTCGGTCCGCTCGCGGTTGCCGTCTGCTGCCTCAGTCTGCGCATGAACCGTGCCCGCCGGCACTGCCAGGGTCGCGCGCTCACCTGCGGCAGCCCGCACGCCCTTGCCGTCGACCTCAAGGGTCGCCGGGCCAGCGCCTCTGCGGTTGTCGAGCGCAATCGCCGCTCCAGGCGGACGGAACTCCGCGCGCAACCGGTCGCCATCTCTGACCGCCATGCGGCTCGACTCACGCCAGCTCAGGCGGTGCTGGAACACTTCGATGTGGTGGTCGCCGGGCAAAGCCGGCAGTCGCACATCGCCCCCTGCCGCGACCAACGCAGCACGGCGGCCGTCCAGTCGCACGTCCAGGGGCTCAGGCCAGTGGTTGACGACGACAATGTGGGTATCGCTTGCGGCGATGGTCCACTGGCCCTGCTCGCCGGCTTGCAGCATCGCCCCCGCCGTCTGCGGCTCTGTCCGACCTTTGAGCGTTGCACGCAGCTGCAGCCTGCCTGCCGGCACCCGAAAAGTGGCCCGCGTACCGTGCCGAATGTCTGCTACGTAGGCCCCGTGGATGCGCAGCGCCGCCGACTGCCCGGCCTGATTGACGACGCGTAAGGTCGCCGTCGGCCTCTCGATTCGCCAGGCTTGTGCCGCCGGGCTGTCGGCGCGCACATCGAACCAATAGCCCAGTCCAGAGTCCACGCCCGTCGCGCGCAGGCGGTAATCGCCGCGCACCAGCGACCACGTCGGTGTCGCATCCGCCGGCAGCACGCCGCCCAGGTGCGCCAGTTCGGCCGGAAACTGCAGATCCTCGCCCGTGCGGTTGCGAACCGCAAGCGCGATGACGCCCGACCGCCGCGCAGCCGGGTCGTCGGCCAGCCAGGTCTCGTCGGCGATCTTGCTGGTGCGTTCGCCTTGCCAGCGGACCGCGTGGCCACCCGGGCCGACGCCGACGACCCACAGTTCCCCAAGCGCCTCGACCTGCCCGAAGGGCTGCCCATCGACCAGGACGCGCACCGGTTCGTCCAACGGGTTGCGCAATTTGAGCTTGCCGCGCGGTGCGGGCACGACCGCAATCGCCTGCCGGCCTGGGGCGACCGATACCACGCCCCCCCAGCGCTGCGCGCTGCGCAGGGACTCAGCCGCAACCCGGTGCTCGCCCGCGGGTAGGGGGCCAAAGGTCTTGGTCTGACCTGGGCCCAGGTCGGCCGGCGGCGCTCCGTCGATGCGAATGGCCTGCGCCTCTGCGCTGCGATTGTGGACCGTGAGCGTGCCGCCCGGCGTACGCAGCACCACCGTACGCTGGTCGCCCGCTGCCGCGGCTAGTGTGCCGGCGTATTGCCAGTGCGCGGCTCGGACCAGGTAACCGGTCGCGCCGGCAGGGCGGCACACGGCTGCAGTCGACGCCGCTGCCACTTTCCGCGGACCCACCGATTCCACGTCCAATTCTAGCGGGCCGCCGGTCGCGTTGGTCCAGCGCAAGCGCGCCGGGCACTCCGCTGTACCCACCGTTGGTGCGGCCCACGCTTGCGTCGCGAGGGCGGTCAATGCAGCCCAAACGACGACCGTCCGCGCAGTGGACCGTGCCTCACCCATGATCGGCACCGGCGGCACCCTCAAGCAGCGTGTCCAGAAAGACCTGCGCATCAAAGTCCCGGAGGTCTTGCATCTTTTCACCCACGCCCACCAGCTTGACCGGCAGGCCCATGGTCTCCGCAATCGCCAACACCACGCCGCCTTTGGCTGTTCCGTCGAGCTTGGTTAGCGCAATGCCGGTCACTGCGACCGCCTCCTTGAACAACTCAGCCTGCTTGACGGCGTTCTGTCCCATGGTGGCGTCCAGCACCAGCAGCACTTCGTGGGGCGCGCCCCCATGTGCCTTGCCGACCACACGACCCACCTTTTTGAGCTCTTCCATCAGGTTGTGGTTGGTATGCAGCCGGCCAGCCGTGTCGACGATGACCAGATCAAAACCCTCGGCTTTGCCGCGCTCGATGGCCGCGAAGCACACGCTGGCTGGGTCCGCCTGATCTTTGCCGCGGTGCAGCGGCACGCCGGCGCGCTGACACCACACGTCCAGTTGGTCGACCGCCGCAGCGCGGTAGGTATCACCTGCAGCCACAAGCACTTTGCGGCCCTCGCCCGCGAACCGGTGGGCCAGTTTGCCGATGGTGGTGGTCTTGCCGCTGCCGTTGACGCCAACCACCATCAACACCGCTGGCCCGTGGCTTCGGTCCAGGTTTAGCGTTGCCGAGCCCGCCGCGGCCAGGATCTTGTCGGCGTGCTGCCGCAAGCTGGCCCACAGCGCCGCCGGGTCCGTGCTCTGACCTTTCTGCACGGCCGCGCGCAGCTCGTCCAGCAATTTCTTGCAGGTGCGTGCGCCAAGGTCGGCGCGCAGCAGCACTTCCTCGATCTCGTCCACCAGTGCGGCGTCGAGCTGGCGACCGCCAAAAAGCTGCCCGATGCGGCTGACAAAGCCCTCAGACCGGGTCTTGGCGAGGCCGCCGCGCAGGAACTGGCGCTCGCGGTCGCGGGCCTGGTCTGCCGCGCTGCGCACCTGGACGGTCTGGCTATCCAACGGCTCGCGCCGCGTCGCGTCGTCGCTGATCGGCCGGCCTGGCGCCCGGTTCTGCGGCGTACGCAGCACTTTCCAGGCTACCCATGCGACCACCAGGGCCAGCAAGGCGGCAGCGGCCAGTCCAGCGAGTTCCACCGGCGCCAGGGCTTGGGCAACCGGCACGGTCAGGGCCATCGACGAAGCGTGCATGCAGCGATCCGTGGCGTGCGCGATCTCAAGCGCCGCCGCCGCGCCAGTCGACCGGCTGCCAACGGGGGCGCGCGGCCGCTGCGGGTCGCCAGCGGACTTGAGTCGGCAATGCTAGAAGTACAGTTCGAAGTATTGCACCGACGGCACCGGCACCAGCCGGGTAAAGCTCAGCGACCCGTTGGTGATGTCGGCAAAGCCCTGCTCGCGGTACAGGATCTCGGTCCAGGTTGCAGCGGTGCCGTCCATCCAGCCCAGCTTGTAGCCGGCGACTTTGGCATCGGCCGGCAGCCCGTCCACCTGCACCCGCAGCTTGTGTTCGAGCACTTCTTTGCCCGAGCGCAGCTCGTTTTGGAAGTCGGTCACCAGGATCCGCAGGATATTCTTCTTGCCCTTGGTGTAGAAGGTGGCATTGGTCGGCGTATCGCTGGCGTCGGCCACGCAGGCGACGGCCTCTTTGTTGACACCCACGCACGAGGTGCGAGTGGCCATTACCACGATACCAGAGTCGGGATCGATGGACTGCTTGCCCGACATGGCGAGCGCGTCCGGGCCGTGCTGCACCGACACCAACTGCTCGCCGCCCATGTGGTCGCGGTGGAACCAGAAGCCCGGCCACGCCGAAGGCTTGAGCGCGCCCGACTGGATCTTGGCCTGCGAGTACCACAGGTAGTCGCTTTCGCGGGCATTCTGCGCCAAGGTAATCGTGTCGGCCACGGCCGGATCGACGGTCGGCACACGTACCACGCTGCCGATGGTTGCGTCAGAGACCAGACCCTGCCACAGCATCTTGGTGGCGGTGATGAAGCCGCCGCGCCAGGAAGCCAGCCGCTGCAGGTCGTAGCTCGGGCTTTTTGGATCGGCGAGCGGCGCTACGGCGGTCGGCAGCGCTTTGACCTTAAGGTCCATCACCCAAATCGGGATGGCGGCGGTGCCGTCGCTGCCGAACAGCCCCTTTTCGTGCTTGAGGCCTTTAGCCGCCGCGTACTCTGCCACGCGGTTAACGATCTGCCGCGCCTCGCTCGGCGTGCTGGCTTCGATTTCCAGCGACAGCGCCGACAGCGGCAGCGGCTGCACTTTGCCTTGCGCGTCTTTTTCTCCGGCCACCACCCGGTCAATGAAGTCATAGATCGGCGAGCGGTTGGCACTCGTCTGATCCTGGACTTCCAGGTCGCTCTTGATGAGCACCGATGGGGCGATGACGCGCACATCGTTTTGCGGCAACGCGAAATTGCCGGGCAACCGCATCTCCAGCGCAAAGGCCCTGTAGGCATCCAGCCACGCCTGCTTGTTCTCCTTCTTGTAGCCGCCGGCGCCAAACGGGTCGCGCAAGAACTCGATGTTGACGATGGTGTGCGAGCAGTACCAGGGCTTGTTGGTGATCTTGGGATCGACGCACAGCGGGTCGGGGTTCTTGGGGTCTTTCTTCTTCGCCGGCAGGTCGAAGTCGTACCAGTGCGCGATACGCGCCGCGGCCTTGGCCCACTTGGTCACGTCCTGGATGGGTTCGCCCTTGACCTCACCGTTTTCGTAGACGCAGCCCTTGCCGGCAGTGCCCAGATCATAACCGACCGTCCACACTGGAAAAGCGTTGGCGCCGCGAGTGGCTTCGATGAGCGCATCCAAGCCCTCGAGCTTATAGTTCTCGATGGCGTTGACGTCTTTGGTCCGGTCCGGAAACAGCCCCTGCATCATCGCCTTGCAGCCGTAGCCGGTCGGGATGCGCATGGTTTCCGCGTACAGGCTTTTGACACTTTGGGTAAACAGGGCCGGATTGGACTCGTCGGTCGGGATGACGGCCTTGGCGGTGCCGCCGATGCTCATCATGCTGGCAACTTTGACCCCGTCGGTCTTGACGGCCTTGAACTCGGCGCAGTTGGCCGCGCGACAATCTGCCGTGTAGTCAACCAGTTGGCCGGCCTTGAGGCTGGCAATGTCGACGAGCGTCCCAGCTGTCGTGACCAGCTTGCTGGCGTCCACACGCACGGAGCGGTTGCGCACCTCGTTGGTGATGGCCGGCAGCGTGACGGTCGCCTCTTCGACGCACCCTACCAGCAGCGCGAGCCACGCCGATACCCGCAGCGCGCGGACAAAGGTGTCGGCGCGGCGCGGCGCAACTAGCCGAATTGCGGTTGGGTGACCGACCATCGCGACCTCTTTGGCGCCGTATCCGCGAGCTTGGGGCTGGCGCGCGGGCGCAGTATCCCCAAGGGTTGCCGCACGGTCAAGAACGCGATGCTGCGGCGCCATGCCAGCTTGCGCTTTACATCGCCGAAAAACTAGCCGACGCTGGATGCGGCGCTCTGGGGCAGGGGCGACCATCAGGCGGACATGCCGCGGAGGTCAAGATGTGGAAGAAAGTCGCTATCGTCATTGGCGTGCTGATCGTCGCCTGTGTGGGTGCAGCCGCAATGCAACCCGAAGATTTTTCGGTCCAGCGCAGCGTTGATGTCAAGGCGTCGCCGGACAAGGTGGCCGCGCTCATCGCCGACTTTCACATTTGGGAAAAATGGTCGCCGTGGGAAAAACTCGATCCGGCGATGAAAAAGACCTACTCGGGGCCGAGTTCAGGTGTGGGTGCCGTCTACGAATGGGCCGGCAACGGCGACGTGGGCAAGGGTCGCATGACTGTCCTCAGCATCGATCCCGGCAAAAGCTTGAAAATCAAGCTTGAATTCTTGGAGCCCTGGGTCGCGACCAATACGACCGAATTCGCTCTGGCGGCCTCCGGCGACACCACAAAGGTCACTTGGAAGATGTCCGGCAAAAACGAGGGCCTGATGGCCAAATTCTTTGGCATGTGCATGAACATGGACAAGATGGTCGGCAGCGACTTCGAAAAAGGCCTGGCCGCGCTCAAAGCCCTCGCCGAAAAAGGCGGCTGAGCCGCCGGGCTCGCCGCTACAGCCGACGGTGCTGCTCGCACGGGATATTGCGTCGCACGTTGGCCAGTGGCTCGGGGTCGATCCAGGCCGTCGCCCAGCCTTCGCCGTCCGAGCACCGCGCGACCACGTGCCCCCACGGGTCGATGATCATCGAGTGGCCGTAGCTGTGGCGCGGACCGCCGTGGTGCCCCCACTGGCCGGGCGCCAGCAGCCAGCACTGGTTTTCGATGGCGCGCGCGCGCAGCAGCACCTCCCAGTGGTCTTTGCCGGTCTGCAACGTAAAGGCCGCGGGCACGCACAGCACCTCGCAGCCAGCGGACCGCAAGCGCCGATACAGCTCTGGAAAGCGCAGGTCGTAGCAGATGGTCATCCCAAAGCGCGTGCCGAAAACCTCCGCGTGCACGGGATCTGCGCCCGCGGCGACGTGCTCAGATTCGCGAAAGCTGACCTGGCCCGGAATGTCGATGTCGAAAAGGTGGATCTTGCGATACGACTGCACGATGGTGCCGTCGGGGCCGAGCAGGACGCTGGTGTTGTAGACGCGGTGTGCCTCGCCAGTCGCCTCCTGGTAGCTGCCCAGCAAAATCGCCGCGCCGGTTTCGCGGGCCAATCCTGCAAAGTGCTGCACGATCGGGCCGTCCAGCGGCTCTCCGAAGTTGCTGGGCGTCGAAATGCGTAAGAATGCTACGTTTTCTGGCAGTGCGATGAAGCGAGCGCCATCGGCGGCGGCCGCTCGAATCAGCTCGGCGGCGCGGGCGAGGTTGTTGGCGATGTCCTCGGTCGAGCGGGTCTGAACGACGGCGACTTTGATGCGTTGCATGGAATGCCTCTCAAATGGGGGCGCGTAGTGTCCGGTCGGTAGCCGGCGAATTCAAGCCGTGCGAGGGCTTGACATCAGCCTTGCCCTTTCTACCCTACGCCGCCCCGCCCGCCGGGCGGCCCACCGATTGCCTGGAATACCGATGCTCATGTCCGCCAGAACGATTCGAATGGTTGCTGTTTTCGCGCTTGGCGCCGTCACGACCGCGCACGCCGCCGAGCCCGCCCCGGCTGAACCCGACGCCAGGCCCAAGTTGATGATCGTGCCGCCGACAACCTTCGGCGATCCCAAGCCGGCGCAAGAGCGGCGCGTATTCAAGGCGGCCCAGGATCAGCTGTCCGCTTCTTCTGCCTTTGAGCTCGTCAGCGATCGCGACAAGGTGCCGGACAAGGCCGACCCCAAGAAGAACGCGCCCAAGCCATCGCTGTCGAGCAAGCGCATCGACGCCGCCGACGCAGTCCGCCAAGAGGGCATCAACCTGCAGGCCGAAGGCAAGCACGGCGAGGCCCTGTACAAGCTGCGCGACGCCGTCGCGCTCTATGAGAAGGCCTACCTGGAGCTGGTCAACTACAGCAATCTCGCCGATGCCTACATGCGCGCGGGCGTTTGCGCGCACTACGCCGGGCAGGGCGCCGGTGAGGCCACGCGGTGGTTCGAGCTTGGCATCGCCATCGAGCCGACGCTGGTGATCGACCGGCGCAAGCAAGACAAAGCGCTGCTTGAGCTGTTTGACGGTCTGCACGCCAAGATGGACTCGGCGCCCAAGTTCGCCATCGAGGTGGACGTGCCGGGCGGCGCCAACGTCGAGGTCTACGTGGACGGTGTGCGCGTAGCGGCGGCCCCGTTTCGCGCCCAGAACCTCATCCCGGGTACCCACTACGCGCAGATCCGCGGCGAGGGCCTGGTGCCGTGGGGCTCGATCGTGCGCCTGGGCAAGAAGGACGCCAAGGTGAGCGCAAAGATCACCGAGGTCAAAAAGGAAGAGAAGAAGGTCGAGGCGCCGCTCACGCTAGACGCCCTCGCCGACTGTGCCCGGGTCGGGGCCTTCACCATGCCGCTGTGCAAGCTGCCCGCCGCCAAGCTTGGCAAGCAGACCGGCGCCAGCTTCTTCTGGTTCGGGCTGCTGCGCTTTGATCGCTTCAACCGGCCGAGCGTCGTGCCGTTCTTGATGGATCTTGCGTCGGGCGGGACCGTTCAGCTCAAAGCTGTCGAACTGGCCGTCGACTTCGGCGACTTGAACCGCAAAATGACTGAGCACGAAGCCGAGGTCTCGGCGGCCGTGGCTCAGTTTCCCAGAGCGCGGTCGCTCAGCAAGACGCCAGGCGCATACAGCGGCAAGTAGGCAAGTGGGGCTGGCCACACGCGGTCTCGCCCAAACTGCGCAACGCCCTGCGCCCATCGGCCGGCGCACGGTCTTTTGCGTTGACGCCGCGCCGGTTTGCCCCCACGATGCAGCGTGCGGCGGTCCCCCGAGGTTTGACCTGTCGCCAAGGCACGCCATGCAGACCCCCCATTTGCCGCCCGTCGCCCGTGTCCGCAAGACCGTCGCCGGCTTTACGCTGCTCGAATTGATGATCGTAGTGGTCATCATCGGCATCCTGGCAACGGTTGCGGGTCAGAGCTACAAGCGCTTCACTCGCCGTGCCCGCGTGCAAGAAGCGATCTCGATGCTTGGCGACATCCGCATCAAGCAAGAGAACTACTACCAGACCTACCACCGCTACGTGTCGACCGGCGCCAACGATCAGGACTTCCACCCCAAAGACATGAACTGGATCACAATGAAGACCACCTGGGGCATCGACTGCACCAAGGCGGGCGACGTGACGGCCTATCCCGGGTGGTGCGCGCTCGGCGCCGGCTACAAGAGCGGCGAAGAAGCCAACTTCCAGTTGTTGGTCATCGGCCGCGATCCGACGACCCCGCAGGTGCCTCCAGTCAAGTACGTGACCAATCCCAACGTCGACTGGTGGTATGCCCGCGCCCGCGCCGACTTCGACATCGACGGCACCTACAGCGACATCTACCTGTCCAGTGAGATGCGCGAACCGGTGCTGGAAGACGAACTGGAATAGTCACTGGGATCGCGCCGGACCAGCGCCGCAAACAGCCGCTGCACCGGGGCCCGCGACACGCCGTTGTCACCCACAAGCTGCAAGAATGGCCCGGCCGCAGTGGCTAGGCCGGCGCGGCGCGCCAGACTGCACAGGCGATCCGCGCTAGCCAGGAGCGCTTTGTGCCCGGGTTCCGCAGTCGCACATTGAGCGACGAGGCGCGCCTGGCACGCGGCGACGGCCTTGTCGGGGTCGGTAGCCGCGAGGAGATCGATCGCCGAGTCCGCGGTCAGATCGCGCAGCGGTCCCGCGATGACAGCTGCGTAGAGCGCTTGCACCGCGTCGTGCTCCTGCGCCAACTCGCTCGCCAACCACGGCGGATCGTCGTGGGCCAGCGTCGCCGCCACCCACAGGTCGCGCCGCACGGGCCACTGCCCGGGGTTGCTCGCGGCACGCGCGCGCCGGTACCAGGCCGGCTGAGCGGTGCGATCCAGCACCCAAACCGCCAGCGCAGTGGCCCCGTCGCCCGCGTAATCGAGCGCGACCCCCGCAGCTTCGCCAAAGGTCGCCCCGCGCGGATCGAAACGTGACAGCAACGTGGTCGCGCGGTCTGCCACAGCGCGGTCGCCTGTCGCCAACAGCGAGACCAGCGCCGATCGCCCTGGCGGCCAGGCCAGAGCCAGATCCATTGCGCGCGCCAGCTGGCCGGCCCGCCGCGCCGCATCCACGCAAGCCGATACCAACAAGTCGACACCGCCAGGCTCGGCGTGCTCGCGCCAGGGTCGGTGCCGCTGGTTCAGCGTCCAGTTGGTCAGGCTGACGTGCACGGCCTCGGCCCAGCCGGCGTCCCGACCGCATTGACGGCCCAGCAGCGCAGCGACGGGCGGAGCGATCTGCGGGGCGCCATCGGTCGCGTGCCGAAACAGCGGCGCGATCAGATCGGCGTCAAAGCCGGTCTCAATCAGCCTGCACAGCCGCTCGACTTGCAGGCACGCAGCCTCAGGCAACGGTGTGAACACCGGCCGCGTCGCCCCCAACGCGTCCAGCAGTCGCAGCGCCCAGCCGGTCGCGCGTTTGGCGTCCGCGGTGACCGCGGCTACGGCCCGATCGACCGCAAGCGTCAGCTCGGCGACGTCGCTGGCGGTCGGGCGCAGCGCCTGGCGCCACGACAGAGCCACCATGTCTACCGCAGCTTCATCGGGCAGCCGCTCCAAATCGCGCAGTGCGCGCGCCGGCTGCATTTCCGGGCTCTGCGGCGGTCGAATCCGCGCCCGCAGCGCGGACAGCACGTTGTCGCGATCTCCTTGCTCGATCGCCGAATGCCGCGCCTGACGTTGCAGTTCGACCACGACCGCCACGGCGTGCGCGCAGCGCGCCACACCACAAGAACACTCGGCGTCCACGCCGCGCTCGCCGCGCCGCAGCCTTACGTTCTCGCCGTGATCGCCGTCGCTGACCAAGGCCTGGGCGGCGTCGCCATCGAGCCGGACGCGGCCGACCCAGCCGTCGCGGTGCAGTTGCCCACCGCGGGTGCTGTTGCGCGCGCCGGCCCAAGCCAGGGTCGACAGCCCCGCCAGCAGGTCGCGCCACGCGGAAATCGCCCTATCGCCCGGCACCCGTGAATTCACGCGGGTCCAGTCCGGCCGGCCGCGGCTTCTGCGGCCAAGATGCGACACAGCTCGGGCTGGCAACTGCCGCCACACGGTCCGCAGCCAGCAAAGGTGCTGTCAAACAGGTCGGCCAGCGTGCGCGCGCCCTGACGCATGGCGCGCTGGATCTCGCTGAGCGGTACGCCGTTGCAACAGCAGATGATCGGATCGGCGATCGCCTTTGGCGGCCGCCCAGGTCGAGGCGCTTTCACGCCTGGCCCCTGGTCGCCGGGCCGCGGCCCGGTTGGCCGGTAGCCGGTCCGACTTGGGCCCAGATTGCCGCTTCGACTTGGCTGACCACGTGCCGCGCCATCTCGTGCGGATTGCCGACGAAGGTCGCGCCGGCCGCGTGGTCATGGCCGCCGCCGCCGACGTCGCGCGCGATGTGCCCGACCCGGACCGCCGTCTTGCTGCGCAGCGAGAACTTCCATTCGCCCGGAACCCGACCCGGCTTGACCTGAACCGCCGCGAGCACACCTTCGATGCCGATCATGGCTGAAATGGTCTCGCCCACGGCGTCATTGGCCAGGTCCAAGCCGGCCAGCATTTCCGGTTCAACCACGACCCAGGCAATTCTGGCGGCATCCGCGAACCGCAACCCGCCGATCACCCGGCCGAGCAGTTCAATCTCGGCGCGCGGACGGTTGGCGAACAGCGCCTCTTGGATCGGGTTGGCGTCCATCCCGGTCTCGAGCAGCGCGGCCGCGACCCTGAGCGTGCGACCCTGATTGCGCAAAAAGCGAAAGGAACCGGTGTCAAAGCTCATGGCCGCGTAAAGCGGCGCTGCCACTTGCGCGTCGATTGGCCAGCCGAGTGCGCGCAGCAACTCGTAGACCAGTTCGCCCGTGGATGAAAAGTCGGTGGCGATGCAGCCCATGATCTCAGAGGCCGGATCGGCCGGGTGGTGGTCCACGACCCACACGGGCTTGCCAAGGTCGCGCAGTCTGCGCGCCGGGCGTCCTGCGCGATCCGGCTCATGCGCATCAAAGATCAACCCCAAATCGGCATGCCCGAGACTGTGTGCGGCGCCATCGAAGTCGCCGATCTGCCCGTCCGGGTCGAGCCAGCCGTACCGCGTCGGACAGGGATCTTCGTTGACGATGAAGGCCTCCTTGCCCGCCAATCGCGCCGAACGCAGAAGCCCCAATTGTGAACCAAGGCCATCGGCATCGGGCCCCAGGTGGGTCATCAGCGCCAGGTGGTGGGCCGTGCGCAGCGGCTCCAGAAACCAGGGCGCGAAAGGATGTCCGCACAGTCGCTGCAAGGTCGTGTCCACCGCGCGCCATATCAGCGTGCACGGCCATGGTAGCACAGCCAAGCGAGCCGACGTGTCTAGCTGTCAGTCCGCCCAACGCCGTCGTCGCCGGTGACCCATTGGCGCGCAGCCCGGCTTGCTCGTCGCTGCGTGGACCGCTGCCCCGAGTTCGCCCACAATACGCCGTCGCGCGCCCCTGCGCTTGCTGCCCTTGATGTCCAAGCCCAAAGTCCTCATCGCCAATCGCGGAGAAATCGCCTGTCGCGTGATCGCCGCCTGCAAAGAACTGGGCTACGGTTCCGTTGCCGTATACTCCGACGCCGACGCCAAGAGTCGCCACGTGTGGCTGGCCGACGAGGCCGTGCGGCTGGGCCCCCCGCCCTCGGCAGAGTCGTATTTGCGCGGCGATCTGGTGCTGCAAGCGGCGCTGGCGACCGGCGCGACGCTGGTGCATCCAGGCTACGGGTTTTTAAGCGAGAATGCACAGTTTCGTGAGCAGTGTGACGCTGCTGGGGTGACCTTCGTCGGACCTCAGACCTACGCAATGCGGCAGATGGGGACCAAGACCCTGGCCCGACAGACCATGCATGCCGCTGGCGTGCCGGTGGTTCCCGGTTCGCTGGAGCCGTTGCGCGACGTCACGGAGGCGGCACGCATTGCCACCGAGATCGGCTACCCGGTGATGATCAAGGCTGCGGCCGGCGGTGGCGGCAAAGGCATTCGCTTAATTGCTGATCCGGCCGACTTGCCCGAGGCCTTTGCTGGTGCGCAACGCGAAGCAGTGGCGTACTTCAGCGACGACGCCATCTACCTGGAAAAGGCCATCGTGCGGCCGCGCCACATCGAGATTCAGGTGATGGCCGACCGCCACGGCAACGCCGTGCACCTGTACGACCGCGAGTGCTC
>SXRM01000396.1 GCA_005792545.1 Pseudomonadota bacterium | reverse complement strand
TGTGAAAGTACAGGTAGCCACCAAAGATCTCGTCCGAGCCCTCGCCCGACAACACCATCTTGACGCCAATCGCGCGAATCCGCCGTGCCATCAGGTACATCGGCGTGCTGGCCCGAATCGAGGTCACGTCGTAGGTCTCGATGTGCCAGATGACGTCGCGCAGGGCGTCGAGGCCCTCTTGGATGGTAAACGTGAACCCGTGGTGCGCCGTGCCCAGCTGATCGGCGACTTTTTGGGCTGCAGCCAGGTCAGGGGAACCCGAAAGGCCAATGCTGAAGCTGTGCAAGCGCGGCCACCACGCGCGCTCGCGGCCCTCGGCTTCGATGCGGCGCTCCGCCATGGTCGCCGCAATCGCACTAACCAGCGAAGAGTCCAGGCCGCCGGACAGCAGCACGCCGGAGGGCACGTCGCTCATCAGGTGCGCGCGCACGCTGTCGACGAGCGCGTCGTGCAGCCGACGCAGATCCAGGGCGTGATCCGGCACAGCCTCGACGTCGAACCAGTCGCGCTGCCACCAGCGCACCGGCGCGGCGTCGTCCTGGGTCTGGTAGTGACCCGGCGGAAAGGCCTTGACCGTCGTGCAAACGCCGAGCAGCGCTTTCATCTCGCTTGCGACGACCAGCGCCCCATCGGCGGTCCGCCCGACGTAAAGGGGGATGATGCCGATGGCATCGCGGGCAATCATCCAGCGCGGCTGGCCATCTGCAGCACCGTGGTCGTACAGCACAAAAGCGAACATGCCGCGCAGGCGGTCCAGAAACGCGTGGCCGTGCTGCTCGTAAAGCGGTAGAATCACTTCGCAATCAGAATCGGTCGCGAACGGGTACGGCACCGGCAAGCCCGCGCGCAACTCGCGGTGGTTGTAGATCTCGCCGTTGACCGCCAGGACCTTGTTGCCATCGGCGCTGCGCAGCGGCTGGGCGCCGTGCAGCACGTCGACGATGGCCAGGCGTTCGTGGGCCAGCACCGCGCGATCGTTGGACCAGACGCCACTCCAGTCTGGACCGCGGTGCCGCAAGACCCTCGCCTGCTGCAGGGCCTGGGCGCGCCGCGTCGCCGGGTCGGAGGGGACATCGAGAAACGCAAAGATGCCGCACATGGGCAAGCTCCTGGCCTAGTGCGGCCTTTGGTTCGGCGGCGACCGCGCTCAACGACCGTCAGTTTGCTGCGACAAAGCGGTGGCACCCACAGCGCCGAAATTCGACCGCGCGCTGTCGATCGCCTACGGCTTGCCCTTGCCCGCCAATTCCGCCTCGGCCTGCTTGAGCAGGTCCTTGAGGTGGGTGTTGCTCGGGTCGAGGTTGGTCGCTTTGCGCAGGTACAGCACTTTGAGTTGCGGGTTGTCGGTGCGCTGCGCCAAGGTTGCCAGCCGCGAGGCCTCTTGCTGCTGCGGCGTCAACGTCTCTTCGACCGACTTGTCGATTTCCGGGTACTCGGCCGGCTTGATGCCTGCCAGCTCCTTGCGGATCTGCTGCGCCCACGCGTCGCGCTGGCCGGCGACGTCGCTCTCTTTCCAACTGCGCTCCCACACTTCGGCCGCCTGATCCCGCAGCTGTCGCGACGCCTCCACAAGATCGGGTTGCTTTTCAGTGGGCTCCAGCGCGGCCCAAGCCGTCAGTTGGCGCGACACCGCCATCAGCAGACGGCCTGCGGCCAGATGACCCGCGCGCGTCCAGGGCAGGGCGCCATAGACGCGGATGGCAAGCAGGTTCTCTATCAACGGCTTGCCGGCGCGCTGCGGCCGGCTGTCCTTGACGTGTGCCGGCGGATTGGGCCACTTGACGTGCGCGCCGATGCTGTCCAGCCAGCCGTCCAGGGTCTTGCGGGCGTCCGTCGCCACTTTGCCGTCGACAACCAGCTTGCGCTCGCTCTCGACTGCAACCGCGGCCTCCAGACCGCGAAAGCGCGCCTCCGCAACCAGCGTTGCCAGCGGCCCGCCGTCCTTGGCGTGGCCTTGCGCGTCGTACCACTCGACCATCCGCTCGCGGGTCACGTTGGCCGCCTTGACGTCGCCCTTGCCTGTCTGCAGCTGCGCCATGCGCACGTAGGCCTTGGCGACTTCTTCGACCGCCGCCTTGTCGCGCGCCTTGGCTTTGATGACGCCGTCGAGCAGCGCGATGTCTTTGGCGGGATCCGCGGCTGCCTCCGCAGCGGGTGGCGCATCGGCATCGGCCGCCAGCGCGGGCGAAGCAACAAGCAGCGCGGCGCCAGCAAGCGTCAGGAGACGGAATGGCATGGACAACTCCAAGGCCGACGCGGCGTGCTGTCGGCGGTGTGTCGCGGCGCTGGGGGAGCGCCAGGGGCAAAGGTCCGGCCCACCAGGGGCGGCAGCACATTGGACGCTACGCACCGTCTGCCGATTCGGCGCTCTGTGGTGCGCGGCGGCGAATGTCGAACACCAGACGTCCTTCGGCCACCGGCCGCTCGGGATCGCCATGGTGGACGACCGCCGCGGCCACGGCCACGCGGGCGCCCATGCGTACGATGCGGGCGTCGGCAAAAAGGTCAAGTTTTTCACCGGGTCGCAGGTAGTCTACGCGCATGTCGATGGTCGAGGTCCGGTCATGCTCGCCGATCTCGCTCATCACCGCAGCGCCGCCCGCCACGTCGATCATGGTCGCCAGAACGCCACCGTGAATGGCAGGCCGAGCCGCATCGCCGAGTAATTCTGGCCGGTAGGGAACCACGAGGCGCGCCCGGCCGCCGTGCGCCGCCTCGACGCGCAGGCCGAATACGCCGTGGAAGGGCACATCGCGGTTAAAGAACTGCAGAACGGTTGCGCTATCCAACGGTTGCATTCCGCCCGCCGCCCACGGGCAGGGTTCGGTCCGAAGTGTAGACGGCAAACGGGGCTAGGGCTACCCTTGCGGCTAGGAGGCATCGCTGTGGCTGACATGCGCAAAGGGTATTGGGTGCACCTGCTGCCGTGCGAGCGCGCAGACGGGTCGCTGACCATTGCCCTGATTGCGCGGCGGACCTACAAGATCGCCCAAGACGCGCTGGAGATCGTGGCGCTCGACGACGCCGAGCAACCGCCGTTTCTGGAAGAAGATCGCTGTGATGAGGGCAAGCCCGACAAGGCGCCGCCCACAGTTGAAGTCGAGTTCGTGCCTGAAAAGCCCAAAGTCGACGTGGTCGTCATCGGCAAAGGCTACGCGCCCGGCGGCAAGGCCGCGCCAGAATTCGAAGTCGGTCTGACGCTCGGTACGCGCACGGAGCGCTTGAAGATCCTGGGTCCGCGCAAAGCCGTTTGGCAGCCGCCCAAGAAGGTCGACAACAAGCTCGTCCCGCAGTTGCCGACCTTTACCAAGCCCGAGGCGATCAAAGACCTGCCGCTTTCCTACAAGCTCGCCTACGGCGGTAAGACCTGGTGGATCCAAGACGACAGCGAGCTGCGTTTGGCTGCCAAGGTCAATGAAGTCATGGACGCGGAAGCTGCGGAAAACAACGCCGCCAAAGCCAAAGCCAAAGCCGAAAAGGAAAAAAAGGCCGCTATCGAAGCCAAAGAGAAGCAGGTCGCCGAGGTTTTCGCCAAGAAAGACGCCGACGCCAAGGCCAAGGCCGAGAAGCTCAAGCTCGGCGACGGATCTGAGGGTTTTGACGAAGAAGGCGTGCGCCTGTTTGGCAAGTCGGCCAGCAAAGATGGCACGGCGGTGCTGTCGCTTGAGGAGTTTGAAGAGCAGAACCTCGCCGAAATGGCCAAGCAGATGCGCATCGACCAGGAGACCGCCGCCGCCCGCGCCGCAGAAGAGGCCAAGAAAAAGCTGCGCAAAAACGCCGATGGCGAGTACTTTGAGGTTGACGACGGTGCCGCACTGCTCAGCGACGAACAGCTCGCCAAGGAACTGGAGGGTGACCGTCAAAAGGCCGAGGCCGAAGCCGCAGCCGCTGCAAAGCAAGCGCGTCGCCGTGCCCGTGCCGAAATCCAGAACACCGGGGGCACCCGCGTGCTCGACTTGGACGATTTCCCCGAAGACGAGGCAGCGGAGCGTTGGGACAAAGACCTCAAGGCGGGGCTGGACGAGACGGACTCGGCAGGCAAGAAACAGCGCGAGAAGGAAGCGGAAGAGCGCCGCAGGCGTGAAGAAGAGGCGCTGGCCAAGTATCCGCAAATCAGCTGTCCGACCAACCCCTACGGCCGCGGCTTTTGCGTGTGCAACCAGCGCGAAGTGCTGCAGCGGCTGGAACTGCCGCAGATCGAGCACCCGGACACGCCGCTGACGCCCAAGGACCTGATCCGCGACATCGCCCGCCTGGACGAAGTGCCGGTGCCGGCGGGTTTTGGCTGTTTTCCGCGCTTTGCCCGGCCGCGGGTGACCTGGTTCGGTCCGCCGGCCTCGACCATGGGCACCTTCGACCAGCGCATGGAGGAACACAAGCGCGGCCTGGATCTGGCGGACGAAGAACAGGTGCTGCAGTTGCGTGAGATGGACAAGATGGGCAAGCCGCTGCCGCTGCGGGCGCCGTTCTACAACTGCGCGCCGACCAACTTGCAGTGGCACGACCTGCGCGGCGACGAGGCGGTGACGCTGCACAACCTGAGCAAGGAAGGCACGCTGTACTTCAAGCTGCCCGGCAAAGTGCTGACCGGCGAGCTGGATCGCGGCGCCGGTATCGAGCGCAAGGACCTGCGGCTGGATACGCTGGTGTTCGACGTCGAAGCGCGGCTGGTGACGCTGGTGTGGCGCACCCAGTTTCCGCTTAAGTCGTGGGCAGAAATCGAGGCGTATCCGCACATGGTCGGCTGGGTCTTGGACCTAGATGTGCAGGCGCGGCGAGACCTGGACTACGCCGAGCGCCTCAAAGCCGCCCAAGGCGACGGCACCGCGGTGCTGGACCTCAATGCGATGCCGATTGAGCGCGAGGAGTACCTGCCGCCGAGCGTGCCGGACAGCAAGCAGCGCGCGGAGGACGGCGCCCTGGAGCTGCCCAAAGAGGGCACGTACTTGCAGGCGAGCGAAGACGACGCCTGGGTCAAGGAAGCTGCGGCCGGCGTTGTGGATTTGGACGGCGAGGCCAAAAAGAAGAAGGCGGAAGCCGACTACCAGGCCAAGAAGAAGGCGGCTATCGAGGCGCTAGCCAAGGCTGAGCAGCAAGAAGCCGAGCGCCGCAAGGAAGTTGCCGACGCCGTTGCGGCCAATCAGCCGGTACCGCCCAAGGGCGGTGCGCCGGACGGCAAGAAGCCCAAACCGAAGAAATAAACCTACGGAACCACGTCGATTTCGAATTCGGCGCCGTCGCCGTCTTTGACCTCGATGCTGAGCTTCCACTTGCCCGTGGCGCCGGGCACCACACCGGTGATCTTGTAGCTCAGTGCGGTGGCGCCGTCGGTCAACTTGGGCGCGACCAGGCCTTTGGTGCCGACCTGAGTCTGCTGGAACGACGCCTTTGGCGACAAGAACTTGACCGGACCGCCAGCCTCGACCGCCAGGTTGAAGTGTCCGTCTTCGGCGACATGCAGCGACATCGGTCCGACCAGCGTAAGTGAGTAACTGGCTGATGTGCTGGGCTTGGTCACCTTGCCGGTGCCTGTGACCACCTTGTACGAGACTGCTACGTCGGCCGCAGCGTCTGGAACCTCCGGATTGCTGGCATCCACGCCGCCGTCGGTGTCCGCGACGGTGCCGTCCTGACCCGTCCCAGCGTCCGCGACTACCGCGGTATCGGCAATGTTGCCTGCCGGTGCTGCATCGCCGCACGCCGTCCTCGATGCGCCGACCAG
Source organism: Pseudomonadota bacterium (assembly GCA_005792545.1). GTDB lineage: Bacteria > Myxococcota_A > UBA9042 > UBA9042 > UBA9042 > SXRM01. The sequence continues at coordinate 1,161 of SXRM01000396.1, read as the reverse complement.
CAGCGCAACCCAAGCTCGTTTGCCAACCATGACCCGACTCGACCGCGCCCTTTGCGCTCGCCAAGGTTGCCGCAAAACGTTGGGTCCGCAAACAGGCGGCTGAGTCGCCACCAGTGCGCAGATTGACACCACCCGCTGCCGGCGTGTCCAATTCCGCGCCCGTACGCGGGCTCGCCACATTTTTCGCAACGATTTTCAAGGAGTCTGCCATGTCCGCCGCGAACCCAAACTCGGTCGTCATCCTCGGTGCCGCGCGCACGCCCATCGGTTCCTTTGGCGGATCGCTGGCTTCGGTGTCGGCGCCCAAGCTCGGGGCGGTGGCCATCGCGGCGGCTATGCAGCGCTCGGGCGTCGCTCTCGATCAGGTCGACGACGTCTACATGGGCTGCGTTTTGCCAGCCAACCAGGGCCAGGCGCCCGCCCGGCAGGCCGCGCTTTTCGCAGGACTTCCGCGCAGTACTCCGTGCACGACCGTCAACAAGGTGTGCGGTTCCGGGGTCAAGACGGTGATGCTCGCAGCTTCACAAATCCGCGCAGGTGACGCCGACGTGGTGATCGCCGGCGGCATGGAGAATATGTCGCAGGCCCCGTACTACCTGGGCGGCGCGCGCGACGGTCTGCGCCTGGGACACGGCCAGGTGACGGACGGCATGATCAAAGATGGCCTGTGGGACGTGTACAACGACTTCCACATGGGCAACGCCGCTGAAATCTGCGCGCGCGACAAGGGCATCAGCCGCGAGGCCCAGAACGCCTTCGCTGCCGACAGCTACAAGCGGGCGCAAGCCGCGGTCGCCGACGGCGTGTTCAAGGACGAGATCGCTCCGGTCACCATCGTGGGCAAGAAGGGCGACAGCACCGTTGTCGACACCGATGAGGAACCGGCCAAGGGCAACCCCGCCAAATTCGCCGGTTTGCGCCCTGCGTTCGACAAGGCTGGGACCGTCACGGCCGCGAACGCGAGCAGCATCAACGACGGCGCGGCTGCGGTGGTGCTCGCGTCGGCGGCCAAAGCCGCGGCGCTCGGCTGCAAGCCACTTGCCCGCGTCTTGGCCTACGCCAGCCACGCCCAGGACCCGGAGTGGTTCACCACCGCACCGGTGTTCGCTGTGCAAAAAGCGGTCGCCAAGGCCGGCCTGACGCTGGACGACATAACCGGCC
>SXRM01000395.1 GCA_005792545.1 Pseudomonadota bacterium | reverse complement strand
CGGGCCGGTGACCAGCACCATGCCGAACGGCTGGTGGATGGCGTGCTTGAACTTGTTTAGCTCGGCTTCGTCAAAGCCGAGCTTGGTCATGTCGGTCTGCAGGTTGCTTTTGTCGAGCAACCGCATGACCACCTTTTCGCCAAACAGGCACGGCAGCACCGACACGCGAAAGTCGCATTCTTTGCCGTCCGCGAGCTTGAGCTTGATGCGACCGTCTTGCGGCAGACGCCGCTCGGCGATGTCGAGCTGGCTCATGATCTTGATGCGGCTGACGATCGCGTTGCGGAGCTTTAGCGGCGGCCGCATGATCTCGTGCAGCACGCCGTCCACGCGGTAGCGGACGCGGAACGAGCGCTCGTACGACTCGCAGTGGATGTCCGACGCGCGCCGCTTGATCGCGTCGATGAGGATCAGGTTGACGAGGCGGACCACCGGGGCTTCTTCGGATGCCGATCGCAGCTCGTTGGCGTCGACGTCGTTTTCCTCGGTCATCACCTCTAGGGTTTGGTCGATTTCCTCGAAGATCTGCAGCTGGTCGACGGTGCCGTAGAGCTTTTGGCGGACCTTGGCGATGTCGTCTTCGCCGGCCACCACCATCTCGATGTTCAAGCCGGTCTTGAACTTCAAGTCGTCTAGCGCGTGGTAGTTGCCTGGGTCGGCGATGGCGACCACCAGCGTTGAGCCGTGGACCGCGATCGGCAATAGCTGGTGGCGTTCGCACAATTCGCGCGGGACCAGCTTGGTGACGTCGCCGCTGATGTCGACGGCGCTCAAATCGATCGACGGTACCTGGAATTGGCGCGACAGGAAGTCGACGAGGTGCGCTTTGTCGACGTAGCCGAGCGCCTGCAGCGCGCTGCCGAGGTGGCGACCTGTCTTGGCGGCTTCGGCGGCTGCATTGCGCAACTGCTCGACCGACACCATTTTTTCGCGCAGCAGCATCTCGCCCATGCCTTTGACGACGGCGGGCAGGTTCTGCGACGGAGCGCGGGAGCGGTTTTGCGGTTCGTCGGCCATGGGGGATACCTCGGAGCGGGTAGTCTGGAGCTGGAGGAACAGGGCGGAGCGGGTCGGGCACGGCGGAGCGGGTCGGGCACGGCGGAGCGGGTTGGGCACGCCGGAGCGGGTCGAGCACGGCGGAGCGGGTCGGGCAGGGCGAAATCGGGCGCGCAGCCGCGGGGCAGCTTGCCCTGACCGCCGGCAGTAGTGCCGCAACTGTCACAACCTGTCAACGCGCGCGCGCCGGTCGTGCTACGCTCTGGCGTCTACCGGTTGCAGTCTTGACGGCCTCAGCGCACCCAAATCCAGGCCAGGGCGGCGGTCTTGGCGTCGCCCCAGTCCGGGTTCCAGCAGGCGAGGTTGCCGACGCCCGGCGTGTCCTTGGCGCCGCAGATGTTAGCTGTAGCGCCCACGCCCAGCCACGAATCGACGCTACCGCAGTCTTTTTCGTTGTTGCCCAGGATGCCGATGCGCACCTTGACGCCATTGGGCGCCGCGACGTGAAAGCCTTGCAACAAACAGTGATCTTGCAGCGAGCCCTTGGGCAACAGCGCCTCCCACTGCAACACGCTGGCGGTGGTCTTGACCGCCGCGCCGGTCAGCAGCGCCCGCAGGTTGGCGGCCTTGGCCGGCAGCACCAGCGATCGCGGCTGCCCCGCCGACACCAGCGTCACGCGCACCTGGCTCACGCCCAGCGTGGTGTAGCCCGCCAGCCGCGCCGTGCTGGCGTCGGGCCAGGCGGTCGCGTTGGCGGTAGGCGTGGCGTCGGTCCACAGCGGACTGCCGTAGGCGCTGTCGGGTTGGTTGCCGTCGACTTTGAGCACGAGCGCCCAGCCGCCGGCCGCGCGATCGCAATAGGCTTGATATGCGGGCGCCTTGCCGGCCTTGCCGTCGGGGTCGATCCAGTAGACGCCGTTCGGGCCGTCGGGGCCGAGCGCCGCGCAGCTGGTCGGGGCCAGCGCCAGGTCGGCTGGCTTGGCGGCCAGGCAGAAGCCAGCTTTGCACTGACCGTTGCCGCCGCAAGGGCTGTCGTCGGCAACCGCTGTGTGGCCGCAACCCAGACCGACCGCGCAACCATCGGCGGTGCACGGGTTGGCGTCGTCGCAGTCCACCGTCGCGGGGGCCGCCAGCGGCGCAGCGCACTGACCCTGGGCACACAGCCCCGGTGGCGTGCAGGGCTCGCCGTCGTCACACGCTGAGGCCATCGGCCGCGAACACACCGCGCAGGGCCGGCCCGCCGACTCAGGCAGATCGTTCCAGCCACCCTCCGGCACCTGCTCGACGACGTCCTCGCCGCCGGAGTCATTGGGTTCGTTGCCGTTCCAGTTGCTGTACCCGCCTTTGTGGCCGGAGGTCCACACGAACTTGCCCTCCTGGGCGCGGTCGGACAGGCCAATCCATAGCGGAACCTTGCCGCATGCGGCGTCGCCGAGCTTGCGGGCGAGCGCGTTGTCATCCGCGCTGCGCAGCGTGCCCAGATCGCCGCCCCACGCCTGACATGCCGTGCGCGCCTGGGCCCAGGTGGCCTCGCCTTTCTTGGCGACAAAACACCAACCGTCGGCGACCGTGCCGTCACAGGTGGTTGCGGGCGTCGGCAACGCGATGAACGCGCAGCCTTTCTTGGGGTCGCAGTCTTCGTAGGTGCAGGCCTTGCCGTCGTCGCACGCCTTGGCCTTGCCCTGCACGCAGCCGCCAAGCAGGCAGTACGAGGCCTCGACGCAGTCATTGGCGTCGGCGCACTTGGCGGTGGTCGCCGCGAATTGACAGCCTTGACCGCCAACGCAGGTGTCCGTCGTGCAGCCGTTGCCGTCATCGCAAGGGGCGGGCTTGCCGGCGACGCAGGTCTTGGCGGCGCAGGTGTCGCCGAGCGAACACGGGTCGCCGTCTTCGCACCAGTGGTCCTGCGCGGTGTGGGTACACTGTCCCGACAGGTCGCAGGAGTCGGCGGTGCACAGGTTGGCGTCGTCGCAGTTCTCGGGCTTGCCAAAGCTGCACTTGCCGTCTTCGCACGCCATGCCGAAGGTGCAGGGGTCGCCGTCGTCGCATTCTTCGTCGACAGTGCAGGGGCAGGTGGCGCCGCCGGGGCAGTCGCCGGGGGCTTTGAAGATGACGGCTGGTGTGACGTCGGGGGCGGCGTCGACCGCGTCGGCGGACGCGTCGGCGGTGTCCGTGGCGTCGCCTGCTGTCTCTGAGGGCTCAGGTTGGGTATCGAGCCCTCGGCTGGCGTCCGCGCTGTCGCCGGCGGTGTCGGCGGGCTTGCTGGCGGCGCTACCGGCTGGCGCGTCGGCGCAGCCGCCGATAAGCACGAGCGCTGCGAGGGCCAGGATTGTCGTTGCGGAACGCGGCATGGAGCGTGGTCGCCGGCGGGCGAGGCAGGCATGGTCCCGGTTTTGGGTGGGGGTTGCAAGGGCAGCGCTGATGGGCCGTCCGCGCGTGGCAATCGTCTGCGTGGTAGCCATGGCGCTGCGCGTCTGCACTGTCCGCTCTAGTCCGATTCCCTCTCGCCAAACCCCAACCTTTGCGCGACAATACCAGCCCGGCCCACCGCCCCGAGGTCACCATGAGCTCCACCGCCTCCGCCAGCGTCGTCCACCTCGACAGCCGCCGCGACGACCCCGCCATCACCAGCTTGCGCACGACCTTTGCGCGCATGCACACCGCCAGCCGCGCCGAACCGCCGCCGTCGATCGGTGAGCGCAAGGCCCGCCTGGACGCGCTGGAAAAAGTCATCCGCGCCAACCAGGCCGCCATCGCCGAGGCTTGCAACGCTGACTTCGGCTCGCGCTCGCGCCACGAGACGCTGATGGCCGACCTGTTTCCGACGTTGGCCAGCCTGCAACATACCCGCAAGCACTTGTCTTCGTGGAGCAAGCCGCGCCGGGTCGGGGTGCACTGGGCCTTTCAACCGGGTACCGCCAAAGTGGTGCCACAGCCACTGGGCGTCGTCGGCATCATCGCGCCGTGGAACTACCCGGTTCAGCTGGCGTTGTCGCCGCTGGTCGCCGCGCTGGCGGCTGGTAACCGGGCCATCTTGAAGCCGAGCGAACTGACCCCGCGCACCAGTGAACTGCTCGCCACTCTGATGACCCAGGCCTTCGATCCGACGGTCGTCGCCGTCGCGCAGGGTGGCGTCGAGGTGGCGGAGGCGTTCAGCCGGCTGGCGTTCGATCACATTCTGTTCACCGGTTCGACCCGGGTCGGCGCCATCGTGATGAAGGCGGCCGCGGAGCATCTGACTCCGGTGACGCTGGAACTTGGCGGCAAGTCGCCGGCGGTCGTGCACGACTCGTTTCCGCTCGATCTCGCCGCCGAGCGGATCATGTCAGGCAAGTTGCTCAACGCCGGCCAGACCTGCATTGCCCCCGACTCTGTGCTGGTGCCCAAGGGCAAGAGCGAGGCGTTTGTCGACGCCTGCAAGGCCCAAGTCGCCAAGACGCGGCCGACCTTGGCGGACAACCCGGATTACACCGCCATCGTCAACGACCGCCAGTACGTGCGTTTGCAACAGTGGCTGGACGACGCCCGCAACAAGGGCGCCAAGGTGGTGGAGATCAACCCCGCCAACGAGGCGTTTGCGGCCGACAAGCACAAGCTGCCGCCGACCCTGGTGCTCGGAGCCACTGAGGACATGATCCTGTTGCAGGAAGAGATCTTTGGCCCAATCCTGCCGGTGCTCGAACACGACGGCACCGACGACGCCATCGCCTACATCAATGCCCGGCCGCGGCCGCTGGCGCTGTACTACTTCGACCGCGACAGCGCCCGGGTTCAGCAGGTGACCCAGCGCACCACCAGCGGCGGTGTCACCATCAACGACACCATCTTGCACATCGCCCAAGAGAACCTGCCGTTCGGCGGCGTCGGCCCGGCCGGCATGGGCGCCTACCACGGCCAGCGCGGCTTTGACACCTTCAGCCACTTGAAGGGCGTGTTCCATCAGTCGCGGCTCAATGGCGCCTTCCTGATGAACCCGCCTTACGGGGCGCGGCTCGAAAAGCTCATCAGCATCCTGACTTGACCGACCCGTTTGCCCAGGCGGCGCTGGACCGCAACGACCGCTATTTGCGCGATGCCGTCGAGGCGTTCGGATTGTGTCCGTTTGCGCGCCAGTGCCGTGCCACGGGCAAGCTGCGGCGGATGGTGGTGCCTCCTGGCGACCAGCGCGCGCTTCTGGTTGCCGCGCTGACTGAACTGCAAGCCACCGGCGACGATGATTTCGAGGTGGCGTTGGTTTTGATGCCGGCGTTTGGCGGGCCGTCGGCCATATTCGAGACCCTGCTGCGCCACTGCGAGGCCGACGTCACCGCGCTGCTGCACGCGCAGGGCCGCAAGCCTGCCTGCTATGCCGTGGTATTCCATCCCGACCTGCCGTATGCCGCCGACCAGCCTCATCAGCTGGTCGGGCTACTGCGGCGTAGCCCGGATCCGACCGTGCAGCTGGTGCGGCGGTCGCTGCTCGAGCGCGTCCGCGGCACCCACGGAGAACACCGCTATGTCGACATCGACGCCGCCCCGACGCTGGCTGCGGCCATGGCGCTGGCTGCGGCGCTGGGGACCGAAGCACCGCTATCGGACCGGATTGCGCGCGCCAACCTGGAGACCTTTGCGGCGCGCGGTCCTGAGTTGCTGACGGCAATTACGAGCGCTCGCCAGGCCTGAGGCTGTGCGGCTACGCGCCGCCGAGCCAGGCGGCTTCGTGGGCCTGCAACGCCGAGCGGTCAGCCGCCGGCATACAGTCGGCGACGCTGGACCATGCCGCGAGGTCGATTGCGACCTGCGGCGCCGGCGGCAGCAGTGAGCCAATCAATCGGCCATGGGCGACCAGCGTCGCCTCGCGACTGGCGCGCTCCGCCAGCACACCCGCGTCGCCAGTGCTCGCAGCCCACGCCACGGCCGCCTCGCGCGCGACCCGGGCATCGCGCGACGCCACCCGGCGCCGCAGGCCCGGCAGCGGTGGCCACGCTGTCACTTTGTCGCGCTGCAGGGCGGCGCGCAAAGCGGACAGGTCGGTCGGTTGATCGGGCGCGATCCGCGCCAGCAGTGCCGCGACGCCATCTGCGTAGCCCGCCGGCAGGTCGTCGCCGCCGGCCGCCAGCGCAGCCAGGACGTGCCCGCGGGCCGCGTCGCCCAGGTGGAAGCAAAGGCCCTCCAAGGCAGTCCAGCGTGCCCAGGCGTCCAGACCCTCGGCTGCGCCGCCACAGGTCACCAAGAGCTCGGTCCACGCCGCCTTGTCGGCACCGCTGGCCAGCGCATGTGCAGCCGACTGGATGACTTCCAAGTGCGCCGCGCCCAGACCGACCAGTGCCCGCAACCACGGCAGCGTGCGGTCCTGGCCAAAGCGGCCGAGGTGCCCGAGCGACACCAACCGGTCGTCCACATCGTCGGGGCCTGGCCGGAACGCACACAGCGCCACGCTGACCCACGCTTCTGGCGGGCCATGGCGCGCCAGGAACACTGCGCAGTCGCTATCAGGCGCCACCAGGGGCCGCTCGTTCGCAGCGCGCCGGCCAATCGCCACCCACGCTGCCGCCGTCAGACCTTCGCCGTGCCCCAGTACCGTCAAGGCCGCGTTGGCGACCCGATGATCGCGGTGCGTCGCGGCGCCTTGCGCTAGCTGTGTGCGAAACGCGGCCGGCAGCGCCAGGTCTTCCAGCAACGGCGACAACCAGGTCGCGACCACGTCCACGCTTGCGGTCGCCCACAGCCGGCCCAGCGGCGCGGCGCCGTCGTCGCGCGCACCCAGGTGCCAGGCCCGGTCGCGCAGCGGCCGGAGCATGTCGGGCCACTGTGCCGGTCGATCGGCGGCCGCGGCAGCGTCTGCGCACCACGCGCTCCAGGTGTCGACGCTGCCCATTCAGGTCCTCCGCTTGCGCCGCCACACCCACAGGCCGGCGAGCAGCGCCAACACGGCGCCCACTTCGGCGGCGAGCACCACCGGCATCGGCTCTGTCAGCGGTTGCGGCGGCGGTGGCGCTTTGCGGTAGGCCTGCAGACGCGCCTCCTGGGCGTCGAGCGCATTGAGGCACTGCCGTCGCAAGCGGCGCGCCGCAGCATCAGAACTGCCGTTTTCGAAAGCCTGCCAGTACAGCCGCGAGGCCGTCGCCACCCGGCGTAGTGCGCGCGCCTGCGCGATCGCCATCTGCCCGGTGGCTTGCTGCACGTCGGGGTCGTCCGGATCGCCGCTATCGGCGGGGCGCAACAGCGCACCCGGCGCGCGCAAAGGACCGTTCGCCAGTCCTGGATGCATCGCCGTCGCAGCGGCGTCCACCAGCCGACCGCCGTCGCGGCCCCCCAACCTGGCCAGCGCGCGCACCAGCATCGCCCCGGCGCCATCATCAAACGGTTGGCTCTGAAACGCCCCGGTCAGGTGGGGCTTGATCTGATCGCCCAGTTCCGCCACAAGCTCCGGGTCATCAACATCGGTCTGCGTCCACGCCCCGGCCAGCGCCGCGGCTGCCGGTTTGTCCATGCGCAGCAGTTCTAGTTGGCGGGCAAACCACGCATCGGCGTACCAGCGTGCCGACCCTGACAATTGACGAGCGAGCCACAGCAGCGCAGGCAGCGGTTGCACATAGCCACCGACGGACCGCCAGGCCAATTGCCAGCGCATGGACTCGGCGCGCGCCCACAGGCCAGGTCCGCCAAGCGGCACGTTGGCCGCTGGATCGGCGGCGTCTTGCACGTAATGCAGCCCCGCCGACCACCACATCAGCGCCAGGTACTCGCCGACCTGGTTGTCTTCGGTGTCGCCCCAAGTGCGCGCCAGGATCGCCAGGTCCAGGTGTCGCTGCGCCATGGCTTCGGCAAACGACGGGGCCCCTTCCGCGGGCCCCAGGCCCGGCGCGAACTGCCATGGCGTCGATTCACGGCATATGACGTTAAAGCACGGCGTTTCGAGGTCCAAGGCCCGATGCGCGTGCGCTTCGCTACCCGGACCCGTGACGCTGCCGCCAAGACCCAGCACCGCCGGATCCGCAGGCAAGGGCTGGCCGCTGTCGTCTTTGAGCAACCGCCGCTTGCTGTCATAAGCCAGGCGGTTGCGGTTGCGCTGATCCAGGTCTGGCATCGCCGCGCCCTGCACGGCCAGGTTGAAGCGGTCCAGGCCTGCATTGCGCTGGAACTCCTCCAAGCCCCACACCGCCGGGGTCGGCTCTTGCGACAGCCCCAGAAAGCCGCGGATCGCAAAGGCGTCAAAGGCGCGCGGATGCGGATAGCGCTTCAAGAACCGGTCGGGATCGGTGCCGTCGCGATCCTTTTCTTCGCTGCGGTGCGCCAGCGCCTGACCTACCCACAGGTAGAAGCCGACAAACTGGTCGTCGTCCGGCGTCAGCACCATGCCCGGCGGCACCACCGGGCGCAGCGCCTTTTCGGCGAGGTAGCGGTGGACGTCCGGACTCCACGCGTAGGCCGGTGCCACCAAAAGCACAAGGAGCGCCGTCAGCGGCGCCGCGATCAGCCGCCGCAACATCAGCGCAGCGCAAAGGCGATCGGCTTGCCGACCGCCCGGGTGATGGTGCCGCTCAGCGTCGCCGCCAGTTCGTCGAAATTGCGCGGGTCGATCCATTTGCCGGCCGACGGGTCGAACTGAAAGTGCCAGGCGCGATCACCGGCCGCATACCACACCTCGCGCAGCGGCGCTTGGTGGTTCAAGATGAACACCCGCCCGCCTTTGCAGCGAATGCGCACGGCGTCGCCGCTGTGATCGGCCTCGATTTCGTCGGGATCTTCCAAGTCCAAGCGATCCGTCACCGCCTTGTAGATGGCGGCGGTACGCTTGCGGAATTGCAGTTCGTCCATCGGCGGCATGGGTCCAGCTGGCGCTCAGTGCGCGCCGCGAAAATAGACCCGTCGGCCGCCGGGGGCAAGCGGCCGTCTGCCGTCTCGCGGCGCTAGCCTCAATTGCAGGTCTTGGTGACCACGAAGTTGTCGATGTACCAGCCGCTCTGATCGGTCGGTCCGCAACAGCCGTCGATGGTGTCGTAGCGGAAGCGCACCCGCGTGCTGGACGTCGCCGCCGACGCCGGGACCGTCACCGTAATGGTCTGCCACGTCTTTTGTGGCGTCCAGATGGCGTTGGTGTAGTCGATGACCATTGCCCAAGTCGACCCGCCGTTGTACGAAATCTCGACGTGCTCGCGGTCGTAGTTGCCGGTCTCGTTCGACTGCCACGTGTTGAACTTGACGGTGCCGCCGCCTTGCAAGTCGAAGCTGGGCGACAACAAGAAGCTCTTTTCGGTGCCATTATTGCCCATGTTCGGAGTGCCCCAGACTTTGTTGCCGAAGTTGGCCGGCGTGGTGCCGCCCGATGTCGTGGTTACGTTCCACATGTTGAGCGCTCCAGAGGTCACCCCTGTGGTCCAACCTGCCGTCGACCCTTCAAAATCATTGCTGTACACCACCGCATTGCCAGGGGCGTTGGCGGTGCCGTCGCAGTTCTCATCGATATTGTTGCAGGGCACTTCCGCCGCGCCGGGATTGATGGCGGCTTGTTTATCGTTGCAGTCGCCGGGTTTGCTGGCCGACCACGGCGCCTTGGGGCCATTGCAGATCTGAATGGGCTGGCCGGTGCCGTACCCATCGCCGTCCTCGTCGATCCACCAGTTCTTGCCGCCAGCCGCGCCCTCGTCGGTCTGGCCGTTGCAGTTTTCGTCCACACTGTTGCATGCCTCTTCGGCGGCCGGATGAATGGTGCCGTTGCCGTCGTTGCAGTCGCCGCCCTTGCTGGTGGTAAACGGCGCTTCGGCGTTGCACAAACACTGCGACAACGAATTGCCGCCGTAGCCGTCGCTGTCCAGGTCCACGAAGAAGTTCTTGCAGCCCTGCGCGCCTTTGGGGTCGGTGATGCCGTCGCAGTCGGTGTCCTTGCCGTCGCAGAACTCGGCCGACTTGGGGTAGGTGTTGGCGTCGTTGTCGTTGCAGTCGCCGCTCACGGCCGTGGTGTACGGCGCTTTGGCGTCGCAAAGGCACTTTGGGGCGGCCAGGTAGGTGCCGTAGCCGTCCTGGTCCTTGTCCAAGAAGAATGGCGAGCAACCATCGGCACCCGCAGGGTCGATCTGGCCGTCGCAGTTGTTGTCGATGCCGTCGCACAGTTCGGGGATCTTGGGGTTGATGGTCGCGACCTGGTCGTTGCAGTCGCCGCCGGTAAACTCCGTAAAAGGGTACGAGGGCTTGCACAGACACTTGGCCACCGCCGACTCGCCAAATCCGTCTTTGTCGCCGTCTTTGAGGTATTTGACACAACCGATGGAATTCTCTTCGTCCACGCTGTTGTTGCAGTTGTTGTCCTGGCCGTCGCAGAACTCCTGGGCACCCGGGTAGATGGCGATGTCGCCGTCATTGCAGTCTCCGCCCTTGGTGGCGTTGTACTCTCCGCCGAGCGCGCACAAGCACGACCCTGACGCTGCGGCGCCGTACTTGTCGCCGTCCTTGTCGATGTAGACGACCTTGCAGCCGTCGGCGCCGGTCTCGTCGGTCTGGCCGTTGCAATTGTTGTCGACGCCGTCACACGACTCGGTGGCGCCGGGCTTGCTCTCGGCCTTGGTGTCGTCGCAGTCGCCGCTGCTGGTCGCTGTGTACGGCGCCTCCGCCTTGCACAGGCACTTGTTCAGGGCGCTGTCGCCGATGCCGTCGCCGTCCTTGTCGGCGTAGTAGACCGTGCAGCCCTTGGCGCCGGCCTCGTCGGCACCGTTCTTGCAGTTGTCGTCGATACCGTTGCAGACCTCTTGGGCGCCGGGGCCGATCTCCGGGTTTTTGGGCTGGCAATCGCCCGACTTGCTGACGGGGAAGAACTGACTGGGGCCGCACAGGCACGCCGACTCGGCGCCGCCGCCGAAGCCGTCGCCGTCGGGGTCGCTGTAGTGCGGGACGCAGCCCTGGGCGTCCTCGTCGTCCTGAACGCCGTTGCAATTGTCGTCGACGCCGTTGGCGCACTGTTCCGGCTTGGCGGGGCTGACCAGCGCGTCTTTGTCGTTGCAGTCCTTGTTGTTCTTGGCGTTGACGGCGCCCTTGGCCGCGCACAGGCATTGGCCGACGCCCGCGCCAAATCCGTCTTGATCGTTGTCTGCGTACAGCACTTCGCAGCCCTGGGCGTCGGCGCCGTCATCGGTCTGGCCGTCGCAGTTCTCGTCGACGGTGGTGGCGCACAGCTCTTTCTGACCAGGTGAGATGGCGGCGTTCAAGTCGTCGCAATCGTCTTTGCCCTGGCTACATACGATCGGCTTATCGACCACCGTCAGCTTGGCGTCGCAGTAGCCGTCTTGATCGTCGTCGCAGCCCTGGTCAGTCTGGCCGTCGCAGTCGTCGTCCTTGTCGTTGCAAACCTCCGTGGCTTTTGGGTTGATGGCCCCCGCAACGTCGTTGCAGTCGCCGTCTTGTAGCGCGCTGGTCTTGCCATCGGGGCCGCACAGGCACTGCGCCACGTTGCCGGCCGCCGGCGTCTTGCCAAAGCCATCGCCGTCGATGTCCACGTAGTAGAGCTTGCAACCCTGCGCGCCCGGTTCATCGACCGAGCCGTTGCAGTTGTCGTCGACGTTGTTGCAGGTCTCGGTGGCGGCCGGGCTGATCGTGGCGGTGGCCGGCGCGCAGTCGGCGGCGTTGGCCGCGCCGTCGTTGTCGATGTCGGGGTCCACGCAGTCGGCCTGAACGTCGCCGTCGGTGTCGGGAAAGCCATTGTCAGTGGTGCCGTCGCAGTCGTCGTCCACGCCGTTGCACAGTTCGTTGGCGCCCGGCTTGGTGGTGGCCACGGCGTCGTCGCAGTCGCCGCCCGTGACGGCGGTGAAGCCGGTGGCAGCCTTGCACAAACACTTGGCCGGGATGTTGGCGTCGCCCGCGCCGTCTTTGTCGGCGTCGGTGTAGAACGGCAGGCAGCCGCCGCTGTCCTGCTCGTCGGTCTTGCCATTGCAGTTGTTGTCGTTGCCGTCGCAGGTCTCGGTGGCAGGTGTCGGGGCATCGCAGGCGCTCAGGCCCTCGGGCGTACACTTGCGCTGGCCCTTGCAGGTGCCGGCCTCGTTGGCGAGCGCGCACGACGTCTTGGCGCCGTCGAGCACCATCTTGGGCGAACAGGCGCACTCGCCGCTCGACTTGACGCACTGCTTGCCTTCGCCCTGGGTGCCCTTGGCGTCCTTGCAGTCATAGCCGCTGTAACAATCTGCGCTGGTCGCACACGAACCGCCACAGAAACGGCCGCCGGGACCAGTGTCCACGCACAGCGCGCCGGCGCTCTGGGCCGCGCATTCGCTGTCGGCTTGGCAGGGCCGGCATAGGGCGTTGAGCGTCGCGATGCAGATGAACTGCGGATCGGTCGCCGAGGCCGCGGTGCAGGCAAAACCGGTCGGGCAGCAGGCGCTGCAGGTTTTGGTGCACATCTTGCCGCCGGGGCCTTCGATGCAATAGCCGCTGTCGCAGTCGCCGGAAGAGGCGCACGGCGCGCCCGGGTCGCCGGGCTTGGGGTTGGCGGGAAAATCGCAGCTGTTGGCTCCGATGCCCGAGTCCACACTTGGCCCGACGTCGCTCGGGCCGCGTGTCGTCCCGCTGTCGGCGGCCGTCGCTGTGTCGGAGGTGGGATCGCTGCCATCGGGCGAGAAGCGCGCTCCGCCAGTATCCAAACCAGTCTGCGTGGTGCCGTCGGCGGCGCTGCCACCTTCGTTGCCGGACCCAGCCTCGCTGCACCCAGCGAGTCCGCAACCGATGGCTAGGACTGCCGCAAGCAAAATAGCCAAGATTCTGCGGCGGTTCGGTGTCCGGGCACGGTGCATCGGGTGACTCCAAGGGGGAATGTCAGGCGGTTCGCCCGGGGCGCGCGGCAGCAAGCCGCGCACAGAACGTTGCAGCGTAGCAAAACCGTGGTGTGAGCCAAATTGTGTTGGCAGGGCATACAACCGCGCGGGTCGCGATGCCCCTTGACTTGGCCGCCCGCTCGCGCAACCGTGCGGCCATGCGCACTGCCCATTTGATTCGTGCTTTTGCTCTGTGCAGCCCCGCCTTCGGCCTGGCGCTGTGCTTGAGCTGTGGAAATTCCAAGCCTTCCACCGCGACCGACGTCACAGCGGCTGCGGTCGACGCGGCCGCGGACGCCCCTGGCGTCGACGCAGCGCCGGACAGCAGTCAAGAAGGCTTGCCGACCCCTGCCGAGCGCGGCTGGTCGATCGCCCGCAACGTCGTGCATATCCACAGCACCTACAGCCACGACGCCTGCGACGGCTACATCGACAACTTTCCGGGTCAAGTCAGCACCACGTGCTTAGACGACTTGCGGGTGGCGCTGTGCGAGTCGGGCCTGGACGTGGCCTTTCTGACCGATCACCCGTCGCACAGCAAGGAGTTTGGCTTCGACAAGCTGTTGCAGGTCAACCTCGACAAGGGCGACACGCCGGTGGGCGACAAGGGTGCGCCCCACGCCAACGTCGTGCATTGCCCCAAAAGCGACGCGCTGCCGGCGCGCGACGTGGTCCTGACCGTGGGCTATGAGGGCACCCACAATATGGCGATCGGCATTCACCACCACTTTACCGATGGCAAGCTGCAGGGCTTGTCGTTCTCGGACAAAGACAGTGCGATCGAGGACGTCAAGAAGAGTGTCGCCGCCATCCACGCCGCCAAGGGCGTCTCGTGCAACGCCCACAGCGAAGAAGACGACATCAGCGTGCAGCGCATGGTGCAGAGCGGTATGGACTGCATGGAGGTCTACAACACCCACGCCAACTTCAAGACCATCGTCGGCATGGGTTCGGCCGGCAGCAAGATGAACCTGGGCCGCGTGTTCCTGCTCGACAAACTGCTTGGACCCAAAGACTTGTCGCCCGATCCGGATCTGGCGGTGCTGATTATGCTCGACATCCAGCCCGAGGCCGCCTTTACCAAGTGGCAAGCCGTCAACAGTGAGCGCAAGGTCGCTGGCGTCATCGGCAACGACGTGCACCAGAACGTAGTGCTGGAGGCGTTTTGCGGCCCGGGCGGCCAGTTTGAGACGCTGTGCGACGGGCTGGTCGACAAGTACCCGCACCTGGTGGCGCTGCTCAAGAAAGGCGGACCGGTGATGCTGGCCGACGGCAAACGCATTGACGACTATCGGCGGCTACTGCGCTGGATCTCCAACCGGACGCTGATCCCGCCTGGCAAGCCGGCGACGGAGCGGGCCGAACTGACCAAGGCGGCGATCGTCGCGGCGCGTACCTGGGCGGTGTACGACGTCTTGGGCGATCCACAAGGCCTGGACATGGCGGCGCGCGACAAGGCCACCGGCAAGTGGGTCGAAGTCGGCGACACCGCGGCAATGGGCTCAACGCTGTACTTGCGGGTCCCCGACGTGCAGCCGATGCCGTGGGCGCACTGGACGGCCGCGGATGCTCACGATCCCGCCAACCTGCCGACGGTGTCGCTGGTAGTGTGGCGTATCGCGCCGGGCGATCCCAAGGCGCAAAAGCTGGCGACGTTGTCCGGGGCGCCTGGGTCGTTGCTTATGGTCACGCCAGACCAGCCCGGCAAGTATCACCTGGAGGTGCGGCTGGTGCCCAAGCACCTGCGCAAGCTGATGAAAGGGATGCTTTCGGCGGAGGACGGGCCGGAGTTGGTGGATCTCGATGAGCGGTGGGCGGTCGGCAATCCGATCGAGATCAAGTAGGGCGGCGGGCCACAAGGACCCGCCCTACCATCGTGACAGCGTGCTGCGGCCTAGTTGCCGGTCCGGAACGCAGTCGGCGGCACCACCAGCGCGCGCAGGCCCTGGGCGTCGCGGGTGCTCGCGCACTTGTTGGGCTCAACGCCAGTGCACTCTTTGATGGGGCCGTTCAAGTAGTCCATGAACAGGTCGTGAAAGCCCTTGAAGTCGTCGGCCGCGCCCTGCGGAGCCAGATCGCCGCCCCACGAGTTCTTGATGCGGAAGAACGAGATCTTGGCCTTGGGGTCGAGCGCCGCTTGCAGCGCCTTGGGGTCGGTGACCTCTACGCCGGCCTTGAGCGTGCCAAAGCCAGGTACGTCGGTGACCTCGTAGTCTTCGATGACGGTCATGTGGCCGCCCTGACGTCCAGGCGTGGCCGGCGGCGCGCGGAATGCCTTGTCGGCGCCCATGGCGTTGAAATCGACAAACCACGTCATGATCACTGGCAATTTCAGGTGCAGCGCCTCCTGGCCGCGCTTGAGAAACGTGCGGCGCGCAGTCCCGGTCTTGGTGCTTGGATAGAACTGCTCGGACCACGAGTACTTGCCCGAGCGGCGGGTGAAGTCGAACGACGACGAGGCAGTGCCGATGGCTTCGGCCAGCGTGACCATCCGCTTTTTGCCACTCTCCATCACCCAGCCGACCGTCATGTCGCGCGGGTGGCGCATGCCGGCTGGCAGCGCTTTGCCCGGCTTGACCAAGTTGCTGCTGACCGTCTTGCCAAACGCGCTGTCGAGCATGGTCACGACTTCGGGCTTGAGCTGCCAGGCCTTGTCGAGTTCGGCGCGCACCAGCGCCCGGTCCTTGCGCGCAGTGGTGGTGGATAACGCGCCAGTCTTGAGCGACGTGTTGATCGCGGCCAACGCGATCGACTGGCGCTCGCTGCGCTGGGCTTCTGCTTCCTCAGGGATGAAGGTCCCTTCGTCGAGCAGGCCATAGCGCAGCATCAGCTCGCCGGCCACACCCCAGAAGCCGCCGGTCGAGATCTGGCCCTTGTCCAGGAACGCGACTGCGCTGGTGCCAGCCGATCCGCCCGCGATCTCCTCGTACCAGTGCCAATAGCTGATGTACGACTCGCTCAGGTTGACCTTGGTGCCATTCTGGCTCAGCAGCAGCGACTCGACCCAGCCGACGGTGGCGTAGACCCAGCAGTTGCCGATCGACTGGCGTTTGACCTCGGTGTTGGCGACGTTGGTCAGGTCATCTTCGGCGGCGCCGGTCGCCGGGTCGGTGGCGCAGCCAGGCGGCAGCGCAACGGCCAGCAGCGCTGCGGCGGCCGGGATGGCCGCGCGACGGCGCAGCATGTCGAACAGGGCGGGGCGGAGCAGACGCATGACTTACCTCGATGGGGCGCAGGGGCGCGGGGGCGGCGCAGGATAACCGAAAATTGCGCCTACGTCCGTGTTTTCTGGCGCCGCGCACTGTCACGACTTTGTCGCTGCAGCTACCACCGTGGACGGTTGACTAGCAGTGGCGAGGCCGGTTGATGGCGCACGGTCGATGCCCTTGGTGCCCGCTCCTGCGCTGGACCACCCAGCATCTCGGTCTGTAGCTGCGCGATCGCCTCTTTGGTTTCGGCTGGCAGGTCGCATGCCTCGTTGCCGCAGCTCAAGCGCAGGTGCAGGTGATCGTCGTGGCCGTCCAGATGGCGAATCGGCGTGTGCAGCCAGTCGGCCTGCGGCCGGGGGTACTGGATGATCTTGGCCACGCTCTGCGGCGTCTCGCCGGCGCGCAGCGCGGCCTCGTACAGCGCCGGCTGCAGGCTGTAGTGGACGAAGGCATACTGTACGCGGCCGGTGGCCAGCAGTGCCCGCAAGAACAGCCAGCTGCGATCGGCGTCGATGGTGTCGGCCGTCGCGTCGGCCAAATGTGGCGCCGTGAACGCCCCACGCATGTAGTAGCCGATGTCGGCATCGAGACCGCCACGGTGCGACTTGTGCGGTGGCAGGCAGCCGCCACCGTCTTTGCTCAGGTCGCCGACCATCAGCCGCGGCTGCAGCGGGTATTGCGCCTGCACCTGGCGGGCGGCGGCGACGATCAGGTCCACCATCAGCGGCTTGCCATAGGCGTTGTACGGCCGGCGCAGCTGGTAGGCCGGGTCCTCAGGCAGCTGCACGCCGCCCGTCAGCACCACACCGTCCCACGGCGACTTGGCAACCAGCAGGCGCTTGCCAGCCTTGAGCTTCTTGGTCTTTTCGGACAGGTCGTTGAGCTCGCGCACCCGCGATTCTGCGACGCCATAACGGCGTGCGAACTTGGCCACCGTCTCCGCTTTGCGAGCCCGGCCGTAGCGCCGTCCGCACGGGTCCTTCTCCGCCTTGCTGCGCTTGGCCAGATGCGCTTTACATTCCTTGCTCTTGCGCGCGGCCTTGTCTTTGCACTTGTCGTCGAGTTTGGTCGCGCTGTCTTCGGCGGCGCGCTCCGCCTCTGCCTTGGCAAAGGCCTTGCACTTCGAGGTCTTGGCTTGCTTCTTGTCGACGCACGCTTTCTTTAGCGCCTCGCGCTCTTTGGCCTGGGCCTTCTTCTGCTTGGCTGTCAGCGGCTTGTCGTCGTCGCCCGCCTTGTCGGCCTTGCTTGCGTCCTTGGCCTTGGCATCCGCGCCCACGCCGGCTTTGCCGCCTTTGCCAGATTTTCCTTTGTCGGCAGCCTTTTTGGTCGCCGTTCCCAGGTCCCCTTTGCCCTTGCCGGTGTTGCCCTTGGCGGAGCCAGCCTTGCCGGCCGCGGGTTTGCCGCCGGACTTGCCCCCAGGTGCCGGTTTGCCTTTGGCCGCCGTCTTGTTGGCTGCGGTCGCTTTGGCCGGGACTTTGGGCTTGGCCGCCACTGGCCCGGCCACTGCAACGCCCAAGGCCGCCATTGCCAAACACAGCCACCAACGGACCCTAGCCGTCATCGCGCTCCAAGGGCCGCCCGGCGGCCGCGGCCGTTGTACCGTGCGGGCGCGATCGGCACAAATTGACGCCCTGCGCCCGATCGTGTCAGCGTGCCCATGGGGTGGAGGTGCACATGGAACGCCGCGACCTGGTCAAGATGGTGCTGCTGACGGTACTTACCTGCGGCATCTGGGGTATTGTGTGGACCTACCAGATTGGCAATGACATTGCCCAGTTGCGCGGTGGCGGCGGTCCTAACGCCGGCACCGACATCCTGCTTGGCTTCGTCACCTGTGGCATCTGGTTCGTAGTCATCGCCTACCAGTGGCCCAAGCTCCTCAATGACCAGGCCGCCAGTCGCGGCAAGCGCGTCGACGACAACCTGCCAGTGCTGTCGCTGGTGGCGTGCTTGTTCGGCTTCCAGATCGTCGGGCTGGCACTGATGCAGCAGATCCTCAACGACTTGCCAGACAACCGGGGGTAGCGTTTGGGCCAATCGAACCACAAGACCGGGGTGCTGTTCGTGTGCCTGGGCAACATCTGCCGCTCGCCGCAAGCGGAAGGCATCTTTCGCAAGCTGGTCGCTGACGCTGGTCTGCAGGATCGCTTTGACATCGACTCGGCGGGCACGGGCGGCTGGCACGCCGGTCAGGCGCCCGACTGGCGCACTCAGGCGGCGAGCGAGCGGCACGGCATCCCGCTGCCGCACGTGGCGCGACAGTTCCAGGTGGGCGACTTCGACCGCTTCGACTACATCTTGGCGATGGACCGCAGCAATCTGCGCGACATCCAGGCGCTGGCGCGCACCGAAGCTGACTTCAACAAAGTGCGCTTGCTGCGCGAGCACGACCCTTTGGCTGACGTCGCCAGCGTACCCGATCCGTACTACGGCGACGGCGATGGGTTCGAGCGGGTGTTCCAGATCTGCTTTGCGGCCTGTCGCGGGCTACTGCGCTCACTGACCACGCCGCATCGGCGCACGCCGTCGGGCTCTAGCGACCTGGCATGATCGGCAGCGGCTTGCCCAGCTTGACCGGCCGGCCCAACGGCGCACCGACCAGCTGCCCCTCGGCAAACACGATCTGACCGCGCAATAGCGTATAGACCGGCCACCCGCGCAGCCGCTGCCCCAGAAACGGCGACCACCCGCAGCGGCTCTGCACGCGCTCTGGCGTCAGCGCCGCCTCAGCCCCTAGGTCGCACAGCACCACATCCGCATCCAACCCCGGCACCAGCCCACCCTTGCCCTGGATCTGGAAAGCCTGCGCCGGGCGCTGCGCCGTCCAGCGCGCGATCTCGGCGAGCGAACAGTTGCCCCGCGCGGCTTGATCGAGCAAGAGCGGCAGCAGCGTCTGCAGACCCGGCATGCCGCTAGGGCAATCGGGGTACGGCCGCGCCTTTTCAGCCATGGTGTGCGGCGCGTGGTCGGTGCCGATGAGCGTGAGCGTCCCGTCGCGCAACGCGGCCCACAGCGCCAGCCGGTGATCCTCGCTGCGAATCGGTGGGTTCATCACGGCCAAATTGCCCAACCGGTCGTAGCACTCCGGGGCGCTCAACAGCAGGTGCTGCGGCGTCACTTCGCCGGTAGCCAGCCGGCGGCCCGGGTGTTGGCGCAACAACTCGCACTCGTCGGCGCTGGTCACGTGCAGCACATGCACTGGCCGCATGGTCTCGATGCACAGGTCGAGCAGCCGCCGCACCGCGGTCGTCGCCGCCAAGGTGTCGCGGCGGTCTGGGTGATCGTGGGGACGGGTCGCCGGCACTGTTCGCTGCAGCTGCCGCAGCCGCTGTTCGTCCTCCGCGTGCACCGCCACCCGCATGCGGCCCGACCGCAAGTGGGCCCGCACCCCGGCGTCGTCGGGCACCAGCAGCGTGCCCGTGCTCGAACCCATGAAGATCTTGGTCCCAGCGTAGCCGGTGCGACCCTCCAGGCCGCGCAGTTCGTCGGCATTGTCGGCCGTCGCGCCGGCATAGAAGGCAAAGTCCACGCGCGCCCGGCCCAGCGCCCGCTGCACCTTGTCCTGCCACGCCGCCTGGTCGGTGGTCGGCGGTCGGGTGTTGGGCATCTCGAACACCGTGGTCACGCCGCCCGCCGCTGCCGCATTGGTTCCGGTCGCCAGGTCTTCCTTGTGTTCCAACCCAGGCTCGCGCAGGTGGACCTGGGTGTCGACCAAGCCCGGCAGCGCCACCAACCCTCTGGCATTCAACGTCCGGGCGTAGGTTTGCTGCAGCGTCGGCGCCAGCTCTTGAACGACGCCGTCGGCGATGCCGATGTCGAGCTGGCGCAGCTCGTCGAGCACCACCACCTGGGCGCCGACGATGGCAAGGCTGTGCGGGTCGGCGCCCGACAAGGCGGGGGTGGGCATCGTCATCGGTTTGGCCTACCTTGGTCACTGGCGCCCAGCTTGGGCCCGAGCCGCAAATGAGCGCACGAACCGACCCTGAATCGCAAGCCACGCCTGCCCCCAAGTCGCTGGGGTCGCGGATCTGGGCCGAGCTGCGCTCGTGGCTGTGGACGTTCCTGCTCGTGTGGCTGGTGTGGATGGTCGTGCAGTCGCTGCGCGGCGGTGCCGATGTGCAAGGCGCGGCGCCCGACTTTGCGCTGGTCGACACCCAAGGCCAACGCGTTGCGCTGGCCGATCTGCGCGGCAAGCCCGCGGTGCTGTATTTCTGGGCCTCGTGGTGCACGGCGTGCAAGCTGACCTCGCCCGCCATCGATGCTTTTGCGCGCGCGCACCCTGAGGTTGCCGTGCTGGGCATCGCCGAGGACGAACCCGCCGATCTGCAGAGCTATCTGCGCGGCTCGCCGCGGTCGTTCCGTACGGCGCTTGCGACCCGCGGCATCACCCGCGCCTACCGTGTGCGCGCCTTGCCGACCACGCTGGTGCTTGATGCGCAGGGCAACGTAGCCTGGTCCCGGGTCGGCGTGGTGCTGCCGTACGAGCTGGGCTGGCACGTACCAGAGGCCGGCCGTTAGCGCCTTATCGCGTCAAAGCGACAAGCTGCCCACGATCGGCGCCTCCGGCATCAGACGCCGTGCCCGACTGTGGCGCTAACCGCAACCGCAGCCTGCCTCGCCAGCGCAAGCGACCAGGCTCGGCCCCAGACAACCCCGCGCAGTGCAGGGCCGAGGTCACAGCCCAGCCGCCTCGACCAGCGCCTGCCGGCCGCGCGCTGCCGCTGCTTCGCCTTGCTGCCCCGCCGAGGTGTGGGCTTGGGCCGCCAAGGCGTGCAACTGCGGGTCGTAGGGGTTGAGCCACGCAGCCTGCTCCAGGGCCTCGATGGCGGTTTTCCATTGCGAGCGCGCAATCGCAGCGCGGCCCGCCAGCACATGCAGCGGGGCATGCTCGGGGTATTGATCCAGCGCTGGCACCAGGTATTCCGCCGCTTCGGCGGTCTTGCCAAGGTCGAGCAGCACGCGCACCAGACGCGCCACCAGCAGCGGGCCCTCTTGCGGGCCAGCGGCAATCGCCTTGCGGTACTCGATCGCGGCCGCCAGCGGACGCTTGAGCACGGCAAAGCGGTCGCCCAATTCGGCGTGGCGGCGGGTTGCGGGTGGCAGCGGCCGCAGGTCGCCTGGGTCGTTGCCACGCCGGAATACCAGCAGCGGCCGGCCAGGCGGTCCTGCGCTGGTGTCGCCGACATCAAGCCGCGCCCACTGCTGCTTCCACGCGGCCTCGAACGCCGGCAGGCCAAGCCCGACCGCCGCTTGCAGCGCCTGTGTGGTGTCCATGCCCTGCGCGAACAGCGCGACCAGCTGGCCGGCACCGGCGCCGGCATCGACGGCTCGACCCTGGCGCGCTGCCGCCCGTTGCAACAGCCACGCCACCGCGTGGTGCACCTCAGCAAATGCCAGTTGGGTGTCGCGCTGGCTCGGCAGCGCCGCCATCGTCGGATGCATCCTCGCGAACGGGATGAACTTCTTTTGCTTGCGGCTCCATGCTGCGATGTGCCGCTCGTCGCGGTCCAGCGCCTCCGGGTTGGCGCCGCGCCACAGACCCTGCAGGCCGCGCGCCAGGCCCTCATGCAGCCAGATCGGCACGTCGGCGCCGCCACGCTTGATGATGAACCAGTGCACCAGTTCGTGCACCGCGGTGTCGGCCCACGGGTAGCCGAACACCAGGTCTTGTGGGCTGGTCAGCATCACCCGGTTGTATTTGCACAGCGCGATCGTCCCCGAAGTGCGGATTTGCGCTTCAGTCAGCCCGCTGGTCCGCGCCAGCTCCGCCGCCTGGCTGTAAACATGCAGCGCGATGACCCCGGTGGCCGGTCCAAATGCTGCCTCGAGCTTGGGCAGCGCCTTGGCGATCACGCGGTCCAGGTAGCCGACCAGCACTTCGTCGGGACCCGGCCGCACCCACGCCACGACCTTGCCGCCGGCCAGCGGATAGGCCTTGGCGCCTTGCAACACGGCGACCGTGGCGTCAGAGAGCTCAATCCAAGACTCGGCTTGCTCGCGCAGTTCGCGCGGCGCGGTCGGGTTGCCGGCGACTTGGGTCAGTTCGGTCTTGGCCTGGGCGTGGCGGCCCGCCAGAAATGCCGCGACGCCCGCCACAAACGGCAGCGACACCGACCCCATTGGCGCGACTTTCTTTAGGTCCTCGTGGGCCGCCAGCAGGCACGCCGGATCTTCACGGCCCATACAGGCACGGATGCGGTCGCCCAGCGCAGACCAACCGGCGTCGTCGGCCGCGGCCTTGCCAACCGACTTGGCGGGCGCAGCGACGGCCGGCGCTGCGTAGGGGACGACCCACGCCCAAGCAACGGCCACGGCGGCGACGCGAAGCCAGCGGCAACAACCTGGAATTCGCAAGCAGCGAGCCTTGATGGCCTTTTTCGAAATGACGTTGTGCATGGGCGGCGTTCGGGTCAGCGCTAGCAGACGGGCGGCGCTGCCGGTTGCGTCAGCCCTTCTTGCCAAAAAGCCGTTCCAGAAACGACGGCTCCTTGGTCAAGCCGACTTTCTTGACGGGGCCAGTGCCAACGGTGGCCGGTGGCATCGCCGAGCTGCTTTTGGAGCCTGTACTCAGCGGCTTGGCGCCCTTGGCCGGTTCCGGGCCGCGGCGGCGGTCCAGGATCATCTTTTCGCGCTTGGCTTCAATGTGGTTGGGGTTGACGCCCAGGCAGCCTTCGAAGTGCTTCAAGGCCTCGCGCATGTCGCCGTTGAACTTGTTCCACACGCCCAAGTAGTAGTGCGCCTGGCCACCCAGCTGCGACTTCGCATGCGTGGACAGGACCAGGAACAACAGCTCCTTGGCCTTCGTCACCCGTTCGGTCTCCGCCGCCTGCGGGTTGTTCATCATCGACCACGCCAGGTTTAGCTGCGCGTCGGCCAATTCGTCGCCGGCCAGGAACTTGAGCGAGATCTGCAGCGCATCTTGCGCGACCTGCCAATCTTTGCGGTTGGCGGCAGTTTTGCCGCGGGCGTAGTACACGCGCGCCGTTTCGGCAGCGACCTGCGCCTCGTGTCGGCCGCTGGTCGATGCCGCGGGCACCGGCGCCGTCATTGCGTCGACGATCTTCTGCTGCTTGGCGACCTCGATGCCGCTCGTGTACAGCAATCGCTTGTTCGGGTCCGACAGCGTCGCATGCGCCAGCGTGATCGCCTGAAAAGCGCGGGTCGCCTCGGTGCGCAGCTTGGGGTCGTTGATAAAGATCGGCAGGTCGGGATGCACGACCTTGGCGTACTTAAAGTACGCCTCGCGCACTTCGTTGGGGCCAGCATCTTTGGCCAGGCCCAGCAAGCCGAAATAATCTGCGTTGCTGTTGAGCGCGGCCAGAATGGCGTTCAGTGCTTGGCGCGGATCGGTGGGCGGTGCGGCCATGGTCCTTGTGGGGCGGAGCGCAGCAAGGCGCGGAGCGGAAACGACAATCCGCGTCACGCAGCCGACGCGAGCTTGTCGTACGGCGAACCTGGATAGGTCCGCCGGAGAGTGCCCACCATAAGCGAACTCTGGCGGTTGCGCAACGCGGTTTTTTGCGGGGGCGCAGATCGCAGAGAGTGCGCTTGACCACGAAGGCATAGCTAGCAGAATCAACTGGTTGGCGACATGCCTGTTCGGTTATGTGTGGTCGTCATGTAAGGCCGCTGATTTACAGACACTTTGAAGGCAGTCTG
>SXRM01000394.1 GCA_005792545.1 Pseudomonadota bacterium | reverse complement strand
GACAATGCGAGCGCACAGGTGCACACAGCGCCAGAGGCCAGCGCCAGCTCGGTAACTACAGCGCAGCCCGACTCCACTGGCGACCGGACTGGCATCCCATCGCTTCGTGGTTATGAATACACCCTCTTAGGGACTGGAAAACAAACACTTGAATTCGCTCGGCGACCAACGGAGCCGCGAGTCGGCCTCCGAGGCCGCAAGCTGGCGACCCGCGAAACAAGCACACGGGCCCAAGAAATGAGGGAGCAGATCATTTCGAGGCCCTACTTGGCGATGACGTCAAACGGCAAGAAATTGACGGAGAATGAGACGCCACCTTGCACGGTCGGCAAGATGTCGGTCAGGCCGCCGAGGTCAATCGCGATGCATTCCCACTCGCCGATTTGCGGAGTGCAAATCTCGGTGAGGCCGATGTCCAAACATGCCGCCGGCAACCCAAGAAATACGCAGCCCTCGCCGCCGATGGTGAACTTGCCAATCTCGCCGGTGACTTTGACATCAGCGAAATTCGAGCCCTTGACCCGCCACTTCTTGGCGGCGTTTTGGGCGGTGGCCCAGCGCAGCCCTGCCGTGGCCGCCCAGGTGACCTTCATCACAAAGCCCGACAGCGTCAGGGTGGCTTTGAGCGCGTTCAAGCTCACGACGCCAGTGTCCAGCGGCGTGTAGCTGTAGGACGCAACGCCATCGACCGTGATGGAGCCAGTCTGCTGAACGTAGATCTCACTGTTCTCGTAGGCGACCTTGTCGCCAACGACCGGGTACTCACAGACCGGCGTGAGCTTGGCTTCGCAACCCACGTGCGCGTGCGCAGCCTGGTCGGCGAGGTACGGTTTGGTCTTGAGCTGGACGCTGACGCTGGCCTCGTTCCAGTTTGGCTTGAAGAACTTGGCCGAGGCGTCGTCGACAATCGCCGCGCAGGCGCCGTTTTCCGGCTCGATGGTCGCGTCGAGCTGGGCCCAAAACGTCGGCATCGTGCTGGTAAAAGGTGTACCGTAGAGCCCCCAGCCCTTCTCAAAGAACACCTGCAGCATGTTGAACGGGATGTAGTCGTTGCCGGGTCGGTACAGCCCCAGGTAGAACGGAGTCGCCCACTTGTTGGCCAGCCCGCGCAAGGCCTTGCTGGCGTTGACGTCGCCGCGGTCAGCGGGCAAGTCGGCGGCGATGTCGGCGCAGGTCTTGGCGGTACTCCAAAAGTGCTCCAGCGTCGCCCCTTGCTTAAGGTAGCAGCCAAGGTTCGGCACCACGTCGCACTTGGGGACAGTCGTCCCTTTGACCAACGCGAGGCCCAGCTTGAGCGAGACCGGCGCCTGAAACGGTGGCTCGATACACTTGACGTCGAAGAAGCACCACTTGAGGCCATCGGTCTTGGCCTGGCTGGCCACGAAGTTGAGCGCGTCGACCAGCGGCCCCAGGTTGGCCGTGCCGTCGAACTTGTTCGGCGAGCCCTTGGTGTCGGCGGTGGCATTGAGCGCGAATTTGAACTGCTCGGGCACGTCGTACTTGGGCAGGTCCAAGGTGTACAGGCTCAAAATGGTCAGAAAGCCCGACACGAAGTCCTGGGCGATCGGGGCGACGTCGTGGAAGGCGCCGGCCTCGGCCACGTGGGTCGTCTCGTATTGCAGCGGACCAGGAAAGAAGATGAGATTGACCCAGGTCTTGGCGCCAAGGCGGACGTGGCCGTTTTCGACTTCGCGATAGCCACCGCGAAAAACCTTGGCCTTGAGGACGGCGCCGTTGCCGATCGGATGCAAGGTGGTTGAGCCAAGCTCGAAGTAGTCCTTGGTCACCGGCGTGGCCGCGAACTTGGGCGGATAGACGTGCAACCCGGAGTCCTTGCGCACGCGCACCAGCGTAAATTCCGCAACCTGGCAGTTATTGACCGTCGCGTCGGCATCGGGGCCGTGCTCAGATTGCGCCGTGCGCAGGCACACCCGCAATTCAAACAGCTTGGCGTCCTTCCACGCGCCGACCGTGACTTGCTCCACCACGCGGTCAGGCAGGGCCATTTGCACTGCCAGTCCGGTCCCCTTGCGCAGCTGCTCGGCCGTGACCGGCAGCTCGACGGCGCGCTGCACGACACCCTTGCCGGCGTGGACTGCCTGGTGCTCGACGTCTGCCCACGACGCCGACGCCTCTGTGGCCGGGCGAATCTGCAAGGCCAGCGCCCCGCCCTGCAACGCAGTTGCATCTGCACCCGGCGCCAGCCCGCCGACGGTCAAGCCAAGTCCAGCGGTGACGGCGGGTGTATCCGCCAGCGTCGGGGCGTGTTCGGCCGGATCGACCTTGCCCACCGCAAGGCCCGTATGCGGGTTGCCGTCGGCGTCCAGCGTGATTTTGCCCTGCCGCTCTGCAACCGGACGCAGTGCGGGTCCGGCGTACTCGACTACCGCGACGGACGAACTGAGCTGCAGAGCGCCCATTTTGACGTCAATGCCGGCCGAGGCCGCCACCGCCAGTGTGCCGCAAGTCAAATCTGCGGCGTGCCCCCTCGACCCTTGAGCGCCGGCGCAGGGGCCGCGCTGCAGGCGCTGCGAAGGATCGGCCGCCGAGCCGCGTAGAGCTGGCTGCCCTGGCAGGTGGTCGTCGCGCTCAGGCAGCCACAGCGTGTGCGAGGCGTCGAACCGCGTCACCACCGCGACGTCCGTGGCCCCGACGAGCGGAGCACAGCGGGCGGGCACGACCAGGGTGCCGGACAGGTGGTGCGACTGCTGCTGCATCGGCTGGCCGAGTCCGCCGCCCGGTTCGCCGTGCCGGACCGGCAGCGAACCGACGAGGCACACGGCGCCGCGCGCCGGCGACAGCAAGCTGACCGCAACGGCGCTCTCGAACGGCTGCGCATCCACATCGAGGTCCAGCTCAAGGTCAACTGGGTGATGCACCATCCACGGCCGCGCCCAACCGCCAGCCACCGACAACCGGCCTTGCTGGGCCCGCTGGACGCGCGGCCGCAGTTGGGCGTCGGCAGGCCGGCAGCTACCCGCGGCAAGCAAGTCGCCAGGCCCACAGCGGGCGCCGGCGGCGCTGGGGCCGTCGGCTTCGCCGCAGGCTACGGCAAGTGCCGCCCAGACTGGCAAGGCGCGACTATAATAATCGCGTGCAATTGCACGACTTTTTTTGACAAGCGCATGGCGCAACTCCACAGGACAGCCGGGACACGTGACGCAACGATTCGGCTGGTGGGGGGGGACAGACCCGTGCCGGAGCGGGGCGTCAGTGTAGACGGAGCTTTGGGGCAAAGTCAATCGAATTGCGCAAAGGTGAGTCGATCGGGTGGAATGTCTCGTGAGCCTACGTGCATGGTGCAAGACCATCCTACAAGCATGCAGCCGTGCCCTCGCCCGCGAGGCGCACCCACATCGCCTCAGGACCGCCTTGCAGTGCCGCTCGGCCGCCGACCCCGACCACACTGCCGTCGCCGAGGACGGCCGCGCCGCGCAGGGTCTGGCCGCCTTTGTGCGGCCAGCTGTGCGACCAGGCAGGGCCTTGCGGTGAGTGCGAGCCAGCCGTGGCCGCCGCGGCGCCTGCCAAAGTGCGCCAACCGACGGCCACCACCCCATTGGCAAAGGGCTCCACCGCCGCCAATTGCCCTGCCACGGACTCCGCGACGACCACCGTCGCTGCCACAGGCAGCGCAGACGCTGGACTCAAGTCCATCCACAACAACAACGCGCCCCCAGAAGCGGAGCTTGGCCCTGCGAACGATCCTGCCGCCCAAAGATGCGACCCGGCCACCGCCGCAGTTGCAACCAGTCCACCAGACGGCCAAGGCAGCGACGCCTTTTCCAACAGCGCGCCATCGCCCGGCGAAATCGCCGCAACCCAGCCGGCGGTTTGACCCGGCGCGGCAAACAGCAAGTCCTGACCGACGACCAGGGCCGTTGATCCGTGCAGGACCAACGCGGTTCCCAGCGCTGCGTGCGCGGGCGAAGCGGGCGAAATCGCCTTGGTCCAAACCACCTTGCCTGTGGCATCGACCCGCGCGAGCCGGGTCTGCGCGCCAGCCGACCACGCATCTGCAGCCAGCGCCAGCACACCGCCGTCGACGCCGACCAGGGCTTGCGCTTGGGCAACGCCAAACAGCGGCACGACCGCCGAGACGTTGCCGAGCGGGTCGAGGCGGACCAACCGCACTGAGCCATCCGCAAACTCGGCCATGGCCCAAAAGCCCGGCGCCGCTGCGACCACCGCCGCGAAGCTCAGGTGGTCGCCCGCGGCGATGCGCTGCACGATGACGGGTTGGTTGGCGGCATCGACCAGTGCAAACAAGCCTTTGGCGCCACCCGGCTGGTCGCTGTCGCCCACGGCAGCAAACCCCGAGTCGACAGCCACCACGCTGCGAAACGACTCTTTGCCTTGCGGCGCGATCGCAAAGTGGCCGAGCACACAAGTACAGGTGCCCTGCGAGCACTGCTGATAGGATCCGCAGCTAGTCGAGTTGGGCTTGGCCTGGGCAGTGCAGCCGCCGGTCGCGGCATTGCAGATATCCGTGGTGCACGGATTGCCGTCCTCGCACTGGACTTTGGCGCCGCCTTGGCACTGACCCTTGCTGCACTGCTGGCCGATGATGCAGAGGTCGCTACCGGTGCAGGGTCCGGCGAGCGCGACGCTGTCGCACGCGCCGCTCACAGGGTTGCAGTTGACGGAGAGGCAAGTGGTGCTGTCTGCGCAGAGTTGGGGCTTGGCGCCGACGCAGACGCCTAGTTTGCAGGTGTCGACCCATGTGCATAGGTTGCCGTCGGTGCACTGAAGTTCGTTGAGCGGCACGCTTGCGCACGCCCCGCTGGCAGGTAGGCAGGCGTCGGCGCTGCATGCATTGCCGTCGTCGCAGTTGGTCGCGCTCCCCGGCAAGCAAGTGCCGTTGGCACACACATCGCCGGCCGTGCAGGCGGTGCCGTCCGTGCAGGCGGTCGTGGCCGCAGGTAGCTGCAAGCACTTGCCGTCGTTGCACAACCCGGTGGTGCAGGGACTGCCGTCGTCACAGTCCGTTGCGACCTGACACTGGCAGGTCCAGGCGCCGCCTTTGCACGCGCCAACCGCGCAAGTGTCGCCGCTCGTGCACGCCTGTCCGTCGTCGCACGGCGTGGCGTCGAGGGCGACGGCTGCGCAGCCGCCTGTATTGGGGTCGCACGCGGCGGCCTGGCACGGCGGGGCTGCGCAGCTGATGACCTTGCCGGGCATACACGATCCACCGCCGTCACACGTGTCGCCGAGTGTGCAGGGGTTGGCGTCGCTGCAGGTCGCCCCCTTGGGCAGGTGGGTGATGCTGTAGTCACTGGTGGTTGGGTCGCAGGCCTTGATGCTGCAGGGGCCTTCTGGGTAGGTTGGCGCAGGATAACCAACGCAAGCCCCCTTTTCGCAGAGATCCCACAGGGTGCATGGTTTGCCGTCGTCGCAAGTGCCAGTGACGAGCGCCGCAAGGTCGCAGTTGCCGGTGACGAGCGAACATGTCGCGCTGTAGCAAGGCGGTGCCGTGCAGCCCTTGACGACCTGCGCAGCACACGCGCCGACGGCAGTACAGGCCAGCTGAAGACATGGGCCGACCGTCGCGCACAGCGCACCCGGCGGCCGGGCAACGGCGATACAATGGCCGGTTTTGCAGGCCCATTCCGTGCACGGCCCTGCTGGCGGCGCGGTCGGGCAGTCGCTGAGCGTGGCACAGGTTGGCAGTGAGATCTCGGTCGCAACAACCTCGATCTCGGCGCCGACGTCGTCGCTCGATGCCGCCGCTTCGGCAAGCTCCGGGTCGTTCGAATCCACTACCGGGACGTCCACTAGCCCGGCGCCGTCAGCCGCCGCACCCACAATCGTGACCTCTGCAACGGCTTGCACTGCCGCGTCCGCGCTATCCGCCGCCACGTCCGCTACGGTGCCCGCATCGCCTGGCACGGGCTGCGCGGAGCAAGCTGCCACGACCGCCGTTGCGGCGAAGGCCACCAAGAGGGTCGATGGTTTTAGCAGGATTGCCGCCGAACCGCGCTGCCCACGCGCCGACACAGTGTAGGCGAGGCCGCCGCAATCCGCAGCATGCCTTTGGTCGATGGGCTACTCCACCGCCAGCTTGACCACCACCGGCGCCGCCGGCACGTCCAAGCCAGCGTCCGAGGCCACGGCCGCGGCGCTGCCCTTGACCCACGACCCGTCGAGTACGGGCTTAACCGTGTTTTCCAGCGCTACCCCGTAGAGACCGCCGGTGGCCCACAGGCCCTTGACGACGACTTCCTTGGCGCCGCCGAATAGTACCCCTGCCCGCGGATTGTCGATGGCCAGGGTGCGCGCAACGGTCACGCCAACGGTGTAACCGGCGACAAGGCCATCGGCAAGTGCGACGAATGCGCCAGTGGGCTTGCCCTTGCTGTCGGCCTTGGCGAGCTTACCCTGCGCCGTGTGCACGAGCACGCAGCCGTCCAGACTGGCGGAAGACGCATGCAGCGCCAATGCCGCCGCGCGGTTGCGGGCGCTGCGAAGGCCGAGCAACTGCACCGGCGCAAGCCCGTCTTGGAACATCAAGCCCATGCCGCCATGCCCTGTGGCGTTGCTGGCGTGGTCCTGGACGACGACGCCAGCTAGGGTTGTGGCCCCGGCTTGGCTCATGGCCACGCCCGCCGACGTGTTGCCGACGACGCGCGCGCCGTGCAGCGCCAGCTTGGCGCCGAAGCCACCGGCTACCCCCGCGCCACTGACCTGGACGGCCTGAGAGCTGGACCGAGCGTCGGAATCGTCGGGCACCGTGCCGTCAATGAGCAGCCCCCAGGCACGGACCTGCGACCCGCTGTCGGCCAGCGCCAATGCGGCGTGACGGTTGCCTGACAAGCGCGCATGGCTGAGGTCCAGCTGCCCGCCGGCTTCGCAGGCAGCGCCCAAGCCGCCGACGGCATCGGCCGGTTGCGGCTGGGTCGCGTGGATGGTGATTTCGCTGGCCGACACCACTGTGCCAACACCGCGCGACACCAGCCCGACTAGCGTATTGCCCTGCAGCCGCGCTCGGCGCAGGACCAGCTGGGCAGCCTGCCCCGCGTGCACGCCCGTGCCCCAGCGCCCGTCGGCGAGTTGCGCCTGCGTGCCATCCACGGTCAGGTCCGTGACCTGCGCGGTGGCTTTGGTCGCCACGACCAGGCCGGCGTCGCGGTTGCCGCTCAGTCGCGCCTGCGTCAGGGTCAGCTGCGCGCCGGCCTGGACTTGCGTGCCACGGCCGAACATGCCATCGGACGGCCGGGGCGTCGAAGCGTCGACCAGCAGACGGGTGCCGGTCAGCGCACTGCCCGGCCCATCGATGTACGCGCCGAAGCCAGCGTTGCTCGACAGCCGCACGCCGTCGACCGTCAGGCGTCCACCCGCGGTGACTTCGACGCCCGCGCACGACCCGCCTTTGACTGGCGGATAGCCGGTGTTGTCAACCACGATACCGTGCAACTGCAGCATGGATTTTGGGTCTTGGACTGCCGCGCCGCGCCCATGGTTGGCCGTCAGGCGCGCACTCCGCAGCGAGGCTTGAGCACCGCCAGCAACTGCGACACCATAGCCCCAGTCCAGGTCCAGTTGCTGCGGCTGGGTGCCATCGACCAGCAGCGCCGTGGCCGAGACTGCCGTGCCTGCGTCGAAAACTGCGAGGCCAATGTCGCGGTTACCGCTCAGGCGCACGTGCGATAGTTCAGCCGTGGCCCCCTGCCGCACCCGCAAGCCGCGACCTCCACTGGCGTCGCTGGCGTTGGGCAGGGTGCCGTCAACGAGCAGCTGACTCGCATTGAGCACCGTACCGCCGCCGGACACCAGTACGCCAGCATCGTGGCAGCCCGAAACACGGACGTCGGCCAACTCCAGCTGGGCGCCCAGTTCGACCTGGATACCTCGGCCGGTGTCACCGCCCGTCCCCGGCCCCTGCACGCCGACGACGTAGACGCCTGACATCTGGACAGCAGCGCTTTTGGCCGAGACCAACACGCCGGTCCGGTGCACGCCGGCAATCCACAGCTCGCGCAAGCTGACCGCGGCATTGCCCGCGATGCGCACGCCGCGACCCGGCCCGGCGATGCGAAAGCCGGAGAACTCGATGGCGCCCTTGGCCATCGCGGTAACCGTCAAGGTGTCGATGCCCGGGGGACCGGACAGCGTAGTCATCGCGGCGCAGCGGCCACGTACGACGACCGGACCGTTGAACACCACGACCTCTTTGTACGAACCAGCCGCAACGGCCACGCCGCTTGCCATGCCCTGCCCGACCCGGGCGAGCGCCTGACCGATGGTGCGCACAGGGGCGCCAGCGCTGCCATCGGCCGCATCGTCGCCGTCGACCGCAGACACATGGACGACTTTGAGGCCAGCGGGCATTTCGGGGTAGGGCCCACCGCTGCAAAGTTGCGGGTCTGGCGTGCAGTCGGCGAGGCCGCCGGGCTGAGTCGCCGGCACGGTCTTGTAGCCTTTCGGACAGACGCCGCCAGGCCAGGTGACCCCCGCGAGGTCGCACACCACGCCCGAAGGCAAGGTGCCGGCGCCAGCGCTTGCGCAGTCGGCGGCCTCTGCGGCCGTACACAGCCGCGCCACAGCGTCGGCCGCGCTCTTGCAGAAAAACGTAGCGGTGGTGGGCGGCAATGGCAGTAGCGCAGGCACGGACGGCCCAACCGCGGCGGCGAGTGCCGGCACAACAGGCAGCGCCGCCGCCCCGCCAGCCCAATCCGCCGCAACGCCACTGCCCGACCACGAACCTGCGGCAACGCAGGTCGCCGCGTCTGCAAGGTTGGGCACGTAGCCGGCGAGACAACCCTTGCCGGCGGCCAGTTCGACCTCGGAGCAGCGCCGACCGCTGGGCGCGCAACGGTCGGCGCCTGGTGCGCAGGCCGTGCCGGCGGCGTCCACGAAGTCCCAGCACCAGCGCGGAATGCACGCCGCGGGGTCAGTGGCCAGTTGTGCGGCGCACTCGGGCGGCCCGACCGGCTGGCAGGTCGCATCGGCCGCGCGCCAGAATGTGCCTGCGGGGCAGCAGCCGGTGCCGCCGGGCTGAGCCTGATGGATTGGGCAGGAGGGGCCCGCGTCGGCGCCAGCCGTTGCGTCCGTGGTCGCGGCCGGCGCATCTGGCGAGCCGCAGGCCCAAGCTGCGCATGCAGCCAGCGCGACCACCGTGATTGCCAGTGGGTGCAAACTGGTCACGCGCCGGACCGTTCGTCCACTTCCAAACCTGCCGGCGCCGCCCAAATCGTCAACTGAAGCTCGGCGGTGTCGATTTCGCGATACAGCGGCAACTTACCGCTCAGAGCTTCACTGCGATCCAGGATCACGGGGACGCCTTCGCCGCGGCGGTCCATGAAGGTTGCCCGCGGCGTCGCCAGCCACTCAAGCTGCGGCACTTTGGCCTTGGCAAGCAGGCTGGCAATGGCCTCGTTGCGGGCAGCCTGGCGGAACGGCAAACTAGCCACATCCAAGGTGTTGGCGAGTGCACCGGGCGAACAAATTTCCAGGCGGTCCGCGAACATGCGCAGGCGTACGCGCGCGCCATGCAGCGAGTAGTCGCGGTGGGCAACGGCGTTGACCATGGCCTCAAACACAGCAACGAGGTCGTACTGCGGGATGTCGCGGCGACCCAACGACTTGGTCGCGCCGACCTTCATGTTGCGGTTCACGAACCGGCAAGCCTCGATGATTTGGACAGCCAGCGTGCCACCAATGTCTTGCGCGTCCAGCTGGTACAGGGTCGTGTCGCCCGCCGGCGCTGGCGTGGTGCCGCGATACGCAACCGCTTGCACATCAGCAGCGCGAAGCTGTGCCTGGGGCTCGGTACCCGCAACCAAGAGGCCGGCCACTGTCGGTCGCCATACGCCGTCGTCGTCGCGTGCCGCCATGCCAAGCTTGCCCAGCACGGTCGCTTCGTCCCCCTGGGTCTGCACGGTGGTTAGCGGTCGCCAGGCATCGGGGTCGAGGTCGGCAAGGCTCGCAACGACTACAGGGGTCTCGTCAAACCGCAGCAACCGCGACTGACTGCGCTGCTGAAACAGGCGCGCAAGTAGGTCTGGCGCCATCTTGCGCTTGGAACTGCCAATGCGCAGCAAGTACCCGCCCGGACTCTGGTGCACAAATAGGCTTCGCGGCACCTGAACGCAAACTACCGCTCTGCGCGTGCCTTCTGAGTCGGCCAACCACACCCGGTCCACGTGGGCAATGAGCGGCGGCGTGATGGTGTCGTGCAACAGGTTGGCCACAAACGATTCCACGGCGTCGAGGTCGCCGAGCGGGATGCCAACCACGTCTCGGGGCGCATCACGAACACCCAACACCACCACGCCGCCACGCGCGTTCGCCAGAGCCGCCAGTTCGTCGGCCAGCGACGCGCGGGCAGGCGCGGCGACCTTGCCGTCGAGCACGCGCACCTCCTTGAGTTCCAAGGAGCTGTCCTCGCCGAGCGCGATTCGTTCAGTCAGGATTTGCGCGAAGTCGGTCACTCGTGTCGAGACTGCCGCTGCACGTGCTTGGCAGCCGGCGGCAGGGTAGCGCGGTGCGATGGCGCCGACAAATTGGGCAGCGGTGCAGTGGCGTTGATTGCTAGGCGGCTGAATCTGCCGTACCTTGCTATACAGGATCGCGATGACCCGAGGTCATCGGCGATTTTCGTTCTTGCTTGCTCGGTGGGTCGCAAGCTCGCGGCTTTGCAAGCCGACTCGCCGCTCCTTTCTTGCGGTCGGTTTGATCTCACCTCAAGGCGATTCTGTATAGCACGAATAGGAGACGAGCGAACCCGATGGCCACAGCAACTGCATCAAGGCTCGGCGAAATCGTCGCAGGGCGCTTTCGCATCACGGGTACCATCGGCAAGGGCGCAATGGGGGCTGTATATTCGGCGGAGCATACCGGCACAGGACAGCACGTTGCGCTGAAATTCATGGCCTTGGAAGGCGACGATGGCGCCGAGTTTGCGGCACGATTCGAGCAAGAAGCCCGAGTGATGGCGGCGTTACGACACCCGAACACGATTCGCATCTACGACTTTGGGCGCACCGGAGCCGGCGAGATGTTCATGGCCATGGAGCTGCTGGCTGGCACCGGGCTGGACAAGGTCATCCGCGAAAACACCCGCAACGGCACCACCATGCGGGAAGCGGATGCCGCCAATTACGCGATCCAGATTCTCAAAGCGCTGGCTGAAGCCCACGGCCAAGGCCTCGTGCACCGTGACCTCAAGCCAGGCAACATCATGCTGACGGAGGACGGTGGTGACATCCTGTGCAAAGTTCTGGATTTTGGGATTGCACGTGTCCACAACAGCGACATGACCCAGGCTGGCCGGGTGCTGGGCACACCGAGCTACATGAGTCCAGAACAGTGGCAGGGCGGCAAGCTCGACGGCCGCTCCGACCTGTACGCCGTCGGTTGCATGCTGTACTGCTGTGTCACCGGCAGCCCGCCATTTGGTGCCGGCGACAATTACATGGCGCTCATGGCCAAGCACCTGCACGATCCGCCGCCCGATCCGCGGGCAAAGGCTAAGCAAGCGCTCTGCGATGGTTTCGTGCAGGTCATCGCCACGGCATTGTCCAAGGAACCTGGCGCTCGATACGCCGACGCTCGATCGATGCGGCAGGCCTTGGAGGCTGCCAAAGTCGGTGCCTGGGACGAGACAGTGAGCAACTTGCCGCCACCGGCACGCTCAGCTGTTAGGCCAGCAGACCGTGTGCAGCCCGGTGCACCAGCGGCCGCGCGTATCGATGACCAGGCGACGATGGCGTTGCCAACCGATCCGCATGGGCCAGTGCCAGCCAAGGTCGCTGAACGGACTCTTGCCTTCGAGGGACCACCGCAGCGCGGCAAGACGCGTGCACCCGTGGTTGTGGGGCTTGCCCTTGTACTCGCCCTCGCCGCATTGGGTGCATGGTTTGCTCTACGACCAGCACCGGTGCCGTTGAGTTCGCCTCCGGATTTAGGCGTGGCCGCGAGCCCGGCAGCGGTGCAGCTGCCGCAGCGCGCGGTGGTTGTTCCGGAGCCTGATCCCGCGCCTGTGGTGGTTGCCCCACCAGCGTCGCCCGTCGTCGCGCCTCGGGCGCCTGTGGCTGCGCCAACACCGGCGGCCTCGCCAGAACCTGCGAGCGCAGCGCCTGCACAGGCAGAGGTTCCGGCGCCAGACTCTGGGCAAGCCAAGGGCAGACCACCGATCGGATCGGCGAAGTCTGCCGCCCAGCCAACTCTGCGGCCCAAGGCAGCTCCGGGCAAGGCGTCATCGGGCGGCAACGCAGGATCGATGCGCGCGGTGGACTAGCTCGACGTTTTGGCAGTTGAGCAACCTCGCGGGTTTGGGGCCGGCGGCGACCAACTCCTTGCCCAGGGCTATCGCAAAGTCGGCTTTCCCTGTGTTGGGTGCGGACAGGGTTCCATCCCTGTCCCTTTCAGTCGCGCGATTACTCATTGCCCGGACAGGCACAGAGGCCTGTCCGCACCCGAAAACCTGGATCAGGCGATTGCCCTGACTCCTTGCTGCGGCCGCATTGCGTGCAGTCGTATTTGCCAATACAGTCGCGGCGGCTGCCAACGGTGCCATGCCGCCCGTAGCCGCGATTTGACCGCACTTGGCTGGCGGTCGGAGGATGTGTTGATGGCAAACTTCGCCGCCTTCCGACGGAGGACAATGCGAACCGCGACCTTGACTTGGGCGCTGGCACTCAGCACCGTCACAGCGTTCGGCACCCTGGCGCAGCAACCCGCACCCGGCAAAGTCGTGCAGACACTGTACAGTGCCGCGCAGAAGGAGTTCGACGCTGCCAACTTTGACCGAGCGGCGGTGCTCTTCCTGCAGATCTGGCGCCAGGGCAAGACCATGCCGGTCGCGCTGTACAACGCCGCGCGCAGCTATCACCTGGCCGGCAAGCTCGACCAGGCCGAAGAGTTGTACCGCGAGCACCTGGCGTTGGCAGAAGCCGAACCGGCGCAGCAAGCCAAGGTCCAGGCCAAACTCGCCGAGTTGCGGCTGGCCCGCGCCGACGCCTACGCCGAAGATGCTCTGCGCGCCGAGAAGGCAGGAAACTTCACGCTGGCGGTCAAGATGTGGGCCGAGGCCTACGCGATCAGCCCAAAACCGGCCTGGATGCTCAAGCAAGCGCGCGCGGAGCACCTTGCGGGTAACAAAGAGGCGGCGCTCAAGGGCTACGACAAATACCTGGCATTGGCGCCGGAGCAAGCACCTGCCCAAGCTGACGCAGCGCGATGGCGGGCTGAGCTCGCCCCGCCGTCGTTTGTCGATGTGCCGCTGCCCAAAGAGCCTGCGCCAGTGGTGGTGCAAAAGGCTGTTGACAAGCCGAGTTCACTGCCGGGCTGGGTGGCACTGGGCGGCGGAGTGGTCGTAGGGGTCGGTGGCCTGGGGCTATACCTGTCGACCGCCGACGACCGCAAACAATTTGAGGCAGACACCGCGGCCAAGACCGCTGGCAAGATTACGGGCACCTCGAAAGAAGAGGCGCAAACGCTGGCCGACCGCATCAACACCCGCGTATACGCCTCGTGGGCGATGGGTGGCGTGGGCGTAGTTGCGGCGGGCGTAGGGGCGTACTTGCTCACGCGGCCGGCAACCGCGGTTGCGGTGGCGCCGACTGGCAATGGCGTGCTGGTCGCGTGGAGGTTCTAGATGAAACGAACGTCGTGGTTGGTTGGGGCGGCGTTGGCCGCATTGGTGCTAGCGTTTGGATGTGGCGTCGAGATGCCCGCGAACCAGGAGTTCACATTTGCTTCAAAGGCGGAGCGGGTGGCGGCCAAGGCTAGCGTGGATGCCGCTGTCGATTCGGACGCCAATGAAGACGTGGCCGCTGATGCGCCGGTGGACGCTGCACCCGATGTTCCCGCCGATGCTCCGGCCGATGTGCCGCCGGACGTGGTAGCCGAGGTGCAGTCCGAGGTGGATGCCGCTGCCGAAGTGGACGCCGCCGCCGAGGTAGATGCCCCTGCCGAGGTGGATGCCGCCGCCGAGGTGGACACGGCGCTGCCGCCAGCATGTACGAGCACGGAGGGGTGTGCGGACGGCAACCCGTGCACCGATGACAGCTGTGACCCGAAGACCGGGTGTGTCAATACTGCGAATACGGCGAAGTGCGAAGACGGCAGTGTTTGCACGGTTGGCGATGGCTGCAAAGACAAGGTGTGCGTGGCTGGCAGCGCGAAAGACTGCGACGAC
The DNA here is from genome assembly GCA_005792545.1 of Pseudomonadota bacterium. Taxonomy (GTDB): domain Bacteria; phylum Myxococcota_A; class UBA9042; order UBA9042; family UBA9042; genus SXRM01. The sequence continues at coordinate 11,169 of SXRM01000394.1, read as the reverse complement.
AAGAACGTATGCACCGACGACAGCTGCGACAGTGCAACCGGGTGCGTTTACGCCGCCAATGCCGCGACTTGCACCGATGACAGCGCCTGTACGGTGGGCGACGCTTGCAAGGACAAGGGCTGTGTGGCTGGCGCGGCGGCAAACTGCGACGACGCCAATCCGTGTACGGACGGCAGTTGCGACAAGGCCAAGGGTTGCGTGCAACTCGCCAATGCCGCCAGCTGCACCGACAGCGACGTGTGCACGGTCGGCGATGCGTGCAAAGACAGCGCGTGCCTGCCAGGAGCGCCGACGCCGTGCAACGATGGCAATCCTTGCACGATGGATGCCTGCGACAAGGCGAGTGGCTGCACGTTCGTGGACAGCGCTGCCGGCTGCGACGACGGCAATGCTTGTACCAACGGCGATGTGTGCAGCAAAGGCGCGTGCAAGTCTGGCACCTGCACGTGTGCTTGTGGCTGCAATCCAACCGTGCCGGATGCGGAGTGCGCAGGCCAGGAGGACGGCGACCTGTGCAACGGCACGCTGTTCTGCGACACCGCCAAGTTGCCGTACTTGTGCAAGGTCAAGGCGGCGTCGGTGGTGGTGTGCCCGGCTGACAAGGACGGCGTTTGCGCCAAGAACAGTTGTGACAAAGCCAGCGGCACGTGTGCGATGGCGGCGGTCAATGAAGGCGGCAAGTGCGAGGATGGCAGCGCGTGTACCGCTGGGGATGGGTGCAAGGACAAGGCGTGCGTGGCCGGGGCGGCGCCAAACTGCGACGATGGCAACGTGTGTACGGCGGATTCCTGCGATAAGGTGGCTGGGTGTGTGAACCTTCCTGGGCAGGGCACATGCACGGCCGGGGACGGGTGCTCTCTGGATAGCCAATGCGCGACGGGCAAGTGTGTTGCTGGCGCGCCAGCGGTGTGGCAAGTTTTCGTCGAAGCCACGAGATTGCAGGCAGTGCGAGCGCTTGCAGACAACACCTACGCCTTGGCGGGCGGCAAGGGAAAAACGCCATGGCGCGCCTTGCTGAATAGCAGCGGCAAGGTCATTTGGCAGTTTGCAGGATCGGGCGGCCACTATTATGGCGACGTCAGGCCGATAGATGGCGGCTTCGTGTATGCGGTTGGAGCGGACGGCGGCCAAGGCAAGCTTGGCGTCGCATGGGCAGACAAAGACGGCAAGCAGACAATGGCGGCGGCATTCTCTGCGGGCTCTTGGAGTTCTGCGGAGCAGGTCTTGCCATTACCAGGAGGTGACCTCCTGGTGGCCGGACAGAGCCAAAGTGCGAGCACCCGTGTCATGCATCTCATGCGGATCAATTCCAAGGGCGAGCAAGTCTGGTCAAAGACCTATGGCGTTTGGGGCGATAGTCACCGCCATGCCCTGGCTCTTGGCAAGGATGGGACAGTGAGCTTCTCAGGCTTGGCCGCCAAAGACCCGTCAACTGTGCAGTTGAGCCGGTTCAATGTGAATGGCGATCTCTTGGCGGAGGGGTTGAATTTCGGCGCGGCCAAGTACCAAGGCCTGAGCACGCTTGACGCCGCCCCTGATGGCGGCTGGTTTGGGGGGGGCACGATTTCGTCGGGAATTGGGTGCGGCGAGGCCGACGCGTGGGCCGTGAAGCTCAACGCGGCAGGCGACCTGCAGTGGCAGACAAAGCTCGATTCCGTGGCAAACGAAGGTGACCAAATAAGCGAAATTCGCGCCTTGCCAGATGGCGGCATAGTCGTCGCAGGTGACCACAATGAATGTTCGGCGCAATTGCATCCGTTTGTCGCGCGGATCGACGCGAACGGCAAGGTGATTTGGAACAAGTCGTTTCCGCAAATCGCCGGTGCAGCGGGGCGCGCGGTGGACATTGACGCTCAAGGTCGAGTCATCGTGGCGGCTACGTTGAGCACAGGAAGTTGGGTTGCGAGGCTGTCGCCGTGGGGCGACACGACTTGCGGCGGCGGCAATTCATGCCTGACGAAGACTGCAATGGATTGCGTCGACAATAACCCGTGCACGCTCGATGGGTGCGAGGCTGCGAAGGGGTGCACGCATACCAATTTGGCCGACGGTGCCGCGTGTGCCGATGCGGCGTCGTGCCAGGTTCAGCAGGTGTGCCTGGCGGGGAAGTGCCAGGGGGGGAAGGACAAGTTCTGGGCTGCAACGGTAAGCGGCTACACCAAAGGTAGCGTCAACAGCATTATCGCACTGTCGGATGGCGGCGGCCTCACAAGTGGCGCGAGCGGAAACCAGTGCATCATGTCTCGGTTCGATGCGGCTGGCAAACCTGTCTGGAAAACGGAATACGCCTGCAATACAGCAAGCGATATTCGCGCCGCGCTGGTCAACGACGGAGGCACCGCTTGGCAAGTTTCCAATTTGATCGCCTCCATCGACGTTGCGTCGGGGGCCATCGTTTCAAAACGAACTATTGAGGGCCCATCGAATTGTCTCAACATCGTTGCCCACGCAAACGGTGGCGCGGTTGTCACTTGCGATCTTGGCGTTACATTTCGAGAAGTTAACCAAACTGGCACAATATCGGCCAGTACCGCCGCATGGTGGAACAATGCGCCAACCAGCGGCCAACTAGCCGCGGTCGCAGCCGCAAAGGACGGCAGCTACATTGTCGGCGGCACGACGTCTAACGGTGCGGGTGGCAAGTGTTTGGTTCGAAAAGTCAATGCCAATAGCGTCCAAGTTTGGCACGTCGAACTCGCCGACTTTGCCTGCCACACCGTTAAAAGTGTTGCCGAGTTGGCAGACGGCTCAATTGTTGCTGTGGGGCTCAAATACGGTGCAAATCAAGCGTGGTTTTTCCGCTTGGATGGCAGCGGCACAGCACTTGCCCACAGTGCTTCGCCGTTTGGCGGTGTCGACTGTGGCAGACTCAATGGCGTAGCTCCACGGCCTGACGGCACTGTCCTGGTGACTGGCCAATGCGGTGGCGGCTCGCTAAGTTGGATGACTTCAAATGGCTTGATGCTGTCTAACAAGAAGTTCGCTGGCGAAGCCTACCTCCACAGCATCACAATACCCAGCGCACTCGAAATCTTTGTCGGGAGCGATACAACCGCTGGGATTTTCAAGATCGACCCGTTTTTCAACGCGTCGTGTTCGGACGCGGGCGTGTGCGTTGGCAAAAGTGTGGATTCTTGCAGCGACGGCAATGGCTGCACCGCCGACAGCTGCGACGCAAAATCCGGATGCTCGCACACCAACTTGCCCGACGGGTCGGTATGCGGCCAGGGCGGCACCTGCTCGGCAGGGGCGTGCAAACCCAACGCCGTCGGCTGCGCCCAAAACGGCGACACCTGCGGCAACGGCAAGGGCAAGTGCGACAGCGGGCACTGCTTCCAAACCGACGCCAACGGGTACAAGTGGACTTTGGTGCCGGCGGGGAAGTTCTGGATGGGGTGCAACCCGGTGACCGACAACGTGTGCAGCGGCAACGCCAACGAGAACCCGCAACATGAAGTTGAGTTGTCGGCGTATTGGGTGGGCGTGTACGAGGTGACGGCCGAGGTCTACAAGAAGTGCGTGACGGCCGGGGCGAGCGGGTGCACGGCACCATCGACGACAGGCGGCGCGAACTATTCGACATATGGCGCGGCTGGAAAGGAGCAACACCCCGTGAACTACGTGAACTGGGTGCAATCGCAGGCGGTCTGCAAGTGGCTTGGCGGTGACTTACCAACGGAGGCCCAGTGGGAGAAGGCTGCGCGCGGTGGCTGTGAGGTGTACGCCGGCAAGGACTGCAAGGCGAGCACGGTCAAGTATCCGTGGGGGAACGCGGAGCCGGTTTGCGGGACAAATGGTGTGTTCAACGGCGCGGCAAATTACGGCTGCTCAGCTGGGTCAACTTATTCGGCTGGGGCCGGCAGCGCGCAGGGTGCGAGCCCATACGGCGCCAACGATATGGCAGGCAACGTCAGCGAATGGACAATTGACTGGTACGACTTCGAGTTCTACCTCAAATCCGGTTCAACGGCCAAGGACGCAGCCAACATTGCCCCAGCCGCACATCGCGTAGCCCGGGGAGGTGGCCTCGATGATGCCGCGCCGGCTGTACGTAGTTCATGGCGATACTTCTTCCAACCGGCCAACGCACTTTTCGGAGTCGGCACCCGCTGCGCCAAACCCGCCAACTGACCCCCCCAACCGCCAAAACCTACAAAACCAGCCTCTGCCCATGAATTCACCGCCCCCACCGCCCAGCGACCTGGCCTTCGACATCGCCACGCCCTTGGGCTTTCGCGTTCGGTGCAGCGCCGCGTAGTGGCACCAAATCGCGACCGTCAAGCACCCCGTCATGGCCAACCGCCTCGCTGAAGTCATTGAGACCCTTACTGACCCCGACGAGATCCGCCAAAGCAGCAAGGATGAGAATGTGCTACTTTTCTACCGCGGCAGTCGGCCGCGCTGGCAGTGTGTGGTGACGCGCCGCCTTGGCCACGACGGGTTTGTCATCACCGCGTACCCAACCGACGCGGTCAAATCTGGAGCTGTCATATGGACAAAATCCGTGTAATTCACGACCCCGTCGGCCACAGCCTGACCGTGTGGTGGGGCGACCCGGCCACCGAGGCGATCTGCGAGGAAACCGACGACGAAGTCGTGCTGATGAAGGACGCCAACGGTCGCGTCATCGGCTGCGAGATGTTGCATTACCAATCGGCCACAGTCGGTGGTGGCCTGAGCGTCGAAGCAGTGGTTCGGCAAGCGGCGTGAGCCACGCGGCGATACAGCCGCAGCCGCACCAAAACCCGCAAGACCGGGTCTTGTCCATGCCCAACCCCTTCACCCTCTCCCGCCACGCCGCCATCGGTCTCGCCGAGCGCGCCATCGACATCGCGTGGGTGATCGCCACCCTCGACAACCTGACCTGGACCGAACCCGACGCCCACGACCCCGAACTGCGCCACGCCCTGCGCCGAATCGACGCCTTCGGTGGCCGCGTCCTGCGGGTCGTGTACAATCCGAGCGTGACACCGTGGCACGTCGTCACGGTGTTTTTCGACCGCAAGGCCTCAAGGAGGCTGCCGTGAAGCTGCACTACGACCCCGAAGTCGACACCGCCTACTTGCGCCTGACTGCCGCGCCAATTCTTGAATCCGAAGAAGCTGCACCGGGCGTGGTCCTGGACTTCGACGCCAACGGTCAGGTCGTCGCCATCGAAGTGCGCGGCGTGCGCCAACGCCACCCAACCGCCACGCCCGAGGCCATCGAGTTTGAGCTTGCGGCGTAGCCGGCGAGCACCCATGCCTAACGCCGTCACCCTCTCTCGCCACGCCAGGCGCCGCTGCCAGCTCTACGGCATCAGGCGCGACGACATCGCCCACGTGGTGGCGGCGCCCGAAATCAAGCCGCACCTGCACATCGACACAACCAGCGACGACCAGTTGGTGGGCATCGAAGTGCTGCAAGCCAGCCACCACTTGGACCTGGCGGACGTGCTGCGTTGGAAAGCCGCCATCGACGCCGTCGACGCGGTTACGGCCGCGTGACCTGCGGCACTGCCCTCAACGAGGCGACCGCCAAGCTGCTCTATGACCCCAAAGTCGACACGGCCAAATTGCGCCTCACCGCCGCACCCATTCTTGAATCTGAGGATGTTGCACCAAGCGTGGTGCTCAATTTCGACGCCAACGACGAGGTTGTCGCCATCGAAGCCCGTGACGCAATCAGCTTGCCTGTTGATCCTCGCGAATGCTCTGGGCCTCTTCGGGGGTCACGGGAAAAATCATCGTTACATCCTCGAGGTCTTCCGGTGCAATCGCCTCACGGAGCGCTGTCCATACCCTTGCGACCCGCAGCTTGTCTTCTTGGCCGAAAAAGGTGCTGGAAACAACCCATCCGAAGACCTTGCCAGACGGCCCGGTCTCAAGATCGACTTGGGCGCCAGCGATGTGGGAATAGAGCGCGGCCTCTACCTTGGCTTGTGTTGTCATGTTTGCACCTTTGGCGGCGACAGACTGGCCTGGACAATATGACCTGCTTCTGCGATCGCAGCACTCGCTGCCAGGCGGACTAGCGTTCTGCCACGATCTGCAGATTCGGGGAATTGGCGCGCGGCGTGCAAAATGCGGGCGATCTTATCGTCGCTCATGTAGCGGAAACTATTTCTCCAGAGCCGGTTGAAGGTGTTCAGCCGCTCTGTGCGCCTTGGAATGGTCCGTGCGGTGCCACCGATGTAGCCGGCTGTCAACGCCAGACGCACCAGGTCATGGCGACCATCGAACACCGTGCCCGGCGGAATCCGCGACCGCAATGCCGCTTCCGCCGCCACGCCTGCCACATAGAGCGCGAGACCCGGCCGACCTGCGTCCGCGAGCATTTGCGCCTCTTGCAGGCGCATCGTCGCTGCTTCGCGGTAGTCCAGGTCGCGGAATATCGTTGGGTCGGGTCGGCCAATCGCCACAGCAACGCTCGCCGGCCGTGCTGGGCCTGCCTGCAACAGTATAGGCAGCGACCGCAATGGGCCGCAACGGCGACCCGCAATCCGTCGTCGCTGCGACCCCATTGCCAACCCTGCGCCCCAGCGCGACAATCGCGGCCCGTCGGGCCCGTAAAAATCGACTCGATTTTGTACTTGCGCCCTTTGCTTGCTCAGTGGGTCGCAAGCTCGCGTCTTTGCAAGCCGACTCGCCGCTCCGCCGACTGCCGAGGTCGACTGAGTTGTCCTTTGACAGGCCCATTTGCGCCTTCGGAGCCTCGATGCCCACCGACACGCCCACCACCGCCCTCGCCAAGCCAGCCAAGCCCAAGGCCACCCGCCCGACCTACACCAAAATCGACGTCGCGCCCGACCAAGACCCGTTTCTGCTCGACCTGGACGCCATCGCCCCCTTGTGCAGCGAGACCGCACTGCGCGACGCGATGCACCTGTGGAACAAGCACTACGTCACCCACGTGGGCCTGAGCGACGAGAGCGGCGAGCTGGCCCTGCATGGCCACGTTTCCGGCGATGCCATCGACAAGCAGTTCGACGTGACGCTGTCGCTGGACGGCGACGCGCAAGTCCAAGCCAGTTGTGCGTGTTCGCCCCAGTGGCGAGCGACCTTGTGCGCGCATGCCGTGGCCGTGCTGCTGTCGCATGGCGATGCCCCGTCGACGTCCAAGGGCGCTGCCTTGACGGCACGCGAAAAGGCCAAGGCCGAGCGCGTAGACCTGGGCCGGCGTGCGGTGCGGGTCGAGTTGGTGTCGGGCGACCCGGATTTCGGCACTTGGGCGGCGCAGTCTGTGGTATCGACGTCGGCGGCGGTGCGGCCGTATCGCGTGCAGATCCGCCACCTGTCCGAGCCGTTGAACACGTGCGATTGCCCCGACTTTGCCGTCAATGGCCTGGGCACTTGCAAACACATCGAGGCCGTGCTGCACCGCGTACGGCTCAAGCGGCCGGTGGCCCAGCAGACCGCTATCGCCATTGTGTGGCTCGACTGGCAGTGCGCAGATGCCCCGCGGATCAGCGTCCGGACGCGCGGGACGTTGCCGCTGCCGGTGGCCTCGATTGCGCGCCAGCACTTCGACGCCGAGGACCGGCTGATTGGGGGGCTGCCTGGCGCCTGGTTTGCACTGGAACGCTCTGCCCAACGTCTGAATCCGGCCGATGCGCGGATGCTCAGTCTGGGCGACGATGCGCGCGCTTGGGCGATGCGCGCTGCCGAGATGGACGCGCGTGCCCAGCGCCGCGCCAACGTCGAAGCGGAGCTGGCAGCCCACCAGGGGCAGCCGCCGTGGTTGCGCGCGCGACTGTTTCCCTACCAACGGCAAGGCACCGCCATGCTGGCGAGCCAGGGCCGCGCGCTTTTGGCCGACGACATGGGCGTGGGCAAGACGTTGCAGGCGATTGCAGCCGCGCGCTGGCTCATCGACCACGAAGGCGTGCGCCGCGTGCTGATTGTGTGCCCGGCCTCGCTCAAGTCGAACTGGTCCAAGGAAATCGCCAAGTTCACCGGGTTGCAGGCGCAGTTGCTCACGGGCGGTCATCCGCAGCGCGAAGCGTGCTGGCGGCAACCGGCGACATTCCACGTCGCGCACTATGAGCAGGTGATGCGTCACCAGTCGCTGTTTTGCGGCGAAGTGACGCCCGACCTGCTGATTGTCGACGAAGCGCAGCGCATCAAGAACTGGAACACGCTGGTGTCGGCCAAAATCAAGTCGATTCCGTCCAGGTTCGCGTTTGTGCTGACCGGTACGCCGCTGGAAAACCGCCTGACCGACCTGTACAGCCTGATGCAACTGGTCGATCCGCACGTGTTGGGGCCACTGTGGCGCTTTGACGTCGATTACCTGGTGCGCGATGAACGCAATAAGCTCGTCGGCTACCGCAACCTGACCGCGCTGCGCCGCCGGCTGACCGGGGTCATGCTGCGCCGCAGCCGCGAAATCATCGCCGACCAGCTGCCGGAGCGGACCGAAGTGACCCACGAAGTGCCGATGTCGGCCCGCCAGAAGCAGATGCACGACGGGTTTCTGAGCGTGGCCCACAATTTTGCCGCCATCATGCAGCGCCGCAAGCTCACGCCGCCCGAAGAGAAACTGGCGATGGCGGCGTTGGTGCAAGCGCGCATGGCCTGCAATGCCGCGGGGCTCATCGACAAAGTCACCGTGGGCAGCCCCAAGCTCGACGAACTGGCGCGCTTGCTCGAGGAACTGGCGGTGGCGGGCGGTCGCAAGGTGGTGGTGTTTTCCCAGTGGGAGCGCATGACCCGTATGGCCGAAGAAGCTGCGCAGGCGCTGGGCCTGGGCACGGTGCGGCTGCACGGCTCGGTGCCCGTGGACAAACGCGGGGCCTTGATTGAGCGCTTTGAGCAGGACCCGAGCTGCCAGGTGTTTCTGAGCACCGACGCTGGCGGCACCGGCTTGAACTTGCAGTGCGCTGATGCGCTCATCAACTTGGACCTGCCGTGGAATCCCGCTGTGTTGCAGCAACGTCTGGCCCGCATTCACCGGCTTGGGCAGAAACGGAACGTGCTGATTGTGCTACTGGTGGCGGCGGCGTCGTACGAGCAACGGGTGGGGCAGATCCTGGCCGGCAAACAGCACCTGTTCACGCAAGTCATGGCGGCGGAAGGCGACGATACCGTGGGCCTGTCGACAGCGGCGCTGGCAGAGGCAATGAAAGCGGTCGTGGACCTGCAAAAAGACCCGGCGTCGCGAAAGTCTGACAAGGCCGACGACATCGACGGGGACGACCAGGACGAACCGGTAACGCCACCGCCGGGCGAGCAACCCGTGCCGCCGGGGCCGCCGGAAGACATCAAGCCGACCGGTCCTGGCCACACGGCGAGCGACGCAGTTCGCGGCGGCGAAAGCGACGGCACGGTTTCGACCATCGTCAGCGCGCTGACCAGGCGCTTGGGCAGCCGGCTGGAACGCATCGTTGTCGGCCGGACGGGTCTGATTGCGCTGGTGGACCGCGCGGATGCGGACGACGTGGCCATTGCGGGCGAAGTGGCAACGCCCGAAGTCGCCGTAGCAGTGCTCGACCTGCGCACCTACGCGATGTTGCGCACGATGGGGCACCTGGGCGGCCACAACGACCAGGCGGAGACGACGGTGTACGAGCGGCCTCAGGCGCCGGCCGAGCCGCCGCTCGTGGTCGCGGCCCGCAAGAAACTGGCCGCCGCGCGCACGCTGGTCGAAAACAGCATGGCCGACGAAGGGTTGCAGCTTGTGTGCCAGGCGATGTCGCTGGCGCTCGCCCAGCGCGCGGGCTTGGATGCGCCACCGGCGACGCCGACTTTGCCATGGTTGTATGCCGACCTGCTGCCGCGTGGCGTGGTATCGGCGGTGGAGGCAGCCAATGTGGCGCAGGCGTTTGGGCTGGCGGCGGTGCCGGGGGTTCCCGAAGCGCTGGTGCGGCAGGTGGTTGAAGGCGCGCAGGCGCTGGTAGGTTGATAGCAGCAGGCCGCTATCATGGCAGACTTGCCAATGACTTTTGCGCAGTGGTGTTGTCCACTTGGCGTTGCGTGGTCGTGTCGCGTCCCCACTTGTCCAAGGTCCGCCGCAATCGGAGTCCCGCCATGGTCAACTTGTCCTTTCTTCGCAAGCCCTTATGCGCCGCCGTCGCGGCCTTCTTGCCGTTGGCATGCGCCAGCGACCCCGAGCCCGTCGCCGCCGGCGACGACCAGCAGCTCATCGGCGGTACCGCCGAGTCGCGCTACCTGGGCGTAGGCTACCTCGCCGACGCCGCCAAGCCGACCACACCGCTATGCGGCGCGACACTGATTGCCCCCAACGTGGCCGTCACCGCCGCGCACTGCGCGTACCGCAACCGCACCAAGACGCTGGTATTCGGCGTGGGCGAGCTCAAGGCGCAGACGCAGTACGCCATCGCCGAGACCGTCTACCACCCGGACGGACACTTGGAGCCAACGAGCAAGATCGACCTCGTCCACACGCTTTTGCTCTACGACGTGGCCTACGTGGTGCTGACCAAGCCGGTCGCCAACGCCGAACCGCTCGGCGTGCCAACGACCAAGCCGGCGTTACAGTGCAATGTGCGCCTCGTTGGCTACGGGCCGTCGGGTAGTGGCACGACGCCCATCCGCAAGGGCGTGGACGGCTGCGCGGTGCTCAACGCCAAGCTGGCGTCGGATACGATTGTGGAAGTGCGCCCGAAAATGGGCGGCGCTGTCTGCCACCGCGATGGCGACGAAGGCCATGCGGCGGTGGTGCTCGACGCCAAAGGCAAGCCGCAACTGTTGGGCCTGTACGTCGGCAGCGTGACTCAGGGCCTCACGGACTGCAAGAAGTTCGTGCAGTTGCTCAACGGCTACGAAGCCAGCTTTGGGTTCCAGGCGTTCTATGCCAAGGGCATCGCGCGCGGCAAGCAGGTGCTGGGGCAATAGCAGGCAAGCGCAAGTGCCAGGTTTTCGGGTGCGGACAGGCCTCTGTGCCTGTCCAGGCAAGCCGCAAACGCTCTACTGAACCGGGCTGGGATGGAACCCTGTCCGCACCCAACCCCGAGGTTTGCGGCATTGCGATTGCGCTGGGGGCATTTGGGCGACGCGCTGCCGCCGGCTTACAGGGTGTGGCTAAATCGCGCCCGCGGCGAGGTCGAAGAGCCTGCAGGCAGATCGCGAGCGCGCCCGGAGCGACCGACCGAGGCGCACTTGAAGTGCGCCGACCGAGGGAGTGAGGACGTAAGCCGCGAGATGTCCAGGATCTTTGGCCGTAGCTGGG
>SXRM01000393.1 GCA_005792545.1 Pseudomonadota bacterium | reverse complement strand
GGAGGGCGAGCGGCAGCGAGCCCGAGTAGGGCCCGTTCCGGCCTCCGAGGCCGGACGCGCCCAGACTGCCTTCAAAGTGTCTGTAAATCAGCGGCCTTACATGACGACAACACATAACCGAACAGGCATGTCGCCAACCAGATGATTCTGCTAGCTATGCCTTCGTGGTCAAGCGCACTCTCTGCGATCTGCGCCCATCCGAATCGCGCGTCTTGACGCCAGGGCCCAGACGCGTACACTTCCGCGGCCGCTGGCTGGGCCGCCGATTGGGTCGCTGCAGCCAGGGCCGCGTCGGTTCGCCCGCCGCGCGGCGACCCAGTGTCGCGTTGTCAGCGTAGTTGGCGGCATAGCAAAGTGGTAATGCATGGGACTGCAACTCCCTGATCCCCAGTTCGAATCTGGGTGCCGCCTCCCTTCCGTGCGGACGTACCGCCGACCTAGTCGGCGAGCCAAACGCGCGGACTTCTAGCAGCGGTTGTCGCGTTCGTGTCCGGCGACCCGGCCTTGACCCTTCGATGGGCATGGCGGTCGCGGCCACGCGGACAAGCTGCGCGCTCCCGGTTCCTTTCATTCTTCGCGTCGGCATCGCCGCGGCGTCGAATTAGGGTGCAACATCGGGTTGCTGCGCGCGCTGCGCGGGCAGTTGCCGTCGGCGTCGCCGCGGCGCTGCGGCGTCCTCCGGAAATTCCGAATCGCCCTTAGCCGCGCGGCAGGCCAACCGCACGGTCGGGTCGCGATTGTCGCCTTGGCGACCGCGGGCACGGCACCACAGGTGCCGGCAAGGTTCGAGTCGTTTGTCCATTCGTCGCAAGCAGTCCAAAGCCACACGTGGGCCTGAGCGCGGCAGCGCGTCGCCGCGTGCGCGCGATTTGCACGCCAGGACCGGTTCGCCCGAACCAACGGCCGCCGTGGTGAACTCACAACAGCTCCAAAATGACGTCGCTGACGCCATTGCCAAGGCTGCGGGAGCTTGCGGTCTCGATGTGGTCGCCTGGACGCTCAAGCCGGCAGGCGGCGACTTTCGCGTCGAGGTGCTTGCCGATCGACACGCGGGTGCCGGCGGCATCACCCTGGACGACTGCGCCACGCTGTCGCTGGCAGCACAGTCGCGACTGGACGCAATTGCTGGCTTTGCAGAGCGCTACGAGATTGAGGTATCGAGCCCCGGAATTGATCGGCCGCTCCGGCACTTGGACGACTGTGTTCGGTTTGCCGGAGTTGACGTCAAAGTGACTTTTTTGGATGATCGCGGGCAGTTGCAGACCGCTGCGGGCACGCTCGTCGGCGTAGACACCGCCAGGCAAGCGGTTGCTTTGCAGCCGCCGGTGGCCAAGGGCAAGCCAGCGACTGCGGTTGTGCTCGTTGCCTGGTCTAACGTGCGCGGTGCCCGCCTGTCGCCGACGCTGGCCCAGTGGCAGGCGCTGGGCGCGCGTCTAGCCGCAGAAACACCTGCAGTTTCGTTGGACCAGACCGGCGGTGCCGACTGCGACGGCGACGATCCAACCAAAGGTACTGGCGCCACGGACAGCCCAGCAGCCTGATTCATTTCCCCTTTTTCACCAGGAGTTCACCATGATCGCCAACCTCAACCAAATCATCGACCAGGTCAGCAAAGAGAAGAACGTGGACCGGGCGGTGCTCGTCGACGCCCTCGAGCAGGCGATCGTGTTTGCTGCACGCAAGACCTTCGGCCAGGGCCGCGAACTGGAAGCCAAGTACAACGAAGCCGACGGCCAGTGTGAGTTGATGATGTACATGACCGTCGTCGCCGACGAAGCCCTGGAGGACTTTGAGCGCCAGCTCCCCGTGTCGACGGCGCAGACCATTGACACCGAGGTGCAGGTCGCGGACGAACTCGGCTTCCAGATCTTCTACCTTGAGCGCGACCGCGCCCGGGCCGAAGAGGAAGACCGCCGGTATGGCGACGTTCTGGGCATTCGAACAGCGCGCCAGCAATTCGGGCGCATCGCTGCGATGACCGCCAAGCAGGTCATCATGCAGCGCGTGCGCGAAGCCGAGCGCGACGTGGTGTTCAACGAGTACAAAGATCGCAAGGCTGAACTGGTAACTGGCATCGTGCGCCGCTTTGAGCGTGGCAACGTGATCGTCGACCTGGGCCGTGCGGAAGCGGTGCTGCCCGTCCGCGAGCAGATGTTTCGCGAGTCGTACCGCGCCGGCGATCGAGTGCAAGCCTACGTCAAAGACATCAAGCGCGAGGCCCGCGGCCCGCAGATCGTGCTGTCGCGCACGGACGACCGCTTGATCGAAAAGCTTTTTGAGCTTGAGGTGCCCGAAATCTACGAGGGCATCGTCAAGATCATGCGGGTTGCCCGCGAACCGGGCGAGCGCGCCAAGATCGCCGTTGCAAGCAAAGACACTGACGTCGACCCAGTCGGCGCGTGCGTGGGCATGAAAGGCTCACGCGTTCAGGCGGTCGTTCAGGAACTCAAAGGCGAAAAGATCGACATCGTGCCGTGGAGCCCCGATACCGCAAAATTTGTGTGTAACGCGATTCAGCCGGCCGAAGTCAGCCGTGTGCTCATTGACGAGGACAACCAGACCATCGAGCTTATCGTGCCGGATGAGCAGTTGAGCCTGGCGATCGGCCGCCGCGGTCAAAACGTGCGCCTGGCGTCCAAGCTGGTGGGTTGGAAGATCGAGATCCAAAGCGAGAGCAAGATCGAAGAGAGCAAGCAGGCGCTGGCCGCGGCGCTGACGGCCGTGCCGAACCTGGATGAATCGGTCATCTCCTACCTGTTCAAGCTGGGCTACCACAGCCCCGAGAACTTGCTTAATGCCCACCCGGAAGACCTCGCGGCCATCCACGGCATCGACGCGATCGCCGCCGAGCAAATTCAACAGATCGCCTACGAGGTCAAGAAACGCCGCGACGAAGAAACTCGCCTCGCCAAGGAGCGCGCCGCGGCAGAAGCCGCAGCTGCCGCAGAAGGAATTGTCGAAAGCGTGATTGAAAGCGAAGCGAATGCGCCGGCCGCTGAGTCGGAAGCTATCGCCTCGCCAGGCGAAGAGGCGACCGCGGAAGCCGCGCCTGCCGTCAACTGATATGCGCCAGTTCCGCGCGCCACTGGACACAGTCTGTGACCGATACTGTTGCACAATCCCGCCTAGCCCGCGTCGGCTTTTCCGCTGGTGCGCCGGTGCGCGCTTGTGCGGCTTGCAGGCGTAGCGGACCCGTTGACGGCTTCGTTCGGCTGCAGCGACTGGGCACCAGCATCGCTTTGACGCGAATCGGTCGCTGGTCGGGTCACTGGGTCGTGTGGCCGGCGGCGGAGTCAGCGGTCGGCACGACCGGGCAGCTTGCCACGCTGATGCATTGCGAACACAATACTGCCCCCCGCTTGTCCGCCGCCTTGGCGCCGACCGGCGGTCGCACGTTTGCCAGCGGCCTGTCCGTCGGCGGCGGGCGAGGCAACAACGTGTGCGCGCGTGCACGATGCCTGCACCTGTGGCTGATGGCCGCTGGGCGGCGCAAGCTCGCACGGACCGCTGGACCGAGCGTCCCGCGCACAGGCAATGCGATGGCCGAGTCGGCCGGCCGCATAGATGCCGATGGGAACAGACTGGCAGTCACACTGGCTGACCACATCGAAACGATGTGGGTAAATCGGCTCGGGGGACTGCAACGACGCGGAATTGAGCCACAAAGCGACGTGCAGTCGCTAGCGTGGCAAGCCTTGCGGGACGAACTGCGCGCCGCTGCGCAGCCCGAACATCGCCGCCCCGGCGACAAACGGGGACGCGCCACAATGGACCACGGCGCGCGGGAGTAGAACCTTGGCGGCAGGAAAGATCGGCATTCGGGAATTGGCGAAGGAACTTGGGGTCACCGACCGCGAGTTGCTGGATGTTGCCACTAAGGTCAACATTCGGCCCGTCATGAACATGCTAGAGCCGGCGCAAGCGCTGATTCTGCGCGCTAAGGTTCGTGCGGCGCACAGCGCGGCACCGGCAGCCGCAGCACCCGCAGCGGTTGTGGCCGCGCGGCCCGCGTCCGTGACGCCAGTCGTGCGCACACCTGCGCCGGCCGCTCCCGTCCCAACGGGCGTGCGCCCTGCTACTGGTGTTGCGCCGGCGGGTAAGCTGAGTGCGCCCAGCAAAGCAGCTCCATTGCCAGCGCCGCCCCCGGTGCTGCGGCGCCGCGCTGCGATCGCAACAGATGTGAGCAGCGAGCCCGCAGGCGCAGAAATGCCGGCGGTGACGGCCGAACCGGTCTTTGAACCGCGCCAAGCCACCGATTTTGTGGCGGCAGTCGAGCCAGAGATTGCCGTAGAAGCGCCGGTAGTTGCGGCCATTGAGCCGCAGCCGCCGGAAGCCGCTGCATCGCCAAGCGAGCCCCCGGCGCGCGTGCCGTCGCGGCCGGACAACACGCCTCGCATCAAACGCATCAAGGCGTCGGACCTTGAGGTGCCGCCGGAACTGCAGCTGCGCATCCATCAGCCGGCTCCGCAGCAGGAGCCGCCTACGGCCGCCCAAGAGGAGCCGTCCAGTGCGGCCGTGGCACAGGACCATCAGGACGTTGCCGCAGCAGCCGCCCACGGTCGCTCTGACGCAGCGGATGCGGCCCGCGAAGCGGCACGCGCAGCCGATGCCCGTGGCGCGGTGCGCCCTGCCGGTGAAGTCAAGCTGCCGGAGAACGATCCGCGGGCATTTGCTGCGCGCCGCAAGGCAGCCGAAGCGGCCGCGGAGGTCACCAAAACCGGCCCACGCTTGGAGGACATCGGGAAGGCGCTGGATGCTGGCGCCGCCCTGCCGAGCACGTCACGGCGGCCGACACTGCGGCGCATGGCCATGCCTGAGGTGCTGGTCAACCTGCCGCCGAAGCCGGCGCCCCGGCCAGCGAGCGATGCTGTTGCCCCAGCGCCTGTTGCCGCTGTCGATGAGTTTGGTGTCCGCCGTGCTCCCGAAGTGCCGGCAGCCGACGCGGGCCGTGGCGGTCGCAAGCTCATCTACGACCGGCACCGCGATTCGCAGTCGGCGGGTGCGGATGCGCGCGGACGCAGCAAGAAAAAGGCCGGCAAGGGCTCGAAAATGCAGGCCGCGCCCGCGCCAGTCGCGCAGCCGACCAAGGCCGAAAAGCGTCACTTGCGCATCGAGGACACGATCACGGTTGCCAATCTGGCGCACCAAATGTCGGTCAAGGCGACCGAGGTCATCAAGAAGCTGTTCAGCCTTGGCATGATGGCCACCGTCAACCACCCGCTCGACCTCGACACGGTTGAGTTGGTGGCGACCGAGTTTGGCTTCACCGTCGAGAACGTCGGCTTCGACCTCGAGCAGTATCTCCAAAAGCCCGAAGAGACGCCGGGCGCCGAGGTGCCACGC
>SXRM01000392.1 GCA_005792545.1 Pseudomonadota bacterium | reverse complement strand
GTACTTCTTGGCGATGCTGACCACCAGGCGCAGGTTGGCCTCGACCAGCTCAGCCTTGGCCTTGTTGGCCATGCGCTCACCGCGCGACACCGTCTCGTAGATCTTAGTCAGTGCCTCCTGGCTGTGGCCGGTCGCCTTGGTGTGGCCGTCGATGATCTTCTGCAGATCCTTCATCACGCGGTGTGCTTCGATCAACTCCTTGAAGTTGATGCCGAACTTGCGTTCCAGCATCTTGAGCTGGTTGGCACCGCCCTCCTTGAATTCGCGCATCAGCATCGCCACGTCTTTCTTGAACGTCAGCGACACATCGGGCTTCTTTTTGCCTGCAATCCTTAGGCGCTCCGCGGCCAGTTCGCTCAGCTTGCCTTCTTCGAGCGCAAGGTTACTCGCAGCGTCGCGCACATCGCGCACGGTCTTCTTGAACTCGGCGATGATGATGTCGATCTGCTTACGGTGCAGACCGCAGTCGAGCAGGCGCTCGAGCAGCGCGCGCCGCCGCACGATGTCGTACATCTTGATCGACACCGGCAGCGCTTCCAGGATGCGGCGGGCCTCGTCGTGCACGATGCGCTCGATGAACGGCGCCGACAGCGACGCCCACTCAGGGTGCTCTGGACCGGGCTTGGGCATCAGGCCGTCCGGCGTCGCCGGCGGGTGCGGACGGCTCGCAGTTTTGCCTTTGCCGCGCTGCCGCGGCACCCATAGCAGGTGCTCGATGACGTCGTTGACGATGGTGGCGATGCGGTCGTTGCGCGCCTTGACCAGCCGCTGAAAGTCAGGCGAGTTCGGCTCGCCCAGGATGATCTCGGCCCGCCGGCTCAGCAGCTCGGTCAGCAGCGGCCCCACTTCCTCGAACGCCAGCGCCAGCGACTTTTGGAATTGCCGCGCGTGGGCCTTACCGCCTTTCTCGGGCAGGTTGTCCAAGATGGTCGCCGGGTCGATGTCTTCGCCGTCGATTTTCTTGCCGATCTCGATGAGGCCTTTGATGCAGGCTTCGTCTTCCAGCATGCCGCGCAGCAGGTCGTCCAAGGCACGCACCGGCTTCTTGCGGGCCAGATCGGCACGCGCGGCCTCGGCCTCGTCTTCGCTGCGGACCCGCTTGCGGTACATCCGCACCACGCGCGCCAGCGCGGCCATCAGGTGCGGCTGATCGGGCGCCTTGTGGCCTTTGGGCCGCGGGGCGGCGAGATCGACCAGGTCGGCCACCGTCAGCTTTCCAGACTGCAGCTTTTCCAGTGCGTCGCCCGTGACTTCGCAGAAGTACGCCTCTGTCACCGCCCGCGCCAACTCTCCACTGACCAGCTCGCGGCGCGCGGTGTCGGTGCGTGCGCTAACAATGTCCGCCTGCGTCTTCTGCTGGTCGCTCGCAAAGGCGTCCAGGTCGTTGAGCGCCTCGATGAGCTGCTGGCAGATCGCGATCTCGTCGGCGCCGCCCACGCCGTCGTCCATCGACTTGACGAGGTCTTTGAGCGAGTGCGGCGGCCGGTCATTGCCGCGGCGGCTCTCGCGCAGCGCCAGTATCTCTTCCTTGTCCAGGCCCTCGGACGCCATCTGCGCCTGGGCGCTGCGGTCCTGCTCGACCCACTCGATGATCTGCCGCGCGTTGTCGCGCAGGCCAAGGATCATCTCGAACGTCAGCCGTGTGGACAGCAGCGCATCCAGCACTTCGTGCTCGCCCATCTCGATGCGCTTGGCAATCTCGATCTCGCCCTGACGGTTGAGCAGCGCCACCGATCCCATTTTGCGCAGGTACATGCGCACCGGGTCGTTGGTGCGCATCTGCGCGTCCTCGCCGTAGGTCGCTGGGTCTTCGACGCGCAGCGTCTGCGGCGTCGGCTGGTTGGGCCGCTGCATCGTGGCCGGATTGTCGCGCGGCGGCCGCGTATCCATGATTTCGACCAGGTTGGCGGCGAGCACGGCCAGCACTTCGTCGACGGTCTGGCGGTCATTTTCGCCCAGATTCAGCACGCGTCCGACTTCATCCGAAGTCAGAAAGGCGAGCGCCTTGGTGCGCACGACCAGCGACTTGAGTTCCGATTCCTTGATCACATCGAGCATCTTGGGTTCCTCGCGCGCCGAACGGTCGGGCTAATGCCGACTGCGCAGTCGCCGTAATTCAAAAAGGCGCGTCGCCAGCGCGCGTTGGCTCTCAAGTGGAGCGGTGCGCAACTGTTCGACCAGTCGCTGCATCTGACGGTCAATCTCGCGCACCGTCACGATGCGGTCGACGAGTTCCGCCACCTGGCGGGCAGCCTGGGCGGCCGGTGCCGGCGCGGGCTCGGCCAGCCACGTCAGCACCCGCCCGCGCAGCTCTGCGTCGGCGTAGTCAATGGCCCAGCGCGCAACGGCATCCAGGTCCAGGCCGTGGTCGCGGTGCAACGCCAGCAGGTCGCGCAGGGCCAAACGGGTACCTGGATGCGCCACGAAGTCGACGGCATCGCGCAGGGCCGGCTGGCCCAGCTCTGCCGGGTACCACACCAGCAGTTGCAGCAGTTCCGACTCGGCGGCAGCGGGGCCTTCGGCGACGTCGGCAGCGCGGCCAGGGGCAGGCGCGGGCGCAATCGCAATCGGCCGGTGCAGGTAGCGGCGCTGGTCCGCGCGGTTCAGGTCGAGCGGCGCGTCGGGCTCCAAGCGCGCCGCCAGGTAGTCGTAGGCCATGTTGCGAGCCATGGCGTCGTGGTTGCCGATGAGCGCCAGCAGCGGCCCTGCGGCTTGCAGAATCGCCGACTTGCCCTGCAGTGACCCATCCCACGCGGCGACCAGGGCGTCCAGGTGGGCGTTGAGCATCGGCAGCGCTTCTGCAATGCGCTGTCGGAGCGCTTCGGCGCCCTGGGTGCGCACGAAGCTGTCGGGATCTTCGCCGTCGGGCAGTGCGACCAGCACGCCATTGCAGCCCTCGGCGAGCAGCATCGGAACGGCCTTGTGGGCCGCGGCACGCCCGGCGCGGTCGCCGTCGTACAGCACCACCACCTGCGGCGCGAACCGCCGGATCGTGCGCGCCTGCACATCGGTCAGCGCGGTGCCCATGGCGCATACCGTGTTCTCAAAGCCAGCTTGCGCCAGGGTCATCACATCGAGGTTGCCTTCGACCAGAATCGCGGTGCCACTTTTGCGGATCGCTTCGCGCGCCTGATACAGGCCAAACACCACATCGCCTTTCTTGTAGAAGTGGTGAAATGGACTGGACGTCTCACGTTCGAGATCAACGACTTCTGGTGAGTTGAGGTACTTGGCCGTCTGACTGTCGCCGCTCAGATCGCGACCGCCAAAGGCCACCAGGTCGCCCTGCGCCGAGAAGATCGGAAACATCAGCCGATTGCGAAAGCGATCGTACAGCCCGCCGGAAGGGCGTTCGATGCCCAACCCCATGGCGACAATGTCGCGATCGGCCCAGCCCAGTCGGCGTAGGTGGTCACACAAATCCGACCAGCCGCCGCCCACCGCACCAAGTCCATAGCGCACGGCGATCGCGGGGCCCAGACCGCGCTTGCTGGCGTAGTCCGCGGCGGCGCGACCGTCTGGCGACGAAAACCGCGATCGGAAGAACTGTTGCGCCACGGTGGCGAGCTCGATGAGGCGTGCGCGCTGGCTGCGTTCGCTGTCGCGACGGGCGCGCTCGTGCGGGTCGAGATCCTGGCGCACCAGTTCCACGCCCGCGCGATCGGCCAACCACTGCACGGCCTCGACAAATCCCATGCCACGGGTCTCGCGGACGAACGAAATCAGATCGCCGCCCGCCCCACAGCCTTTGCAGTGATAGACCTTGAGTGCGGCGTTGACATGAAAGGACGGGGTTTTTTCGGCGTGAAACGGGCACAGGCCGCGGTGGCTGGTGCCGGCACGTTTGAGCTCAACGACCTCGGAAACGATCGCCAGCATGTCGCTGTGCGCGGTGACCTGCCGAATTGACGCCTGATCGATGCCGCTGCTCGCGCCAGTTCCAACGCGCGCACGGGTGGCGGCACGGGTCGCGGTGTCGGTGGGCTGGGCGACCACGGTCAGTTGGCACTCCAAAGGCACTGCAGGCAGGCGGGCGCAGCGGTGACAGCACGACCACCCTGCGCGTGGGCGCGGGACCGCCGCTGCCGACTCGCCTCGCACCGCCTGCGCAGGAACCAGGCAAAATCCTGGTATTTTGCCGGCACTTGCGCGAGCGTGCCGGCGGCGGTGGTAGCGTGATTTTTCCGTTGCAGCGCACGCGGTTGGGCCGCCGCGGCGGCCGGACAGTATGGGTCGCGGTAGCGATTTGTCAAGGTCGTCCGGGCCCATTTGGACCGTGCCGCCTGGCGCACTCGACCGCAACAGCTGGCCGCAATCGCGTGCACGATCAAGGCGTACCCCGGGGCGTGCGACGACCCACCGCCCGTGCTACGATCCGCGGCGGAGCGGCGGCCGGCCAGGTGGCCGCTGGCGGCGGTCAACGCCGATCGCCAGAGGAAAGTCCGGGCTTCACAGGGCGAGGTGCCGGCCAACTGCCGGCGGGGGCGACCCCAGGGAACAGTGCCACAGAGAACAATCTGCGTCCCCGCCTGCCCCGCAGGCCGCGGCGCGAGGGTGAAAACGTGCGGCAAGAGCGCACGGTCTGCGGCGGTAACGTCGCTTTCGGCAAACCCCACCTGAAGCAAGGTCAAATAGCTGGCACAGGCGCCGCGAGGCGCTCGGAGGGCGGCCCGCCCGAGCCGGCTGGTAGACCGCAAGAGCCGGCCAGCAATGGTCGGCCCAGATGAATGGTCACCACCCGGCATGCGGCGACGCAGCCGGGCACAGAACCCGGCTTACGGCCGACCGCCGCTCCATGTGTCGTTCAGTGCCAGGTGTGTCGATCTGAATGCAGTTTGAACCCGCGCGCCGGCTCGCAGGCCACTTTGCGGTGCCCGGCGACAAGTCGATCTCGCATCGGGCGCTGTTGCTCGCGGCCATGGCCACTGGCTCGTCCGAGTTCACAGGCCTGAGCGCCGGCCAGGATGTCGCCGCGACCGCCGCGTGCCTGGGTGAGCTGGGCATCGACCTGCACTGCGAAGACGCCGCGACCGGAAGGTGGCGCGTCCACGGTGTCCCCACCCAAGCGTGGCGTTCGCCTGTCAGGCCACTGGACTGTGGCAACTCGGGCACGACGATGCGGTTGCTATGCGGTGTACTGGCCGGTGCGCCGGGCGTGCGCAGCGTGTTGGCAGGCGACGTTTCTGTGTCGCGGCGGCCGATGCGGCGGGTGGCCGATCCGCTGAACCTGCTTGGGGCGCGCGTGGCCACGACCGACACGGGAACTGCGCCATTGGCCATCGACGGCCAGCGACTAGCGGGCGGCACGGCGCGGCTTGCGGTCGCGAGCGCCCAGGTCAAGTCGGCACTGCTGCTGGCTGGCCTCAACGCCGCCGGACCAGTGGCCGTGCACGAACCAGCGCCCACGCGGGACCACACCGAGCGCATGCTAAGGGCGATGGGGGCAAAGCTGCGTCAGCTGCCAGACGGCGCCGTTATCGAACCAGGAACGCTCGCGCCGCTGCCCCGTGCTGCCATACCAGGCGATCCATCTGCTGCGGCCTTCGCCATTGCGCTTGGGGTGCTGCATGACGACGCCGACATCGCGGTGCGGTCGGTGTGCCTCAATCCCCGCCGCACAGGCTGGCTGGCGGTGCTTGCGCGCATGGGCGCGCGGGTGCAGGTTGCGGCCGACGCGGATGGGGCCATGATTGCCAACGAACCGAGCGGTGCGCTGCGCGGGCGGTCGAGCGCGCTACGTGCCACCGACGTCGAGCCAGCCGAAGTGCCTGACTGCGTAGACGAATTGCCGATTCTGGCGCTGTGCGCCGCCGCCGCTACCGGCGTGAGCACCCTGCGCGGTCTGAGCGAATTGCGGGTCAAGGAGAGCGATCGGCTTGCCGCCACTGCCCGGCTACTGCAGACGCTTGGCGTCGAAGTCACCGCGGGTCCCGACTGGCTGCGTATCGGCGGCGTCGGCAGCGCCCGCAATTGGCGGCGGGTCGGGGCGTATGACCCCGGCCTCGACCACCGGATGGCGCTGTGTGCGGCGGTGGCGGGGCTGTGCGGTGACGGCGCGGCGGTCGCCAACTGGCGCACCACCGACAGCTCTTGGCCCGGATTTGCAGAAGCGTTGCGCGCAGTAACGATGCAGTAGGAGCGCAGGCTAGCGGCGCTTGCGGTGGCCGTGGTGGTGCCCGCGCTTGCCGTAGCCGCGGTCCAAGCCGCCGTTGCCATTTTCCTCCGCGGCGCGACGCAGCCCGGCCATCGCAAACCGCAGGGCCACACTGTCCTCAAGGTCGTGCTTTTCTTCGTTCGGCGCAAAAAGAACCTGGATTTGTTGGCGATCGGGCCGCATTTCGTCATACGACGGCAGCGCCATCACGTTGGGGTCCGCGCCGCGCGAGCGGTTGCCGTTGTAGACGCGATCGAGGTCCTGGTCGTTGTAGTGCTGCCGGCGCTGCTGCCGGCGGCTCTCGACGCCATACATCATGGCGACCGGGTCCGCGTGCGGCTGGCTGTCGTCGCCGTGCGTGGGCGCCCACAGCCCGCGCAGGACTTCGTCGCGGTTGAGGCGATTGCCGCGGTTGTCGCCCGGTCGCTCGGGCACGTCATAGCGACTGCGCGGCTTGCCTACGGTGTTGCCCCTGCCCTGGACTGGCCGCGGCGCGGCCTCTGGCGGTGGGCGCCCGGGTCGACCAGCAGCACCGGGTGCTTCGCCTTCGGCGCGCTCCATGGGTGACCGCGCAGCCGGCGCGGGCTGAAGCTGGCCGGGCTTGCGCGGCTCCGGGCCTGGTTGGGCCTTGCGCGCCCAGTCAACGCCGATTTCGATGGGCCAGGCGCGACCGCCGCGCAGCGCGTCGACCAGCCCTTCCTGGCTCGCCACCGACGCAGCCAGCAGCGTTGCGGCGCGGCCGAACACGGGATCGCCGGGCTCACAGCCACTGCCACCGATGCTGGCGATGCGTGCCCGATGGGCCATGCGTGCCGCGGTTTCGTGGATCTGGGTCGCGGCGCCGCGCAAGACCGCGACCGCGGCCACGCCGACGGGTACCGACCAGGCCGGGTTGCTGTCCGGTGCGATGGCGATGACGGCGCCGCCGCGGCCGGTGAATTCGGCGATGACCTGTGCTGCGGCATAGCCGTTGCCTTCGGCGGAGCGCATGGATTGCCAACCAGCCGCCTGATACCAGGCATCGGCGGAGCGCGGCACGCACAACAACGTCGCACCGTCGTCGCCGGGCAGGGTGACACCTGCGGCCAACAAAACGCCGGTTTCTTGCAGCAGCCCTGCGGTGTCACCCAAATGCACTGCCTGATCGTCAGCGGCCACCAGCGCGCCGTCCAGACCGCGATCGCGCACTTGCACGGCGAGCAGTTCGCTATCCACCGCACCTGGCTCCAGCCACAGCGGTCGCACGTGCAGGTCAATCAATACTGCCATGGGCCTGACCTATGCGAGCGGTAACACGCCGACCGAAGCGGGCGGGCGCAGTAGTTTGCGGGGCGCTCAAACGGCGCGGCGCGCCGGCAGCGGACGGTGACTGCGGCGGCATGGCGACCCTATCGCCGCGCGGCGACGACTGCGGGCGCCGTGCACCCGCGCGTTGCTGCGAAATCCAAGGGGTGCGGGTTGCGGGACGCCGACCGCGGCTTGCCGCGACCCGGTTCCGCCACTGGCACCGGAACCGCCGCCCGCGCCGCAATTGTAGTCGGGGTCGCGCGGCCGCGCAACGGGCGAAATGACCGCTACGAATCGCGGTCGCTGCGGGCACCGGGCGCGGCGCGATGCAAACGCAGGTCCGTGCCGGACACGTCCAGGCCAGAGTCGCCAGAAGTCTCGCTGTAGAGCAGCACCCGGCGATGCCCCGAGGCGCGCGCCACATCGAGGGCGATTTCGGCGCGGGTGTACAGTTCGAACCCGTCGTTGGCGTCGTCGGGGAACACGGCAACGCCCGCGGTGAAGGTCGGAGCGATGACCGCGCCGCCCAGCACCTCCAGTGTCGCTGGCTCCAGCGTGAACGATCGCCAGATCTTGTACAGCAACCGCCGCGCCTCCAAGCCGTTGATGTGGTGCAAGATCAGGCCGAAGCGGTCGTCGCCGAGTCGCGCCACGGTGTCGCTGCGGCGCAGGGCCCGCTGCAAATGACGCGCGATGTCGACCAGGACCGCGCGAACGGCTGGCCGACCGGCAGTGCGCTCAAAGGCGCGAAACCCGTCCATGTCGAGCACGCCCACCGCCATCGGCATCGCCGACCGCGAACTGAGCCGGACCATCGGATCCAGGCGGGTAAAAAACACCTGCTGCGAGGGCAGGCCAGTCAACGGATCGACCAGCGCCAAAGACGCTTTGACAGCGCGGGCCCGCACCCGGGCCGCCAACCGCGCGGCACCGAGCGCCGGATCGTCACCGCGCACCAGCGCATCGTCAAAACCGGTGGCGATCCACTGGCCGACCTCTGCTTTGCGGGCCGCTGCCAGCACGACGCTCGCGGTCGGGGCGTTGGCACCGGCGCGCTCGGTCATCTCGAGCCAGACCGTCTCTGGCGTGGCGTCATCCGCAGGGCACAGCACCAGGCCAGCGGCGCCGGCTTCAAAGCTGCGCCAGAGCACGCCGTCGGGCGGGACCGCCTCGGCTTCAATGCCCTGCGCGGCCAGCGCGGCGCAAAACTGCGCGGTCCAGTCGTCTCCCGAATCGGCGACGACGACCAGGTTGGGTTGGGCGGGCGGGGATCGCAAGTCCATGCGCGACTCCGGGGCAGTTCAGCGGCTAGGCCAGGTTGGGGCGGCCCGCCTAGAACCTGGCAGACAATAACGTGAACACGCTCGGCAACCAGCGAAGCCGTGAGTTGGCCTCCGCGGCCGCGAACTGGCGGCCCACCAAACAAGCAATCGGGCCGAAGAAATGATTGAACAAATCATTTCCAGGGCCTTATTGGCAAGCGTTGGGCCCATTGGGCGTGGCATGGTCGACCGAGACGCACTTCTTGCAAGTCACGCCGGGCGTGCCGCAGTCGTCGATCTCCAAGCAGGCCTCGACGGCGAGGGTGCAGGGCTTGTTGGCGCACGACTCAAGCGACGACCCGGAGGCGCTTTTGTCATAGAGCAACCCATAGTTGCACGCCGAAGGCGCCGCCATCCAGCAGTCCATGGTGTCGTTGAGCTTGGTGTCCAGGCAGCCGTCCTTGGTCATCATCGCGAAACCACTGCCGATCGGCCAGGTGTTGTCGTAGTCGACGCTGTCAATGATGGTGCCGAGCGGGTTGACCAGCATCACTGAGTCCTTGCCGTTGGATAGCACAAAGCTGCCGCCGCCCGCGACGCCAAGGTCGCCAAAGGCGTACAGAACGCGAATGCCGTTGTTGACCACCGGGTTGCTCTGCCGGCCCAGCACAGCGTATTCGCCAGGCTTGATCACGTAGGCATCCAAGCCCGGCTGCAAGGCGGACGTCTCAGGCAGCAACTTGCCACCCTGGGCGCAATAGGGTCCGCTGGCGTTGCCGTTGGCGGCGGTGGCCCAGCTCGCAGCGACCGCACCGGCGTTGTGCTTGTTGGCGCTGGCATCCTTGAGCGCGGTGCCGTTGCCTTCATCGACTTGCAGCGCCAGCACGTCGCCCTTGGGCAGGCCGTTCCACTTGGCCAACGGGCCAAAGTTGCGGTAAAAAATCGGGAAGTTGACTTTGGCGCCGTAGCTGGGATTGCTGATGGCCGTGCCGGCAAGGTTGACCTGCTGGCCGGAGTGGATGTGGAAAGCGCCGACCTTGCCTTTGAGCAGGTGACCGACCACACCTGACGCCGAGTCCTGCTGGCCGCCCAGCGACACGAATTCGGCCTTGACGCCGCTGACGGGCCAGCCCGTGACGGTGCCCTTTGCCATCAGCCGACCGTTGATGTAGCCGCGCATCTCCTTGCCGTTGTTCTCGAAGGTCAGCGCAATGTGGGTCCACTTGCCGAGCACGGCCGGGCCGAGTTCCACGTTGCTGTCGCCGGCAAAGGCCACGAGCTTACCGCCCGTCGAACGCACGCCGACATTGAACTTGCCCTGCTGCCCGTAGCTGAACAGGTCGCTGCAAGCCACATCTTTACCGCCGATGCTGCAGGTGCCGCCCGCGGTCAAGGTGTCGAGCAGGAACCAGCCGTGCAGCGTCAGCGCGGGGTAGAACAGCAACGGCGTTGCAGCGCCGCTGGCACCGGTAACGCCGACGTAGGCGGTCTTGCCGTCCAGAATCAAGCCCGAGCACTGGCCCTCGACGTTGCAGCCGCTGGCGCAGCCGTCGCCATTGAGCGTGTTGCCGTCGTCGCATTGTTCGGTGCCTTCGACAAAGCCGTTGCCACAGGTGATCTTGATCTCATGGTCGTCGCCGCCGCCCTTGAGGTGCCAGCCGGTGATGTCGATGCCGGCCTTGGTCGGGTTGTAGATCTCGAACCACTCGCCCTCGACGTCGCTCAGCGCCTTGGGATCGACGAGCACTTCGCTGACCACCAGCGTTCCGGGGGGCGCCGGCGGCGGCTCGACTTTGCACTTGGGATCGCAGCCGTCGCCGGGGATAAGGTTGCCGTCGTCGCATAGCTCGTTGTTCTCGGCTTCCAGTTTGCCGTTGCCGCACGCCGGGACATCGACGCACTCGCCCGACTTGCACCACTGCGCATCACCGCACGGCGTCTTGTCGGGCTTGTCCGTAACCTTGTCGGGTTGCTTGCACGGGTTGGCGCACGGCGGGTTGGCGGCGCCAGGCGTGCCGAAGTCGCCGGCGCTGCCGAGCCACAGCTTCTTGCCGGTGCACCAGTTGATGGCGCTGTCGTTGGCCTTGGCGTCGAACGAAGCGGCATCCAGCGCCACCGACTGGCCGTCATTGATGGCAAAGCCGTCTGCAACCAAGATCTTGCTGGTGTAGTTGACTTCGTCGATGACCTTGCCGTTCCAGACGAGGATGACGCTATCGCCCAGGTTCGACAACGTAAAGTTGTTGTAGACATAGTTCGGCTTGATGCCGCCGTTGAGCTTGGCGTCGCCGTTGATGCCGAGCAGGACAAAGGTCTTGGGCGGCACCAGCAGGCCGCCCGGCACGGTGATCTTGTGGTTGTTGGTGCCGTTGTCCTTGAGCGTCCAGCCGTTCAGATCCACGGTGTTGGTGGTCGGGTTGTACAGCTCGATCCACTCGCCGAGCGACTCGTTGACGCTCTTGGGCTTGACCAGGAACTCGGTGATTAGCAACGTGCCGGGTAAGATGACCTCGACCTGGCAATTGGGCGTGCAGCCGTCGCCGGCGTCGATGTTGCCGTCGTCGCACTCTTCAAAGGCGTCGACTTTGCCGTTGCCGCACGACAGCGAATCGCAAAAGTCGCCAAAACCGTCGCCGTCGCTGTCTTTTTGGTCGGTGTTGGGGTACTTGGGACAGTTGTCGCACACCTCGCCCACACCGTCGCCGTCCAGGTCCTGCTGGTCTTTGTTGGGCACGGTCTTGCAGTTGTCGCACGCGTCGCCAAAGGTGTCCTTGTCGGCATCGGCCTGGCTGGCGTTGCTCAAGAACGCGCAGTTGTCCTTGTCGTTGTTGATGCCATCCAGGTCCTTGTCTTTGCCCGCAGGCACGCAGGTCGGGTTGATTTTGCCCGGCGTCCCGGTGTCACCGCCGTAGGGCAGCGGCGTCTCGGCGTAGCACCAGTACAGCGCTTGGTCATTGAGCGAAACGCTCAGCTTGGTTGGGTCAAGCTGCAGCGCCAGGCCTGTCTCGACTTTGGGCGTGTTCTTGCCGTACTCGACCTTGTCGATAAGCAGGTTGCTGTTGTACAGCTCGACAGAGCCCTGTGCCGGATCCATCACCAGACCCTTGCTCCACTCGACGTCCGGGCTTAGGCCACCGTTCAGGAGCTTATTCTTGCTCGCGGCGACGACCAGATACTGACCAGCCTGGATGGTCAGCGGCGGGCTGGCCGGCAACTGCGTCTCACCCTTGCCGGCGAACACCAGCTTCCAGCCGCCGATGACCACAGGTTTGCTGTCGCCGTTGTACAACTCGACCCACTGGCCGTAGGCGTCGTCCAGCTGACCAGTGTGGGCAAAAATCTCTGAAATCACGATCTTGGCGGCGACGATGGCAGCGATCTTGCAGTCGGGCGTGCAGCCGTCGTTGTCGACCTTGTTGCCGTCGTCGCAGCCTTCGCCGGTGTCCAATTCGCCGTCACCGCACAATGCTGGGTCGCACGTATCGCCATTGGCATCGCCATCGGAGTTCTTCTGGTCGGGGTTGGCGGCGTCGGGGCAGTTGTCGCAGACGTCGCCGACCTTGTCTTTGTCCTTGTCGGCCTGGTCGGGATTGGCAACGGCGAGGCAGTTGTCCTTGGCGTTGGGCAGCCCGTCTTTGTCGTCGTCGGGCGGCTTCGGGCATTCCAGATTGGTGAATCCAGGGGAGCCGAGGTCGCCGGCCGAGCCCGGCCACGGCGAGCTGGCCTGGCACCACCAGTCGGGGTTGTCGTTGTCGGTACCGGTAAAGTGGCTGGGGTCAAGCGTAATCGACTTGCCCTTGACGTTGGCGATGGGCCAGTCGGCGCTCCAAGTCACCTCGTCCAGCACGACGCCATTGCCGACGAGCTTGATCTTGTCCGCCGTGTCGTTGAGCTCAAAGCTATCGTACACGTAGTCGGCGGGCACACCGCCGTTTTGGGCTTTATCACCCCAGCGCGCCAGCGTAAACGCGCCCTTTGGCGGCACAATTGCGGTGCACGACAGCACCGTCGACTCATCCGCCTTGTCGTCGGTGATGATGAGGCCGTACAGAGGTATGACCTGGTCGGTCGTGTTGTAGATCTCGAACCACTCGCCCACCGAATCGTCGGCCTTTCCCGACGACATCATGATTTCGGTGACGATTAGCGACCCCTGCGCCAGATTTTTGGGCAGTTTGGCGCAGGTGCCGTCGGGAATGTCGTACTCGACATCGGGCTTGGGCGGCAGCTCAACGGGCACGTCGGGCTCGGCCACGTTGGTGTCGACGTCCTGACCGACATCGGTGCTGCCGTCCGCGATGTCTTCGACGTCGGGCTCGGTGTCCAACTCGACGTCTTCTTCGACTTCAACGTCCTCGTCGACGGTCTCCACCACGTCTGGCTTGACGTCGGTGTCGACTTTGGCGTCGCCGTCGGCTTTGGCGTCGGTGTCGGTCTTGGCGTCGGTGGTCTCAGCCTTGGTGTCTGCCACTTCGGCTTTGACGTCGGGCACGTCGGACGGGTCCGCGGCGTCGGTGCCCTCGGTGTCTGGCGTCTCGGTGGTCTCTTGGGCGGCGACATCGCTGCCGCCGTCCACCTTGGCGGCGCCGGCATCCGGGGTCACTGTCTCTTCGCCACACGCCGCCACCGCGCAAACGCATGCGACAGCCGCGACCCAACGCAACCAGCGAACCTCGATCCTTGCCATGCTGACCTCAATGCGGCCGGAGGCCCAGAGCGCGGGCGCCGACCCGATTGCGCGGCGGCCAACCCAGCTGAGCGGCCAAAGCGCGCAGATTACGCAGTCAGTCGCTGTTGTGCAACGGCGGACCCCGCTGGGGCGCAGATCGCAGAGAGTGCGCTTGACCACGAAGGCATAGCTAGCAGAATCAACTGGTTGGCGACATGCCTGTTCGGTTATGTGTTGTCGTCATGTAAGGCCGCTGATTTACAGACACTTTGAAGGCAGTCTGGGCGCGTCCGGCCTCGGAGGCCGGAACGGGCCCTACTCGGGCTCGCTGCCGCTCGCCCTCC
>SXRM01000391.1 GCA_005792545.1 Pseudomonadota bacterium | reverse complement strand
GCTGCGGCGGCTGGGCTACAGTCAGGCTGAAATTGGCGAAATCACGAGCTTTATCGACCAGCACGACACCATCGAGGGCGCGCCGGGCCTGCGCGACGAGCATCTGGCGGTGTTCGACTGCGCGTTTCGGCCGGCCAACGGCGCGCGGTCGATCCACTACCGCGGTCACCTCAAGATGATGGGCGCGGTGCAGCCGTTTCTTTCGGGAGCCATTAGCAAGACCGTCAACCTGCCCAACGAGGCCACGGTCGAGGACATCGGCCGCACCTACGAAGAAGCATGGCACCTGGGCATCAAAGCGGTGGCTGTGTACCGCGATGGCTGCAAGCGCGTGCAGCCGATGAACACCCGCAAGACCGCCGAAGACAGCGCTGAGCGCACGGCGACCCCGGCGGAAGTGGTCGAGCGCATCGTCGAAAGGGAAGTTGTGCGCGAGGTGTTCAAGCCGCTGCGCAAGAAGCTGCCCGACGAACGGCAGGCATTGACGCACAAGTTCTCGATCGCGGGCCACGAGGGCTACATCACGGTCGGGATGTACGAGGACGGCGCGCCGGGCGAAGTGTTCATCACCATGGCCAAGGAAGGCAGCACGCTTTCCGGCCTGCTCGATGCCTTCGCCACCGCGATTTCGCTGGCGTTGCAGTACGGCGTACCGCTGCAAGTGCTGGCCGACAAGTTTACGGCGACGCGGTTTGAGCCGTCGGGCTTCACCGGCAACAAAGACATCCCCATGGCCAAGTCGATCACCGACTACATCTTCCGGTGGCTGTCGCTCAAGTTTCTGCTGCAAGGCGACGCGCAGGTCGAGTCGAGCGAACTGGCCCACGCGCTGCCGACGGGCCCGGTCGGCCAGTCTTCGACCGGCGTGGCGATCAAGGTCAAAGTGATGCCAGATCTGGTGCGGACGACCAGCCACGGCGACGGCCGCTTGACTCAGCCGCCGCCTGCTTCGCTGTCGCCGGATCGCCTCTATCAGGCCCGCGCGGATGCGCCGCTGTGCTCACAGTGTGGCCGCATGATGACCCCGGCAGGCAAGTGCTACCGCTGCGACTGTGGCGCGACTTCGGGCGGCTGCTCGTAGCAGGGTGCGTCAGGGCGCCGGTTCGATGAGCGACGCTGCGTAGTCGCCCGGCGCCTGATAGCCAAGCAAATTCAGGACAGTCGCCGCAACGTTGGCCAGACCGGCATCGGGCAGATCGCTACGCAGCCGCCAAGGCGTGGCAGTGCGGGCGTCGCGGATCGATATCGGCACCGGCGCCAAGGTGTGGGACGTCTTGGGCTGCACCGATCCGTCGGACCGCAGTAGCGGACGACCCTTGCCATCGCGCATCCACATGTCGTCGGCATTGCCGTGATCGGCGGTGACCACCAAGATGCCGCCCGCCGCGAGCACCGCGTCGCGCAGCCGGCCTACCTGCACATCCACGGTTTCGATGGCGCGCACGGTCGCCGCCAGATCGCCAGTGTGGCCGACCATGTCGCCGTTGGCGAGGTTGCAGCGCAAAAATTGAAAGGCCGGACGCTCCTGCAGCGCAGCGAGCACCAGATCGGTGATCTCCCTTGCCTTCATCTCAGGCGCGCGGTCGAACGACACCCGGTCGGAAGGCACCTCGGCGTAGCGCTCGAGCGCCGGTGACAGCACGCCGCTTTTGTTGCCGTTCCAGAAGTAAGTGACGTGACCGTATTTCTGCGTCTCGCTGACCGCAAACGAGCGCAGCTCCAGCGCAGCCAGGAACTCGCCGAGCGTCCGATCGATGGCCGGCGGTTCGACCAGGAATCGCGCCGGCAGGTGCAGGTCGCCGTCGTACTGCATCATGCCGGCATAGCGCACCTGCGGCCGGGTCGCGCGATCAAAGCCAGCGAACGCGTCGCCTTCGTCAAAAGCCTTGGACAATTCGATAGCGCGGTCGCCGCGAAAATTCCACAGAATGAACGCGTCGCCGTCCTGCACTGGGCCGATCGGTCCTCGCTCATCGGCGACGACAAATCCGCCGAGCGTCTGGTCCGATTGGCCGCCCTGCCGCGCGCGCAGCGCCTGCAAGGCCGTCTGGACACTGGCAAAGCGCTCGCCTTGACCGTGCACGTGCAGGCTCCAGCCGCGCTCGACCATCGGCCAGTCGGCTTCGTAGCGATCCATGGTGATGGCCATGCGACCGCCGCCGGAGGCCACCCTGGCGTCACAGCCGAGCGCGGCGGCTTCGGCGAGCGTCGCGTCCAACTGCTCAAGATAGCGTTCGAAGCTGGGATCTTGGACGTCGCGACCGTCGGCCAGAGCGTGGATGCGCAGCCGACGTACGCCATCGGCAGCCGCCCGCCGCACCAGCGCGTGCACGTGATCGATGTGGGCATGGACGTTACCGTCGCTCAGCAGACCGCACAGGTGCAGCGTGCCGCCGTCGCGCAGCGGGTCAACGAGCCAGTGCCAGGTGTCGGTGGCGAAAAGTCGACCGCTGGCGATGGCTTGGTTGACGAGCGCCGCGCCTTGCTCGAAGACGCGCCCTGCCCCCAGTGCATTGTGGCCGACCTCGCTGTTGCCCATATCGGCGTCGCTGGGCAGGCCGACCGCGGTGCCGTGGGCGCGCAAGGTTCGGGTCGGCGATCCGTGCCACAGCGCGTCCAGGTTCGGCTTGTGGGCCAGGTGCACGGCGTCGCCGCCGTCTTGAGTGCCAAAGCCCACGCCGTCCAGGATGACGAGCACCAGCGGACCGGTGGTCGGCGGCAGGGCACAGTGGCGGTCCAGGTGCTCCACGGTCATATCAACTCCGGATGATCAAAGGCGATAGCCAAATCCGAGCTCGACCCCAAGCGGACGGTTGAGGCGGTCGGTGCCGTCGAGCGGCAAGAAGTAGTTGGAGAGCGACACCCGAACGGCCAGCACAAAGTCGCGGCCCAGGTGCAGTTGGCCGCCCACGGCCGCGTGCGCGCCGACCAGGACCTGCGACTCCAAGTTGAGCAGGCTGCCGCGGTCGCATAGCCGGTGCTCCGTGCCGAAAAGCTTGCAGTCCGGGTCCACGGACGTCACGAAGCTGCCGAGCAAGTGTGCGTCGACGCCCAGGTTGGCGAAGTAGCGCAGCGGCCCACTGCGTCCAGCGCCGCCCAGGCCCGTGACCACCCGCACAGAGTTGAACGAGCGCAGCAGATCGCGGTACGCATCGGGCACGCTGGTGTACAGACCGACCCTGCCAAACCACTGCAGGTTTTGGCGCAGCACCACGTCGGCGCCGCCGGCAAAGCCAAGGCTCTGGAAGTCGCGCCGGGTCGGCTGGCGGAGGAACGGCGCCCACGACACCGCCATGTCGGTCCAGACCCGCAGCGGACTGACCGGCGCAACGGCGGTCGTGTCAATCGGCACGCACGCCAGCCAGCGAGAAAGGAATGGCTCCAGGCGCGATTCCAACTGGTCGAGCGGCAGGTGCGCTTCGGCTTCGACGAGGCGCTTGTGGGCAGAGTACACGGCAATCGACACCACCGGGCCGCGTTCGCCCTTGCGCAGCGACGTCAGTACCAACCAGCCGACGCCGAGCTTGCGCGCCAGGGCCGCCATGCGCTGGTTGTCGCCGTAGGGGCGCAAAGGATCGACCGTGCTCAGCAGATCGGTCAGTGCAGCCTGCAGCGCGTTGGCTGCGGCGGGTGGAAAAAAGTCGCGGCGAAAGCGGCGGTCTGGTTGCTGTGCGAAGCCTGCCTTGATCGCGACGTGCCCCTCGGCCGGCCGACCGCTGTCGACCAGCGCCACGCCGAGCATGAACTGCGCGTCCGCGCTCGATTTTGGGTCGAATACGTCGGCAAAGGAATCGGCGAATTCGCGGCTGGCGGCGCGCAGCTTGTCGACCGCGCGCGCCGACGACAGGCCAAGGTAGAGTTCTAGACCCATGCGATACGCAGCTTGGGCAGCCTGCACCCGGCCCGCCGACTCTGGCGCCGCCATCAGCGACTGCCGAGCCCCATCAGGCGGCACCACCTCGACGTAGGTGGCCGAGCGCAAGGCGGCCAGCACTGCATCTTGAATGGCAAGCCCGGCGAGGTCGCGCGCCGGTGCCGCCTCTGGTGCAAACAGGTCGCCGGGCTGCACCAGGTACGCCTTGACCGGCAGCACCGCGACGCTGCGCGGCTGTTTGGTGGCGTCGGGCACGTCGCCAGGGCTGAGCAAGGCCGTGCGCAAGGCCGGCTGTTGGGCCTGCGCCGTGATCGGACACGCTAGAAGCGCAAAGGCGATGGCGCGGACCCCGGCCCGCGCGGCCGTAGGTGTCATTGACCGCTGGCGGTGTTGCCGGTCGGCAACGGCAACGGGCACAGCAGGTCGGCCTCAGCGATATCGCCGGCTCCGCCAGTCTGCTCAAGCTCAATGGTGCTCGTGCGCTTGTGCAGCGGCGATCCGGGCTCGTCCACGGTCAGTACCAAAATGGCACCGCTGGCGGTTCGGCGCAGCGCGCCGCGCGTCCGCAGTTTGGCGCGGTCGGCGGCTCCGGGCAGGCAACCGTGCAATGTAAAGGCCGCCTGTGCTGTCGCCGCGTCGACCTTGCCGGCATGCAAGAGCGCACAACCGCACTGGCGATCAGGCGGATCCGGGTTGCGCGCGCGCAGCCACGCGTCGCCGTTGAAAAAGCGCAAGACGCCCGCCGCGTCGGGGCCGTACTCGCCGATAACCAGTTCCAGGGCCACCTGCGAACCGTCAACGCCATGCAACAGGTCGTAAGGGGCCGCGCCCAGGGGGGTGACGCCCCGCCAGGTACCGCCAAGATCGGCTTCCGTGCTACACGCGGTCGTCACCGTCAACGCCAAGAAGAGCGCCAGGCAGGCCGGGCGACCGGCAGTGTTCGACCTGAGCGCAATCAAGGTCTTTGCGACACGATCGCAGGCGCGGCCGACCGCTATTCGAGCGGCGCGCACACGACCTGAAAATTGTCGATGTAGATACCGGCGCCGCCGCGAATGCCAACCGACACCATGCCGGGTGGGCAGATGGCTTCAAAGGGCGTGCCGCCGACGCCGCCGACGCTTGAGAGGTTGACGTGATTCTTGCCGACCTTGACCTTTAGCTTGCGCTTTTGCAGCTCGTCGAGCGCGTCTTGCAGCAGCTTGGCCGTGAAGTTGCCCAGGCGATCGGCATTGGCCGCCTTTTCGGCCTCGTACGCAAATCCGGCCTTCTCAGCATACGGCACGATGCGCTTGCCATCGCCGCCGCCGGCCAATGCCGGTTCGTTCGACAGCGCCTCGCCCGACAGCGATTCGGCGAGAATTTCGCCGATGCCGGGCATGGTGATGACGATGATGGCGGTCTTGGGGTCGAGGTCCTTGGGCAGGGCGGCTTGGCGGCCGAGCGACAGCGCGTAGTGGCCGTTGTCGACTGCGACCCAGTGCTTTTCCTTCCAGAAAGCGCGCTTGTTGCGGGCCTTGCGCAGCTCAAAGTGCATCTGAAAGATGCCGGCCACCGGCTTATTGTCATCGTCTTTGAGCGTGCTCTGGTAGCTGAGCACCGTGCGGGTGTCGGCCTTGCGCCCGGGTTCGCCGGCCCAAGCCGTGACGGCGCTTGCCAACAGGCAGGTCGTACCCAACATTGCCAACGGACGGCAGAACTTGTCGAAAGAACGAATCATCCACGCTCTCCAGCGGCCGCAGCCGGGCCACAAGCGTACACGGCAGCGCCGCGCGCTTTCAATCGCCCGTGCAATCCTGAGTTATCACTACGGTTTTGAGACGCCGCCGTCGAGCCACACCCAAAGGGCGTCGCCGGAGCGGCGGACATCGGTGGCCACGCTGCCGGCGGGCAGCAGCAGCGACAGCGGCAACACCGGATCGGGCGCGAACATGCCCTGCAGCGCGGCGCGCACCAGTGCTTCGAGCGGGTTGGCCTGCGCAGCAACGGCACCACCGGCGATAGGGCTGGACACCACCGCGCTGTCCATGCCGCCAGATTCAAGATGCAGCGCCAGTTGCCCCGATCCGGTGACTTGCGGCCGCAGCACGCCGTGGACGCGGCCGCGAATGCTGAACACCACTGCGGGTACACCGCCGACGCGGCCCACAAGCTCCAGCGTGGCATCCGCCAATTGCCAGGCTATCGCCGGGCCAGCCGGGGTATCGACCAGTTCGACAACTGGCGTGGCATAGGGCAACAGCCGTGCCTGCGCCGGGGCGTCGTCCACCCAGCCCGCCAACGCGGGCGCCACCGCCGTCGCCCATTGCAGCGGCAGCCCCGTGACCGGTGCAACGGCGCCAGAGCGGCAAAAGGCGCCGGCGCGCGCAGCCGACCACGCGAGTCGCACCAGCGCGGTCTGATGCACGACCAGTGCGCGACGCACTACGGCTTTGGTCGACGGTGCGGGCGCCGGCGCCAATGTCTCGACCACGGCCAACGGCGGGCCCGCCACGTCCGGAGCACAGGGGTCGCGGACCGCAACGGTCGCCAGCGACAGGGAGAAGGTCGCGTATTTCGCGCCGAGCACTGCCGGCGTGGCGCCAGGCGGGCCTGGATAGATGGCTTGAACTTGCACGATTCCCGGTCCCACGCCAGGCGCCCACTGGCCGCCGACTGCGAGGCCGGCTGGGGCGACCGCGCGCAGGATCTGCAGGCCGGCCTCGCTCAGGCGCGTGAGCCAGGCCGATTGCACGGCCGCGTGCACGGCTGCCTCGATTTGTTGGGCGCCGCCGGTAGGCAACGGCAACAGGCACGGCTCGGGCTGTGGCGGCTTGCCTGGAAAGACTTTGAGCTCAGGCACCGCGGCCAGCAGGGCCTGCGTATCGCCCGACGACGTGCGCACAACGCGTACCCGTACGCGCGCGACCGCGGACTGGACCGGACTTTGCAACGCGCACGCCGGCTCGCCGACGCGGCCCACCGACAACGCCAGCGCAAATGGGCCGCTGGTCGCGTCCACTTGCAGTTCGCCGGGCGCGGCCCAAGCGACGGTGATCGCAGCAACGGGCAGCGTGCCCGAGAACGCACCCAGCAGGAACTCGCCACCGGCAATCGGCGTCGGCGCCGCGGCCAGTTCGATGCTGGTGCCCGACAGCGACCGCAGCGTCTCGGCCAATTGCGGCAGGTCGCCGTGATCGACGACGACGCGCACGGCGTTGACCTGGTGTGCCTCTTCGGGCACCGGCTCCGGCAGCGGCGAAAAACTGCCGCACGCCGCGAAAGGCGTTGCCAAGCAACTGCACGCGCCAGCCAGCGCGGCCCAAGGCGAAAGGCGGCGCATCGCCACGATCATGGCCATAACCCTGGTCCAACGGTGGCTGTCATCAGCCGCGCGCTGGACAAGGCTCTGCTGCGGCCGACTTCGATCCAGGCGATGTGGACACCACCATCGGGATCAATCGCGAGACTCGGCCACAATTGCAGACCGCTGCCGGCGTCTAGCGCAAGTTTCTGGCTGGGCGGTGCGAATGCACCGGTCTGGCGCTGCAGCAGCAGGCCCGCCCGCCACGACGAGCCGTTGAACCAGGCAACGGCAGCGCGGCCGTCGGGGCGCAGTGCCATGGTCAGTGCGGTGCCGACCCACTGCGGTGAAGCGGTGCCGGCTGGGCCCGGAGCGATGTTCGACACCACGGTCTGGGCCTGCACCTTGGCGCCGGCGATCCGCGCAAGTCGGATTTCGCCGCGGCTGGCATCGCGCCACGCCGCGACCAACGCGCCATCAGACGCCAACGCAAGCGCGTTCGGGTCGCCAGCGTCGCCGTCGTCTTGGCCCGAGGAGAGATCGACGCCAGCGATGCGCTGTGATCCCCACGCGTCGCCATTGCGCACCGACAGCACCAGGTCGCCATAGGTCGCGTCGTAAAGCGTCAACGCCACGCCACCCGACAGCGCCACCAGCGAGAAACTGCGGCCGAATTGCGCCGGTGCGGCAGTCCCTTTGCGCGGCCCAGGCGGCAGCGGCACCGCGTCGACCGACCACGCGCCATCGGGCTGGCGCTCGACGACAACGGGCAAGCCGGTGCTGGCGCGCCGCACCGCGACGATCGGGCGGTCCTCGGTGACGGCGATGGCCACCGGCGCCACGACGGCGCCTAGCGCTTTGGCGTCGACGGCGGCGACCTTCCAACCGATGGATGAGGAGCGAGCTGTCTGCAGCGACTCGTCGCCGGGACGAATCCAGGCCAAGTGAACGGTGCCGTCGCCGGCCACCGCGGCCGCAACGTCGCGCCCCATCGGTGGATCGGCGGCCGCTGCCGCCGGGCCGGCGACAAACGAGGTCGCCTTGCCGTCAAATGCCGCGAGACTTTGGCGTTCGGGCCAGTAACCGACCGCAAGGGCATGGCCGACGGACGGCGCGACCAGCGCAAAGCGGCCGAAAAAGCGCGGCGTCTGCCCGACCGCCGCGTCAGCTGGCTTGCACAGGCCGGTCCCTGCCTCGCAAGTATAGCCATCCGGACATGCGCCCGCCTCGCAGTGCGGCGCAGCCGGCGAACACCCGGCGAACCACGCGAGCACGAACGACGCCAACAACCCCAATTCGCGCTGCCGTTGGGCGACAAGAACCCTAGCCATGCAACTGCCGGTGCCACATGCGGATGAACTCCGCAGCGGTATCGTAGCGGGGAAACGGCGG
The DNA here is from genome assembly GCA_005792545.1 of Pseudomonadota bacterium. Lineage (GTDB taxonomy): Bacteria > Myxococcota_A > UBA9042 > UBA9042 > UBA9042 > SXRM01. The sequence goes on along the minus strand of SXRM01000391.1, from coordinate 17,613 downwards.
CCCCGGCCACACCGGCTGCTGCGGCAACTGGAAAGCACCGCCCGCGGCCAGCAATTCTGCCAGGGTCGCGAACGCGTGGCTCGGTGCGACATCAGGCAACAGGCGCAAGAGGTCCTCGCGGGCGGGATGCAAACGAACGGCCCGAGCCGGCTGGTCGCGCCCGCCCACGTCAGTGACGACGTCGATCCAGATTTCTGGGGTCGCGCCGGGATGATCGCGGTGCAGCACGAGACCGACTGCAACGGCGCGGACTTCCGCTGGTCCAAGCCGCAACCAGGCGTCGCCGACCAGCGCCAGCACAACGCCGTCTTGCGCGCGGTCGACCGCAGCGGCCAGCGCCACCCGCGGTACCGCCGGATCTTCGAGTGTCTCAGGGGCGACGAGGGGCGACGGTTGGCGGCCTGGGGCATACGCCACCGTGCTTTCGTTGTACGGCGAAGGCCGGGCAGCCAGCGGCGGCGGCGTTTCCGGTTGGCGAGCGGCTGCGGGCGGCGCAACAACGTCGGTGTCGCTGTCACCGGCTGGCGGCGGCGGCAAGCCGGCAAACAGGGCGTCGAAGTCGAACGCCGCCGGCGCCTGTAACGGGTCAAACGAATCGAGGGCGGTTGCCGAGGCAGGCACGGGTGCTGGCGCGACAGCGGCGGAGGTGGCGAGCGGCGTGCTGAAGCCGGTGCCCTGGCCGGCGAAATCGACCGCCGCCGGCACGGAGAAATCAAAAACGTGCAACTGGGGCTCTGGGTCGACAGGAGGAACGAGCACGGTGGCAGCCTGCACCGCTGCCGAAGGCGGCGCTGTGGCAACGGCGGTCGCGTCGCTGTGGCCGACGGTGCGCTTGCGCAAGGCGATTTGCGGCTCCGCCAGCGGATCGGGGCCAATCACCGCCCAGGCGGCGTCTGGCGCTGGCGCAATGGGCCCAGGCGGCGGCAGGTCAGCCGCCGGATCGGACGGCGGCTCGGCCTCGATTGGCTGGCTCTCGCGGGCGGACAGGCCCGCGAAGGCGTGCTCGACGGGCGCGTGTTCGTTCGTGCGAGACGTGGGCGATGGGCGCGCCGGTCGGCGGGGCGGCAGCCCCAACTTCCCCGCGGAGTGCAGTCGCAAACCGGCACCGGCCGCGCCACCAGCGATAAAGCTGACCAATTCTGCCACAACCAGCGGCCGATCGACGTCGCCCAGCCACAGCGACACCGTACGCGCAATCAACCACCACACCGCCACCGACCACGCCGGCACTTCAATCATCTTGGGCAGCGGTGTCAGCAGCAGAAACTTGACCGGCCGGGTAACGAACGTCGCGACAAACAGCGCCAGCAGCGCCGCCAGGTAACCCTGACCGCCCGACCACGCGTCGCTGGCCTCGCCCGCCGCCATGCGCCAGACCAGCGCCGACAACAGCGCGGCTGCGGCGAGTGCAGCGGCAAAAGGACCTTTGCCGTAACGATCTTCGACAAACGACCCCACCACCAGCACCAGCAACAACAGGCCGGTCAGCGCGCCAAACGGGTTGGTCCAGGCCAGTGGATGCAGTACCCAGGCAAGGCCCGGCGTCTGGCGCCCAACCGGCTGCAAGGCAAAGCGCTTCTCGTGGCCGCCATAGCTGGCCTCGGTCGCAGCGTTGCAGCGGCGCTCGAACTCTGCGCTCGCCGGCTGGGTGGCAACGCCGGTGCCTTCGCTACCTGCCACGTGCGGCAGGCAACCCTCTGGTGTCTGTTCGCTGCCATGGGCGCTGGCGTAGGCGCGCACCTCAGCCTGCGCCCGATCGACCGTGGCATCCGGCGCCAGCCACACCAGCACGGTCAACAACAGCGACGCGCCCGCCAGGGCGAACGTCACCACCGGCCAACCGGACACGCGGGCATCGGCCACGCCTAACGGAATCACGCGGTTGCCCCCAGAACCTGCGCGGCGACCGCGGCCGCGACGACTTTTGACCTAGCCGTGCGCCAGCGCGGCCTTGTTGCGGGCCACGTCGGCGGCGGCGTGGGCCGTGCCGTCGACGATGATGCCGTCGGCAATATAGACGACCCGGCGGGCGTGCTCCATGACCCGCGGGTCGTGGGTCGAAAACAAGAAGGTGGTGCCGTGATCGCGATTGAGAGCAAGCATGAGATCGATGATCTGCTTGCTGGTGGTCGAATCCAGGTTGGCGGTCGGTTCGTCGGCCAGCACCAGCTGCGGCTGCGTGACCAGAGCCCGCGCAATAGCAACCCGCTGCCGCTGGCCGCCGGAGAGCTCGTCCGGCTTGTGGTGCAAGTACGGCGTCAGCCCCACCTCGTCAGCCACCTTGGCGACGCGATCCTTGAGCGCCTTGCCGCCTTCGCCGCGGATGACGCACGGAAACTCGATGTTCTCGGTGACGTTGAGCACCGGGATGAGATTGAAGTTCTGGAAAATGAATCCGATCTTGCGGTTGCGCACCTCAGCCAGGTCGTTGAAGTCGCGGTGGCCAATCTCGTCGCCGTCCAGGCGATAGGAGCCTTGCGTTGCGCGATCGAGGCAGCCGATGATGTTGAGCAGCGTGGTCTTGCCTGACCCGGAGGGGCCCATGACCACGGTGAACTCGCCAGCCTCGATGGTCAGATCCACGCCCTTGAGCGCAGTCACTTCAGTCTTGCCCAGCTGATACGACTTGTGGACGCCTTGCAGCGCGACGAGCGCCATGGTGATCCTTGGGCCGGAGCGCCGGCCAGCGAACTCAGAAAAACGCGCGCGCTGCCGCAAAAGCGCGCCAGGCGACAGGTTGCAGACCGTATTCGGTCCAAGTGCGACCACCGGCTTGCACGCCCATCGCGTCGAAACCTGGCAACGTGAAGAAGGCGCCGGCGGTCAGGTTGAGCCACTCGCGCGCCGACCAGGTCAGCTGCGGCACCACCTGACCCGACAGGTCGCCGAGGCCGGCAATGACCACCGCGTTGATAGTGAAGTCGTCAGCCAACTGCGGGTGCAAATAGGTCAGAAACAGGTAGTGGCGGCGCAGCGGTTCGAACGCGAACTTCTGCGGCGTGCCCGGGTCGGCTGCCTGTGTGCCCACTGAAAACGGCAGCGGTGCGCCAGCGGGCAATGATTGCGCCAGCGCTAGCCCCTGCACGAGGTTGCCGTACTGGTGGTCGTTGAGGCCATCGCCGTTGAACAGGTACTCGGCGCTCAGCGCCGCGTTCTCGCCAAACTGCCAGCGCACGCCGGCCAGGGCCTTGATGCGCAGGTCTTCGTCGTGGACCTTGCTGTAACCCACGGGCACGCGACCTGCGCCAACACAGCCAATTGCTGCGCCGATGCTGCCGACGCAATCCGCCTCGGCGTACAAGCGCGCTGACCCTTGCTGCCCGAGCAGCTCGGCGTGCAATTCAACGCTGTCCAGGAACACCCGCGACACGCTAACCGCCGCCCGCAGCTTGTCTTGAAAGGCGTCGTTGTACAGGTTGCTGAAATAGACCATCGCGTTGAGGTCCGTCTCTGCAACCAGCTTGTAGACGCGTGCAGCGACGGTCCAGTGCGCGGCGTCGTCGGGCTTTTTGGCCATGAAGTCCGGGTACGTCACCAGGCCTGAGGGCAGGCCGCCGTATTGTAGCGTCGTCTTGGCCGCGGCGACCACCGTAAAGGTCCAGGTGTCGAGCGGCAGCTCAACCCGCGCCAGCCACGGGCCGGCGCGCTGCAACGTGGGATCGGTCGGATCTTTGGGCGGGTTGAGCAGGTCCGACGGATTCCAGGCCAGCCCCGGCCCCCACAGCACCCGCTTCTTGCCAACCGTGAGGTTGAGGCGCTCGCCCAGATTGCCAAGCACATAGGCCTCCGCAACGATCGCAGCCGGGTGCAGGTTCGGCACGTCGTGATCTGCAAGCCGCGTGCGCGAACCGCCTGCCCCTTTGCCCCAAAACATCCAGCCGCGCTGCCAAACCAGCGACACGTCGGCGAAAGCTTGGGCCTGGCCGCCGCCCCAGTCGAGCTTTAGCTGGACGTTGCCCTCAGTTAGATTCTGCAGGTGCGGGACGTCGTTGGACGGCATCAGCCGTGCGACGCTGGCGTAGCCACCCGTCCAGCGCATGTCTACAAAACCATTGGCACGCAGCTTGAGCAGCGGCTCTGGGGGCGGTTCTTCGGCGGCAACTTCGGCGGCTGGCTCGGGCGTTTCAACTTCTGCCGCGGGTGCCGCATCGATTTCGGCCGCGGACTCTGTCGCAGCAACGGCTGCCTCTGCCGGTTCGTCTGCCAACGCAGTTGTGGGCGGCAACCACGCTGACGCGAAGGCGCACACCGTGCCAAGGTATGCGCAATGCTGCAGCGTCCAGCGTAGGGACCGGGCATCGTGTACCGCTGGCGATCTGGCCAAAGCCATGGATGCAACCATCATGTGCAGGTTTTACTTGCCCAAGTCGTCGAGCAGGAACTTGGTCGGCGGCGGGTTGACGCTGGTGTTGAGCGTCTCCCACTTCATCTCGCTGTGCCGGGCTGTGGCCAGCATGTTGCGCATCACGATCTTGCCGGGTCGGGTCAGACCACCAAAGTTCTTGTATTCGCTGAACTCGGCCTTGCGAAGCAGCTTACCCGAGGCCGTGTAGTATTCACCCAACACCGGCTGCAGGTCGGCTTTGCGCATCCACAGCTTGATCTTGTCGTAAGACGCGTTGGTGGTCTTGGCCTTGAGCTCGAGCAGCCACGCGTCGGCGCGCGCCGGGTCGGCCACCACGGTGCCGGTGTAATCGGCCTGATACTTGACGCGCAAGACGTCGGCATTGTTGAAATCGCCGCCCTGGAACGACTCGCGGTTCGCCAGCCGAATCGCGCGCTTGAGGTTGGGCATGTAGACCCAGAAGTTGTCGCCCTGCCGCAGCATCTCCTGGCCGACCACCGCCGCCGGCTCCTGAAACGTCAAACGCAGCTTGTCGTCGCCTTTCTTGAGGATGTTCATCTTGTAGGCGCGGGTGGTCCCGTCGTCGCGGTGCGCCGTCATGCGCGCCACGGACTCAAAGGACTCCGGTCCCATCAGCTGGTCGTATTTCTTCATCAACTCGTCGGCCGTTGGGTCGGCCAGCGCCGGGGTGGCCAGCAGCGTGGTCGCCAGGGCCAGGCACAGTGGGATGCGCATCGGTTGCTCCAAGGTGCGGCGCTTGGCCGCGGTTCAGTCTGCTGCAACGGCCCGCCAGCCGTGCCGATTCTCTAGATTGCGCGCAGTGCCTCGACCGGCCGCAATTGGCTGGCGCGCCACGCTGGATAAACCGCTGCCAGCACCGTCGCCAGCGCTGTCGTCGCCACCACCACCAGCACCAGCCAGGTCGGCACGGCCGGGATGAGCTGCACCAGGGCTTTGGACCCGGGCGGAGTCACGGGCACGCCGCCTTTGGACGCAATGGCCGCGAGAATGGCAAAGCCGAGCGTGGTGCCGAACCCCGTGCCGAGCAGGGCCATCGCCGCGGCCTCGCTCAAGAAAAGCCCGGTGATGCGGCCGCGCCGCACGCCGACCGCCATCATGGTGCCAATCTCGCGGGTGCGCTCCAGCACGGCCATCAGCATCGTGTTCATGACGCCAATGACGGCGATGACCAGAAACACAAAGCACACCGCAAGCAGCACCACGCGCTGGGTCTTGACGATATCCACGACTTGCGGCCGCAGTTCCTTCCAAGTTTGGACGTGATACTGCGCACCGAGCGCGGCTTGCATCTGCGCTGCTACGCTTTCCAGCTGCTCCAGGTCGGCGATGGCCACCACATATTCGGTGACGCGGCCCTCGAGCTTGAGCAGCGACTGCGCCAGCGGCAACGGCACGTAGACCATGCGCTTGGACTCGAACGGCAGGTTGTTGTTGACCGTGCCGGCGACCTCGACGTCGAGCGCATTTTGCTGACCGTCCTTGGCAGCCGCCTGCACGACCATCTGCGCGCCCAACTGCGCCCCCAGCGCCTCGGCCAGTTCAAAGCCCAGCACGCCTTTGCCGTCCTGTCCGACGGTCAGCGGCTGGCCTTCCAAGCCGCGACTGCCTTTGGGGCATACCTTGGACTCGGTGGCGGCGTCGTGGGCGTTGCCAACCACAAACGTATTGCGGGTGCCGTTGTTGAGGCTGCCGGCAAACAGGATGCGCCCGCTGACGGCCGTAACGCCGGGCACCGCGGCAATCTTGGTCTGCAGTTCGCCGCCATACGGCATGTCGAAGTCGAGCGGCAGGTTGTCTTTGACGTTGTCGTAGCCGCGTAGATGCACTTGGATGGCGCCGGTGCGGCCCTGGATGACGTCGTCGACGATGATGCCGGTCAGGCCAAACACGAAGCCGCCAAGCAGCATCGTCATCAGCACGCCAAGGCCGATGGCCCCGCAAGTCAGAGCCGAGCGGCCCTTGTTGCGAAACACATTGCGTAGGGCCAGTTTGGCGACTGTGAACACCGCGACCCTCCTTTCAGCCGCCGGCCAGCGCTTGCACCGGACGCATACGGCTAGCGCGCCAGGCTGGGTAAAGGGCAAACACCACCGCACCAAGGCCGGCGACCAGCACCACCGAAGCGATGTAGCCGGTCGTGACATAGGGCACCACCACGAATGGGATGGGCGAGGTCGGCAGGGCAATCTGCAGAGTTCTCGCGTTCATGTACGCGACCACGGCCCCGCCGAGCGCACCGCCAGAGATGCCGCCTAGCACGCCAATGGTTAGCGCTTCCAGCAGGAACAGCAGCAGGATTTTGCCCCGGCGCACGCCGACGGCCATCATGGTGCCGATCTCTCGCGTGCGGTCGAGCACGGCCATCAGCATGGTGTTGGCGACGCCAAGCAGCATCAGGATCATGAATACCGTGGCGACGATCGACAGCACCAGGTTCTGCCGGAACACGATGTCTTTGAAAAACAGCGCGATTTCGTCCCAGCGATGCACCTCGTAGTCAGGACCCAGGGCGGCCCGCAAGCCATCGCGTACGGCGTCGAGGTGATCGAGGTCGTCGATGGCGACGGCAATTTCGGTGGCGCGGCCTTCGAGCTTGAGCAGGCGCTGGGCCAGCGCCAGCGGCACCATGGCCACTTTCTTCTCGCCGGGCGAAGTGAGCGTCATCGTGCCCAGGATTTTGGCGTCCTCGGCAGACAGTGCGCCGTCCCTGTCCGGGGCGAGCAGAGCGGTCGGCGCGCTGAAATCTTTGCGTTTTTTGCCATCAACGAGGCCTTTGGCGAGCTCTTCGGTGACCACGATACCGTTGGGCGTCTGACCCGTGGCGAACGCGTTGGCCGAGCCATTGAGCACTTCTTTGCGCTTGGGCAGAGCCAGGAACTCGCGCACGGGGTCGACGGCGAAAATCTGCACGAACAGGGTTTCGTCTTCGACGTTGACCATGCCGCCGAACAGGATCCGCGGAGCGACGGCGGTGACGTGCGGAACAGCCTTGATCTTATTGAGAAACGCTTCATCAGCGGCCAGATCGAGATCGAGCGGCGAAGCCAGCACGTTCTTGAGGTAGCCCTTCTTATGGACCTGTAGCGCTCCGGTCTGCCCTTTTGTCGCCGACTCGATCATCGACGACTGCAAGCCGTTGAGCAGCCCGCGAATGCTAACCATCACGCCCACGCCGATGAGCAGCGCGAGGAGCGTAATCAAGGTGCGGCGCTTGTTGCGCAGCACGTTGCGCACGGCGATGGCAATGAGGTTGCGCATGAGCGGTTGGCCGAGCCCCCTGGCCGCGAAGGTTCAGCAGGATGCACCGAAACAGGGTAGCTGGAAAGGGGCCGCGCCGGTGCAGCGTCCGCCGCCGCACCAATGCACGAAGGGGCGAGGCTATTGCATCGCCATTGAAAAAAGCCGCAGTCCGCTGTACCGTGCCGCCCCCAACGGCCCCACGATCCGTCGTACAACCGCTGGATTTTGTTGCACAGCACTTTGTTGCACGGCAATCACCTGGAGCGCCCGAGCGCCGCCACCCTCCAGGCCGCTACACCCCCGAGGACCCATGCCCGCCACCAATGCCCCAACGACCAACTCGCAACTTCTGAACTGGGTTGAGGAAATTCGCGCCATGACCGCGCCTGATCGGGTGCAGTGGTGCGACGGCAGCGCGGACGAATACGCAGCCATGATTCAGCTTGCGGTCGACGCCGGACTGGCGATTCAACTCGATCCGGCCAAACGCCCGAACTGCTACCTGTTTCGCTCGGACCCGTCCGACGTCGCCCGCGTCGAGAACCGCACCTACATCGCCAGCCGCACCGCCGATGACGCCGGGCCGACCAACAACTGGATTGACCCCGAAGCGCTCAAATCGACCATGCGCGGCTTGTACAAGGGCTGCATGGCCGGGCGCACCATGTACGTCATCCCCTTCTCGATGGGCCCGGTCGGGTCGCCGATTGCCAAGATCGGCGTCGAAATCACCGACAGCCCGTACGTCGTCGCCAACATGCACACCATGACGCGCGTCGGCAGCAAGGTGCTAGAGGTGCTAGGTGCCGACGGCGCATTCGTGCCGTGCCTGCACTCGGTGGGCAAGCCGCTGGCGCCGGGCGAGGCGGACAACGGCGTATGGCCGTGCGCGCCGCTCGACAGCAAGTACATCTCGCACTTTCCCGAAGAGCGCACGATTTGGGCCTACGGCTCGGGCTATGGCGGCAATGCGCTGCTCGGCAAAAAATGCCTGGCCTTGCGAATCGCTTCTGCGCAAGCGCGGGACGAGGGCTGGCTGGCTGAGCACATGCTCATCTTGAAGCTGACCAATCCGCAGGGGCGGGTGCACTTCGTGGCGGCTGCCTTCCCCAGTGCGTGCGGCAAGACCAACCTGGCCATGCTGGTGCCGACCGTGCCTGGCTGGACCGTGCAGACCGTCGGCGACGACATCGCGTGGATGAAGTTTGGCGCGGACGGACGGCTCTATGCCATCAACCCGGAGCACGGCTTCTTTGGCGTCGCACCGGGCACCAGCAGCAAGTCCAACCCCAACGCCATGAAGACCATCGAGCGCAACACCATTTTCACCAACGTGGCGCTGACGGCCGACCGGGACATCTGGTGGGAGGGCATCGGCTACGATCCGCCGGCCGGCGAAGTGGTCGATTGGAAAGGCAAGTCGTGGGACCGCAAAGAGGTCGCGGCGCACGCCAACGCCCGCTTCACCGCGCCCGCTAGCCAGTGCCCGGCGATCGCGCCCGAGTGGGAAGATCCCGCCGGCGTGCCGATCAGCGCCATCCTGTTTGGTGGCCGGCGGCCCGGCACGATTCCGCTGGTGCACCAGGCGCGGTCGTGGCAGCACGGCGTGTTCCTGGGTTCGATCGTAGGCAGCGAAGTTACCGCCGCGGCCCTGGACCTGCAGGCGGGCACGGTGCGGCGCGACCCGTTCGCGATGTTGCCATTCTGCGGCTACCACATGGGCGACTACTTTGCGCACTGGCTGCGCATTGGCGAGACGCCGGGCGCCAAGCTGCCCAAGATCTTCATGGTCAACTGGTTCCGCAAGACCGCCGATGGCCGCTGGCTGTGGCCGGGCTACGGCGAGAACAGCCGCGTGCTCAAGTGGGTGTTTGAGCAATGCGACGGGACCGGTCAGGCAGTGCAGACGCCGATTGGCAACATGCCGGCGCCGGGCGCTTTGGATGCGCCGGCCGGGGTCTCTGCCGACGACCTGGCAGAGTTGCTCAAGGTCGATCGCGAAGGTTGGCAGCGCGAAATCGCCGACGTACGCGAGAAGCACTATCCCAAGTTCGGCGCCAAGCTGCCCAAGGCGCTGTGGGACGAACTCGACGGCCTGCAAGCCAGGCTCGCATAGTCCGCAACAACGGTCGAGAGGTCCACGGTGAACGCGCTGCTGCCACTTCTCATCGCTGCCGCCGGCGCCGCCAACCCGGGTGTCGCAGCCCCTGCGCCCGACGCGCCGCAGCGACCGGCTGCAGCGGCCATTGCGCAAGCGGCTGCGCAGGCGCCACAGGCCCCGATTGCGCCGCCCGCGGCCGTCGAGCCTGCGGCGGCGGTATCGCCCGCTGCGGCCGCCTCGCCTACATTTGCCGACAGCATGGCCACGGCTGAGAAGCCCAAAGGCTTTGCGTACAACCTGATGAACGGCGCGGTGGTTGAGCAATTGGTCGACACCTACCTCTACATCAAAAGCAGTACGCAATCCAAGGTGTCGATCACGGTGCCGGTGCCGCGCGATCGGGCGTTTTTCGCCAAGTGCGTGAGCGGCGGCACGCCCGAAGACCTGGTGCGCGGCGCGGTGATCAACGCCCGCTACGATCCCGCGGGCGTGGTGCGGCCGGTCATCGAGATCGTCGAAAAGGTGACTATTGAGGTCTACGACAACGCGCGTGTACTCGACCGCGGTGGCAAGCGCCTGTACATCCGTGCCCCTGACGGTCGCGAAAAGGGCTTCGAGCTCGACGGCGGGCCGACGGCCTGGGACGAGGTCATTGAAGGCGCCAAGTTCGCCGACCTGGTGCCCGGCAGCATCGTGCGCGTGGAACACGACCCCGGTGGCCGTCAAGCCATCAAGATCACCTTCAAAAGCAAGCCGGCCGAGCTGAACAGCGACGGCAGCAAGAAATCCGCGGGCCGGGGCTGCGGCTGCGACGTCCGCGACCCGGCAACGCCCGACGGTGGTTCCTGGGCGTTCGGTGCGCTACTTTTGGGTGTGTGGCTGCGGCGACGCTTTCAAGCCTGACGTTTTCGGGTAGCATCGCCACCGACGGGAGCCTGCCGATGTCGCAAGATCGCCAATTCGAACAACTGGTCAGCACCATCGCCGACCGCGTCAAAGCGGAACTCGCCCGCCAGGGGCAGACGTCGCTGGGTGTCGCCGCGCGCAGCACGACGGGCGACGGTCACAGTCACGGTGGCGGGCACGCGCACGGACACAGCCACGGCGGTCCTGGCACGCCCTGCAAAGCCGGCAAGGGCGAGTGCACCGGCTGTGGCTGGTCGATTTCGCGGCGGCCGGACGACGTGGCCAAGATCGTCGACCTCGGCGCGCAGCGCGTGTCGGCCGCTCCGGGCCTGGATGGCGGTGCGCTGCGGCAGGATCTGGCGCGCTACATCGACCACACGCTGCTCAAGGCCAACGCCACTCGCGACGAGTTCAAGAAGCTCTGCGAAGAGGCGCGCAAGTACAAGTTTGCGTCGGTGTGTGTCAACGCCGCCAACGTCGGCTACTGCGCGCGCGAGTTGCGCGGTTCAGGTGTGCCTGTGGTCGCCGTCGTCGGCTTTCCGCTCGGCGCCACCACTCCGGCGGCCAAAGCTTTCGAAACCCGCGAGGCAGTGCGCGATGGCGCCGAAGAAATCGACATGGTCATCAACATCGGCGCCTTGAAAAGCAAGGACTACGCGCTGGTGCTGACCGATATCCAGGCCGTCGTCGGCGCGTCCGGGGGCAAAAAGGTCAAGGTCATCCTGGAGACCGGCGAGCTGACCCGCGACGAGAAGATCATTTCGTGCGCGCTCTCCAAGATTGCTGGCGCCGCTTTCGTCAAGACTTCGACGGGCTTTGGACCGGGCGGCGCAACCGCAGAAGATGTCTCGCTGATGAAGGTCATTGTCGGCGACGAGCTGGAGGTCAAGGCCTCGGGCGGCGTGCGCACCAGCGAAGACGTCGACAAGATGATCCAGGCCGGCGCCACCCGTATCGGCGCCAGCGCATCGGTGGCCATCGTGCGCGGCACCAGTCAGAAGGTCGAGGCCGGCAAGCCGCAGCTACGGCGCGTCGGCGGCTACTGATCCCAGCGTTGATTGCGGCGGTGCCGATGAGGAACTGTCCCATAATAAGTCATTCTGGGATCGGTTCCATTTGCTAGCTGGGTGGGTCGCAAGCTCGCGTCTTTGCAAGCCGACTCGCCGATGCGCTGGTTTGCACAGCGATCGCGTGATTCTCGGACAAATCCTCAGGCGCGCGGGCGCAACCGGAGAGCCTATGTTGTCGTGCCGGCGGTCTGTTTTCTTAGGCCTGCTGCTGGCTGCGATGCTGGGCTGCGACGGCGCGGCGACCGGCGCGGCGGATGCTGGGGCAGCGGACGCTACCGCGAGCGCCGACGGTTCGGCTTTTGACCCCAAAGTCACGGTCCATCCGCCCGGGATGGTCTACGGCGCCACCGCGCGCTACGACCTGGCCGCCACCGACTGGCACGCGGTGCCCTTCCCCACCGATCAGCGCCGCGCGGTCGACGGCACACTGAACTTGGAAGGCTTTCCGGCGCCCAAAACCGGCGAAATGGCGGCGCTGCTCAAGTCGTACCTGTTGTTTGCCAAGACGGAACTGCGCGGATTTTCGGTGCAACCAACGGTTTACGTAGAGTTCTCTGGGCCGCTCGATGTCAAGAAACTGCCGGGGCCGCTAGGTTCCGCCAAGGGCGACTCGGCCATCCAGTTGGTCAACATCGACGACGGTAGCCCGGGCTACGGCCAGGCCACCGAAGTGCGCACCGCGGTTTCGCCGACGACGCGCGGTATGTACCTGGTCCCCAACTTGCTGATGGTGCAACCGGTGTGGGGCAAGCCATTGCGGACCTCGACCGTCTACGCGCTGGTGGTCCGGCGTGGTCTTGGCGATGCCACCGGCAAGGTGTTGAGCCAGCCCAAGGTGCTCAAGGACATTTTCGCCGCGTGGCAGGCAGACAAGGCCCCAAAGGACGCAGCCACGGCAGCCTATGCCCAGACGCTGCTGCCGCTGCGGCAAGCCATTGCCGGCGGCAAGCTGGCGGTGCCCTACGACGACATTGCGGCGGCTACGGTGTTTTCGACCGGCAACCCGACCAGTCAGCTGACCAGCATGGCGACGTGGGTGCGCCAGCAGTGGAAGCCCGATCCGGCAGTCGGCTGGAAAGTGGCCAAGAAGACCACCAAGTACTGGCTGCTCGAGGCGAGCTACCGCTCGCCCAATTTTCAGCATGGCAAGTGCCCGTATGACGACGGCGGATCGGGCGGCTTTCAGTACGACGGTCAGGGCAACCCCAAGATCGCGTTCGAAGAGATGCTGCGTGTCAGCGTGCTGCTGCCCGTCGACCGCCCCAATGATGTCGGCGGCAAGACCCCGCTGGTGTTGAGTGCGCACGGCACCGGCGGCGACTGGCTGAGCTATATCAATGGCGGCAAGTTCAAGATCTCTGAACAGTTGAGCAGCGTGGGGCTGGCCATCGCGAGCATCGACCAGCCGATGCACGGGCCGCGCTGCGACCCGCCGCTCAAGGACGAGGCCCTGGACACCAAGACGTTCAATTTCATCAACATCACCGCGGGTCGCTCGGGGTTTCGGCAGTCGGCGCTCGACTCGGTGGCGATGGCGCGGATGGCGCGCCAGGGTCTGCTGGATGTGCCGGCGGAGTTTTCGCCCGACGGCAAGCCGCTGCAGTTCGACCCAGCGCGGCTCATGTTCATTGGCCACAGCCAGGGCGGGCTGTCGGGGTCGCTGCTAGCGGCAGTGGAGCCAGACATCACCACGTTCGTCCTGTCGGGCGCCGGCGCCGGATTGTCGCTGACCGTGATGCAGCGCAAGGATCCGCTGGACATTTCGGCGCTGGTATCCACGGTCATGCAGCTTGAACCTGGTGAACTCAACGAGTTCCATCCAGCCATCAGCCTGGTGCAAGCGCTGGCCGATGCGACCGACCCGCTGGCCTACGGGCACCTGGTGTTTGCGCGGCCGACCGGCATCAAGCCGCCGAATCTGCTGTTGACCGAGGGTCTGCTCGACAAGGCGACGCCGGCCGATACCTCCGAAGCCCTGGCGGCGTGTATGGGTCTGGACGTGCTGGGACCGAAGGTTCACTTTAGCGATGCGCTGGTCGCCAACAAGGCCCTAGAGGTGTTTGCGCCGGTCCAAGAGAACTTGACCAAGAACGGCTTTGCGGTCACTGGCCTGGTGTCGCAGTGGGCCAAGCTCGACCACTTTGCGATTTTCACCACCCAAAAAGTGGCCGACTTGTACACCGAGTTCCTGCACAGCGCGGCACAGACCGGGGTGTCGCGGGCGGTGTGGAAGCCGTAGCCGTTGCGCGTGCAGATCGCCATCGTCAATCTCAACCTCGACCCAGGTGAACGCGCGGGCTGCAATGGCATTGCCAACGCGCTGACTGCGCTGGCGCCACAAGCGACCGTGAAGACGTTGGCGTTTGCGGAGCTTCGCACAGGCGCGGCAAGCGTGGTCGACGTCGCCGGCGTAGTGCTGGGGCCGCAGGGTACCCCGTTCGGTGCCTATGACGCCGCCTTTTTGCCCTGGCTTGCGGCGTGGCTGCGAGGCACTAGCGTGCCGGTGCTCGGGGTCTGTGGTGGCATGCAGGCGGCGGCCTTGGCGCTCGGGGGCAGCTTGGAGGCGATCGATGGCAGCGGCGCCGTGGCAGGGAGCAGCTACGGCGACCGACCCAAGGTCAGCGGCCTCGTGCCCATCGAACCGTTGCCCGCCAACCTGCCCGGGTGGCTGCGGCCCTACTGGACCGTGGCGACGACGGCACAACCCTGCGCGCAGAGCCACCGCGAGCAAGTGGCGCATATGACGGATGAGTTGGTGGCCGTTGCCAAGAGCGCGCCGACGCCGATCGAGGCCTGGGCACATCGCGAGCGGCCTTGGCTGGGGGTGCAATTCCATCCCGAGCGCGATTGGGAAACCGGCGGCGCAGCGGGCAAGGCCTGGTTGCAGACGTGGCTGGCGGTGGTGCAGGCGGGTGGTGGTTGACGGTCACGGCACCTCCACCACCCCCGAAATCACCCAGCGGTACCAATTCTTGGCGAGCGCAGCGGCGCTTTTCTTGCTGCGCCTGCTTGCCCTTTGGTCACCAGCCCTCAGGCGGATGATCAAGTCTGGCAAGGAGCAGTCGTTCCATGCTGTGGTCAAGTCGCGACCATCCAGTGACCGCGCCGAGGTTCTCCGCCAACCAACCAGTCAGGGTCGATGGCAGGCCGTCACAGCCAGCAAGGAACGGAGGAACTTCTGAGGTGAACACAAGCGCAGATCGCGTGTAGCTGCTCCAGCGACCGTCCGATGCGGCGGAGCATTCGTCGCCCGTGAACTGCAGTTGCAACCCTGGTCGCCCGTCGGGGCCAATCTCAAAACGCGCGGCTGTCAGCTCCAGTTGCTTCGGAACGTCGGCAACTTCGGTCTCGATTTCGTCCGCAATTCGGGCCTCGCGCCAAAGCACTCTGGCTTGGGCATGCAACTCGGGCCGGGTACCACACCACTGTGCCAGCATTGGCACCAGGTCAACTCGATGCCCCGTCCGAGCGTCTGCGGCCCAAAACCGGGTCTCCCAGTTGGAATGCGCGCCGCCGTGATAGGCGTGGTCCTCCTCCATGACCAGCATCCATCGGCCGATGGCGGGCACGGGCCGAATGCTGCGAATCCAGCCCATTGGGGTGCCATCGCGATGGGAAGCCAGGGGGATTGCCCTGCCGAGCGACGACGACCGCGGCAAGTCGGATTCGATGTGGCGCCCATCGCCGACATTGACGAACCGGCCGTCGGGTACCGGGACGTACAAAACATCGCTTTCGCTTTCGCCGTCGCGAGCGTTCCAATAGTCTTCGAGGTCGTCGATGTGTGAGACGGCTGCCCGCACCTCGATTGGCTCCCACTCCCAGAGCTGATCGCCGCAGCCGAACAGCAGCAGCGGCACGTCTCGACGCAAGACGATTAGCCCATCGTCGGCGAGTCGAACAACGGTGGTGTCGTTCTGCCGGCGAATCAAGTAGATACCAAAGTCGGCCTCGTCGGGCGGCGCCATCCCTGTGCCGTCATGCGCGTTCGCGTGCGCCTTTGGCACAGGTCGATGGCCAAGTGGGTGACTTCGGTCGCGCGACAGCCACCAGTCAGCCACAGTGTCCGCAGCCGCAAATAGATCGGCGGCAGTCTGTGTGATCGTGCGGCCATGTGCGCCGTTGTTGCCCTCAACCCGCAAGACGTCAAGACCTGCCTTTGCAGCGTCATGGCCCGCGAGTGCTTGAAGCAGTGCGGCAGACTGCAACAGTTCGTAAAGCGACCCGTGTGGCGCGGCGAGGGTGCCTGCAACTGACCGCACGATGCGCTCAGCGAGTGTCCGCAGGTGCACGGCTGTGCACTGTAAGTCAATGCTCTCGCAGACCTTTGCGCTGCGCACCGCCTGAGCAAGGTCGTCGTCGCGATGCTCAAGCTGACCAAGGGCCTCGTAGATGGACATCGTTGAAGTCTCGCCAGTTTGAGTTTGGCGCCCACGGCAATCTGGACGCAGCGGAGGTTCATAGTCTGATTACGGCAAGCGCAGGGGTGGCCTGGCCAGCGATGGCGCGATGCCAGCGTTCACCAAGTGCACGGCCACGTCGCGGCGAGCCACGTGGCGACTTCTGCGTGAATCTGGTTGACGCTGGATGCGCGATGTGCCGCGGGAACGGTCGACAGATACGCCGCCACGGCTGCGGCCTGCAATTCGCGCAAGTGTCTCCACCCACATGCGAATTCGCGATGCCAGCCGGGCGTCAGACGCCCTTCCGCCTCCAACCTCTCAATTAGCGTCGGCAATGCATCCTCGGCCTGGAACTTGTTGGATCTACCTGCCTTCAGCAGCAATCGTGCCTCCAGCGCTGTTGGGCGCTCCTTGCGCAACACCTCAACTGCAGTGGGCGTGACGACCCCGAGTTGCCCCAACCGTACCGCCATCGCCGCGTAGCTGACCTCGAACTCAACCGAAAGCTCATAGACACGATCGGCCAACGTCACTACGGCTGTTTTCTGCATAACCCCGCCCAGAAGCTCGACCGCGGGCAAGAGTAGCTCTGCGGCAAACTGGTCGGCATCCTTGTCATCTTGCGACTTTGGCGCGCCAAACAAGTCCACGTGCGCGCGATCGAACCCGTCGTGCCTGAGGACAAGGTGCGCCAGCTCGTGTGCCGCAGACCAGCGCAGCCGGTCGTCTGGTTGGTCGGAATTGACTAGAACCGCGCAGCAACGCCGGCCTTCTCCATGCAGAATGGCCGCATCGACCTTGACGAGCGTCGTGAACCGGACGAGCACGTTCCAGCTTCCAAGTGCGCGGAAGGGGTCGAATGCGCCCGCAGCTTGGCCCACGCTCTGGCGGACCCGCGCGCACTGCTCCAGAACTGTCTGGCAACTTGAGACGTCGGGTAGGACACGCAGCGCGGGCCAATCCGACAACGATTGAGCGGCCAGGGTCAACTCGACGTCGTCGTGGCTGTCGAGCTCGCCATCACCGCCGCGAAACGCAACGATTCCGTACGCCGTTGGAAGATCGATGAGCCGGCGCCCAGCGAGCAACGCTTCTGGACGAACCCGATACAGAGAGCTTAGGCGCAGCAGCTCATCCACCTTTGGCGAGCGTTCGCCGCGTTCCAGCGCTCCGATCGCCTGGCGCGACACACCGGCAAACTCGCCCGCGATCGTTTGACTCATCCGGCCAAGGCGCCGTGCTTCGAGAAAGGTTGTTGGTGGCAGGCTTCGAATTGTCATTCAATTCTCAACTGTTGCAGCGGGACGGGACGCAGGTCGGGAGCGAAACATTAGACGGTACAGGGTGACACGCCAGAAAATTGTAGTTTTCATTGATAGGTGGTTTGTAAGAGGGTGTATTCATAACCACGAAGCGATGGGATGCCAGTCCGGTCGCCAGTGGAGTCGGGCTGCGCTGTAGTTACCGAGCTGGCGCTGGCCTCTGGCGCTGTGTGCACCTGTGCGCTCGCATTGTCCCTGAAGTTGC
>SXRM01000390.1 GCA_005792545.1 Pseudomonadota bacterium | reverse complement strand
CGCAACGCCGCCGCGCATATCGAGGGACCGCTCGCGGACCGTGACGGCGGCTGGCGGCCCTTGGTCTACTGCTGGCGCGGAGGGCAGCGGTCGGGCAGCTTTGCCACGATCCTGGCCCAGATCGGCAGCTTCGTACCGGCTGAGGTCGCGCACCTTGGCGTGTGCGACGCGGTGCTGACGCGCATCGGCGCGGGCGACGACATCGCGCAGGGCGCCTCGACGTTTTTGGTCGAGATGCGCGAGACCGCCGAGATCCTGGGCCGAGCCACGCCGCGCACGTTGGTGGTGCTGGACGAGAGCGGCCGCGGCACCTCGACCTGGGACGGGCTGGCGATCGCCTGGGGCGTGGTCGAGCACCTGCACGACAAGACCCGGCCGCTGTGCCTGTGCGCGACCCACTACCACGAGCTGACCCACCTCGCGCACCGCTTGGGCGGTCTGCGCAACGTCCACGTCGCGGTGCGCGAAGTCGGCCACGACGTGGTGTTCCTGCACCGCCTGCGGCCGGGTCCGACTTCGCGATCGCACGGCGTCAGCGTGGCGCGGCTGGCGGGCCTGCCGCCGGCGGTGGTCGACCGCGCCCGTAAGCTCCTGGAGCAATTCGAGCGCGCCGGTCGCCGCACGCCCAACGAGGTGCTGCAAGCCCTGGCGACGCGACAACTGGACCTTTTTGACGACGCGCCGCCGGTACCGGCAGAGGGCGCTGTGAGCGCGACTGTGGATCCGCAACTTCAGGCGATAGCGGATGAATTGGCCGAAGTGGACCTCGACGCGCTGAGTCCGCGCGCTGCGCTAGCGTTGGTCGAGACGCTGAGCGACCGCGCCCGCAAGCTGCGAAATCCATAGGCAAGACCCGGCCTGTGGATAGCGGATCGCAACCCACGATCGGCGCAAGGGATTGCAAGAATTTGACGGTCCCCGCATCTGCGGCACGATCGCCACATGATGCGACGCCCAACCGAACAACTCACCCAACCGCCTGCAACCAAAGGACAAGCCAAGGCCGGCCGTCCACCGTTGCACTTGGTGCCAGCGCCCGCCGCGCCGCCGCCAAGCCCAGGCGCGCTGCAGCCAGCGGTCGAGCGCTACCTGCGGCACTTGAAGCTCGAGCGCAACATGGCCGGCAATACGCTGACAGCCTATGGCCGCGATCTAAAACGCTTTATCGTGTACCTGGACGATCAGCACGGTGTCGACGACGTCGCCGACCTCGACCGCGACCTGCTGCACGAATACCTGGCAGACCTGCACGGTGATGGCCTGCAGCCGCGCAGCATCGTTCGCCACCTGTCGACGCTGCGCAATTTCTGCGCGTGGCTGCTCGACCGCGGCCTCGTGCGCGACAATCCGGCGGCGCTGCTCGACACACCCAAGTGGAACCCGGGGCTACCCGAGGTACTGAGCCGCGACGAAATCGAGCGACTGCTGGCAGTGCCGGGCGGCGGCACCGAGCGCGCGGTGCGTGACACCGCGATGCTGCAGACGCTGTACGCCACCGGACTGCGCGTGAGCGAACTGGTGCACCTGACGCTACACGACCTGGACCTGGAGCGGGGCCTGTTGCGCTGCGTCGGCAAGGGCCGCAAAGAGCGCCTGGTGCCGATTGGCGAGGTCGCGCGGGCGGGCCTGTTGACCTACCTGGAGTTTGCCCGGCCGGTGTTGGTGCGGATCGGCCAGCGCGGCAAGCGCGGACCGCAGCCGCAAGCGCTGTTCGTGACCAGCCAGTGCAAGGCCATGACTCGTCAGGGGTTCTGGAAGCTGGTCAAGCGCTACGCTGGCGAAGCGGGCATCGACAAGCCGATCTCGCCCCACAAGCTCCGCCACAGCTTTGCCACGCATCTGCTGGCCGGCGGGGCGGATTTGCGGGCCGTGCAGGCGCTCTTGGGGCACGCCGACATTGGCACCACGCAGATCTACACCCACGTGCAACGCGATCGGTTGCGTGAGGTGTATGACCGGTTTCATCCTAGGGCGTAGAGGCCCAACCGGCAGGCGCAACGGGAGCGCCAATCGGGCTCGCCTGCTAGAGCTTCTTGAGTTCAATCTTACTGGCGACCGCGCAAACCATGGTGACACTGGATTGATTGGCAGTTGCCCTAGAATACAGACGCGATCCCGACATTGTGGTGCCGCGCCACGTCAACCACACGGACGAGTTGTTCGCGTTGTCGCCCCCGGACAGGTATAGCGGTCCCGCATCGGAGAATTTGCCGGTATGCGCGATCGCGCCCTCGCGACTGACAGGCGTTGCAGTAACGCGACCGTCGGTGACACTAATGACCCACTGATACGCGACGACATCTTGCCGCTAGGTGCCCGGACACTGCGAGGTTTCGATTTCTTCGGTGAACGACCACGTGCCGACCAGGGACTTCGGTGTGAGGTCGGCGGCCAGGCCAACTGAGGGGAACAACAGGAGCGATGCCAAGCGTGCGAAACGCATGAAACCTCCGGGTTGGACGGTTAGACCCGCCGTCCTGAGTCAGACGGATGCTGGCACAGCGGGCCAAAGGGGCAAGCGGCGTGCTCGGTCGTCAGTCCATTCGATCGTGCACGCCCAGCGGCGCTGACCCGCCTGCGTTTGACGCGAGCACATTTCACACATAACCTGTGTGCAGGAGGTGCGAGATGACCAACCTGACCCTAAGCGTCGACGAGTCCACCATCGCCCGCGCCCGCCTCGTGGCCCAAGCGCAGGGCAAAAGCGTGCAAGCGCTGGTGCGCGAATTCCTGTGCTCCGTTGCCGGTCAAGACCGCGGCGAGGCTTTGGCGGAACGACTACAGGCCGGCTGGGCAGCCAAGCCCGCCAACGTAGTTGATGGCTACAAGTGGCGGCGCACAGACGGGTACGACGGCCGCGTTGTCGCTGGCGGTGACTTGGACGCGCCATGACCCGCGTGTTCTTCGATACCAACGTCCTGGTCTACGCCGACGTCGCGCATGCGGCAGAAAAGCAGCGACGCAGCCAGGAGTTGTTGGTCGCTGCGGCGCGCGCGGGCAATGGAGTGCTCTCGACCCAGGTGCTAGTCGAATACTACAACGTCGCCGTGCGCCGTTTGCGGTTGTTGCCAACGGTTGCGCTGCAGCGCGTTCGTGATTTTTCGGCGTTTCATGTCATCGTGACGGACACGGCCTTGGTGCTCTCCGCGCTCGAATTGAGCCAGCTCGGGTCACTATCCCATTGGGATGCCCTGATTGTGCGCGCGGCCGCTGGCGCTGGTTGTTCTGTACTTTATTCCGAGGACTTGCAGCCCAACCGGGTCATTGAGGGTGTGCGGGTGGTCAACCCTTACGCATAGCCTCACCCGCCCACAAAAAACACCCGCATTACCTGCACCATCGCCTCCAGGTCGCGCGCGCCACAGGTCTCTGCCGCCGAGTGCATCGCCCACATCGGACAGCCGACGTCGACAACGCGTGCCGCGAGATGCGCCGCCGTAATCGGCCCGATGGTGGTGCCGCAGGTCAAGTCCTGCTTGATGACGAAGTCCTGGACGTTGACCCCCGCCGCCTCGCACAGGCCCACGAACGCGGCGCCGGTCTCGCCTGTGGTGGCGTAGCGGTCGCTGGCGTTGGCTTTGATGACCGGACCCTGGTTGATGCGCGGCGCGTGCTTTTTGTCGTGCAGATCCTGGAAATTGGGATGCCATGCGTGCGCCATGTCGGCGCTGATGCAAAAGGTGTGCGCAAACGCCTGCTCGGGATCGGTGCTGTCGAGGGTCCCGGTGTGCCGCCGCGCCACCCGCACCAGCACGTCGCGCAGGAACGACGAGGCGGCGCCAGACGAAGTGAGCGATCCGGTCTCTTCGGCGTCGAAAAACGCCGCCACGCGGGTGCGCACCGGATTGGGGTCGCGATCGACCGAGTCGCACAGCGCCTGCAGCCCACACCACACCATCGCCAGATCGTCGTGCCGCGCGCCCGTCACCAGCGAGCGGTCCAGGCCGACGCGCTGCGGAGCCACGGCCGGCACCAGGTGCAGGTCAAAGCCGTCGAGCTCCGCGAAGTCCACGCCAGCGCGACTGGCCAGCAGCGCCAGCACTTCTTCGGTGTTGCCGTCGCCTGAGGCCAGCACGGCGTTGAGCATGGTCTGCGGGTTGACTGCGCCCTTGTCGTTCTTGTCGCGATCGAGGTGGATCGCCACGTCGGGGATAATGGCGATCGGCGCATCCAGGTGCACCAGCGTCCGCGTCACCACCGGCAGACCGGTCAGGTCGTTGAACCGCGGCCGACCGTCCTTGCCGCGGACCACGTGGTAGGCGGCGCCCGCCAGCGCCAGCGGCCGGTCGAGCCAGCTGCGGCGAATCAGGCCTCCGTGGAACTGCGTGTGCAACTGCACGGTTCCGGCAGCCTCGCCCAGGGGATTGAGCCGCAGGCGCAGGTCGGGGCTGTCGGTGTGGGCGCCGACCAGGGCATAGCCGGTGTCGCAGGGCGATCGACTGCCGATGACCAGCGCGATGAGCGACTTGGCGTCGGGATGGACGACGTAGATGCGCTCGCCGGGCTCGGTCGCAAAGCTGCCGCCGTAGCTGCGCTCCGCGAAGCCGGCCGCCCGCAGCTGGGCAACGCAAGCGGCGACCGCGTGAAAGGGCGTGGGCGACCGCGCCAGCCAGGCAGCATAGTCGTCGGCGGCTTCGCGGGGCTGGGTCAGGTTGTCGAGAGGTTGCACGGCGGGCCTGGGCGTCCGCGGGCCTGACCCCACGCGGTGCAAGGGCAAGTCCGGTCGGTCAGGATCCGGTGGCGGTCGCATTGGGGCTGATAGCGGTCAGTTCGCGCAGGTCAAACCCGGGCTGCGCGCGGCGATCAGCTAGTCGTGATCGTGGTCGTGCTCACCCATGTGCCGCACCGCGATGCCGTTCTGCTCGCAGTACTGCACAAAACCGAGCTTGGCGATCGAGCGCAGCGCACGGGCCGACAGGCGGATGCGCACCACCGTGTTGAACTCTGGCACGTAGATGCGCTTGAGCTGCAGGTTGGGCAGCTGCCGCATCTTGCTCTTGATGTTCGAGTGGCTGACGCGGTTGCCCACCAGCGGGCGCTTTCCAGTGATCGAGCAGACGCGGGACATGGCGGAACCTGGGGCGCACACGGCGCAGTCGCCAGCGGCGACGAAAAGGAACTGCGCGACAGACGCACGCAGAAGCGCTGAATTATCCGCACGTTGGCGACGTTGGCCACCAGCGCGGGGGCAAAAATCTAACCCAATCGCACCCCTACTGTCAACCCGTAGCGCGTTTGGGCGCGGGCGGTGATACTGCGCGCCATGCGCCTCGACCGCTATGTCAGCCAGGCCTCCGGCACCCCACGCACGCAGACGACCCGCTGGATCGCCGGCGGGCTGGTCCAGGTGGGCGGTCGGGTGGTCAAGGACGGCGGCGCCCAAGTGGTGCCCGGCCGCGATCGCGTGCGGCTACGGGGCGCCGATCTCGACCCGCCCGGTCACCTGGTGTTGATGCTGCACAAGCCGCTTGGCGTGGTGACCTCAACCGAGACCGGCAATGGTCCAACGGTAATGGACTGCATCGCCGCCGATCTGCGCCGCCGCGATCTGGCGCCGATCGGCCGGCTGGACAAGGACACCACCGGCCTACTGCTGCTGACGACCGACGGCGGGCTCAACCATGCGCTGACCCACCCGCGCCGCCACGTCGAAAAGGCGTACCTGGCCACGCTCGACGGGCAACTGTGCGCGGATGCGCAGGCGCGCTTTGCGGCCGGGATCGCGCTCGCAGACGGCACCCTGTGCCAGCCGGCTGGCCTGGAGCTGCTGACCGACCGCACGGCGCGGATCGTGTTGCGCGAAGGCAAATTCCATCAGGTCAAGCGCATGGTGGCGGCGTGCGGCGCGGCGGTCGTGGCGCTGCACCGCGAGCGCATCGCCAACCTGTGGCTCGATCCGGCGCTGCCGCCGGGGCTGGCACGCAAGCTCACGGCCGACGAACTGGTGGCGCTGGGCGTGCTGCTGCCCGACCCCAACGAGGTTGCGTGAACCCGCTCTCTACCCAACCGCAAAGTCCGCTGGTGGTCGCGCCGCGCATCAAGCTGTTGGCGGCTTTCGAGCGGCCCTACGAGCAGGCGGTGGCGGCTGCGCGCACCTGCTACTCGGGCGCCGGGGTGCTCACGGTCGATCAGGTGTCGGGCGTGGGCCTGCCGGCCGACAAGCAACAAGCGCGCATCGAACTGCGCGATCGCATTGCCGCTTCGACCTACAAGGCCGGCCACCACACGACGCTACAGCACGGCTACCTGTCGTTTGCGTTGGACGGCGTGTCGCGCCAGCTGGTGTGGAGCACACTGCACAGCCACCCCTTCTACAACAGCGAGCAGGTCAGCCAGCGTTACGTCGAGGTCAAGCCAGAGCGGGCCGCGATTCCGCTACTGCCGCCACAGGCCGACGCCGTCTATCGAGCGTGCATCGATCGGCAACTGGCCGACTACAAGCAGCTGATCTGCCTACTGGAACCGCACGCCGAGGCCCGCTACTTCGAGGTGTTCAAGGCGCGCGGCAAAAAGCCCGAGAAGTGGCTGCCGGCCATCCACAAGCGGGCGCAAGAGGTGGCCCGGTACGTGCTGCCGGTCGCCACCCACACCTGGATGGTGCACACGATCTCGCTGGTGACGCTGCTGCGCTACTGGCGCCTCTGTGAGGAGCCCGACTGCCCGGCCGAGACCCGCTACGTGGTCGGCGAGATGGTCCGGCAGGCGCTGCAGCTGGATCCGCTGCTGGGTCGCCTGGAAGTGGAACCGCTGCCGCACGACCTGCTGCCGGCGGCGCTGCGCCAGAGCAAAGGCCTGGACTTGGACCGCCAGCGGCGGATGGTCGCCGAGTTCGACGCTGAGCTGGGATCGCGCACGTCGCTTTTGGTCGACCGCTTTGCCGACAATCCGCGGCGGGTCGCGGACGCGGTGCGGCTGGTGCTGGGCATGCCGCGGGCGGATCTGAGCGACGAAGCGGCGATCGGCGTGGCGCTCGATCCCGCGCAAAATCCCTTGTGGGGCGAGAGCCTGCAGACGGGCGTCCACCAGAAGCTCGGCCGGGCGCTGCACGCGGCGCACTACCTGTTTGCCAAGAAACTGTCGCACGCCGCCGACAGCCAGGACCAACGCCACCGGATGGCGCCGGGATCGCGGCCGATGCTGCTCGGCTACCTGGGTGAAGCTCCCGACTACGTGGTGCCGCAGCTGGTGGCAGAGGCCGGCGGCGCGGTCGCGCAGGCCTACGCGACGTCGATGGAGCAGACCTGGGCGGCGATCGGCCAGCTGCGCGGGCTAGGCGTCGACCCGCAATGGCAGGCGTACCTGTTGCCCAACGCGGTCAGCATCCGGTTTTCGGAGTCTGCCGACCTGCAGGCGCTGCGCCACAAGCACGCGATGCGCCTGTGCTACAACGCCCAGGAAGAAATCTGGCGCGCCAGCCTGGACGAAGCGGAGCAGATCCGCGCCGCTGAGCCGGCAATTGGGCGCCACCTGCTGCCGCCGTGTAGCGTGCGGTTTGCGGCCGGCGTGCGCCCCATCTGCCCCGAAGGCGACCGCTACTGCGGCACCCCGGTGTGGCTGCTGGCTGCACAGGACTGGCGGCGTACTTTGTAGGAGCTTGCCATGCTCTCCGTGATCCTAAGCAGCTGTCCGCCGGCCGCGGCACAAGGCATCAGCGATGCGCTCATCGCCAGCCGGACCGCCGCTTGCGTTTCGGCCATTCCGGGCGTGCTCAGCACCTACCGCTGGCAGGGCCAGATCCAGCGCGATCCCGAGACGCTACTGGTCATCAAGACCACCCGCGACCAGGTCGAGGCCTGCATGGCCGCGCTGCGCGAGGTGCACCCGTACACCGTGCCCGAAATGGTCGAACTGCCCGCTGATCGGGTGTGGGAAGCCTACCTGGACTGGGCGACTGCGGAGACGCGGTTGCCCAACTGATTGAGGTGCCGTCGAAATCCGTAGGGCGGGGGCTTGTCCCCCGCTGTCTTGACGGCGGCTGCCGGCATGGCTGGCAACGCGGCGGGCCACAAGGACCCGCCCTATCGGTATGGGTCGGATTTCAGGGTCAGCGTCAGCGTCAGATGTCAGGCTTAGGCTCAGGCTCAGGCTCAGG
>SXRM01000042.1 GCA_005792545.1 Pseudomonadota bacterium | reverse complement strand
GCTTCATTGGAAGCCGCAGCCGCATGCGCCGTCTCGGCATCGGGCTGTTCATGCGCCGAGGCTTTACGCTCGTTGTGCGCAGAAACGGCGGCGTCCAGCGACGGAATCCAGCCGGCTGCACCGCCCGCTAACTGGCCCAGAAGCGTATTGGCATTTTGCCACTGGACCGCCTCATCGCGCGCTCGCTCGGCTTTGCCAAGTTCGCCAACGGCTTGCCGCTGGTCGCTCTCGGCCGTGCGGCGGGCCGTGTCTTTCGCCTCGCTAACTTGCCGAGCCCGCGTTTGGCTTTCATTCGCGATGCGCAACTGCTCGTCGAGGGCCCGCGCTGCAATCAGCTGGGGCTGCGCGTCAGTCCAAGCCGTCTCTGCCGCAGTCACCCCTTTGGCGGCGAGATCGAGTTCGCCATGCGCGATGTCGAGTTTGGCCTGCTCGCCCTTGACTCCCGCGTCTGCCGCTTCTACCAGCGTCACCGCGTCGCGCACTTCACCGCGCAACCGGCTCACGTTCGACCAGGTTTGGCGGTGTGCCCCGGCCTGTTCCGCCATTTGTAGCTCGCGCGCAAGGCCGGCACTGTCGGCCAGACTGGCCTCGGCCACGCGCAGAGTTTCTTGCGCCGCAGACACCGACTGCTGCAATTCGTTGCTCCGTTCGTACCACTGCAAAGCCGCCCGGGCTGAGCCTTCCGATTTCTGAACTTCGGTGCGCTCTGCAGCTAGAGCGCTGGTTTCGTCGACAAGAGTCTGGCGGTCGTCGCTCGACATCGCCTGCAAGTCGTTGCGTTCTTCTTGGGCAGCCTTGATGGTGTCGTTCCACCACTTCGCTTCGGCGAATGCCTGCTTCGACACCTCGGCGTAGATGCCCGTGTCGGTCATCTTCTCGAGCAGATCGGCCCGATGTGCCGGCTTGGCGCGCAAGAACGCCGCGAATTCTCCTTGAGCCAGCAACGCGGCGCGCCGAAACTGCTCAAAGCTGAGGCCTACCAGCACTTCAATTTTCTTTAGGGTTTCGGTCTTAGGTCCGCCGAGCGCTTCCAATTGCTGGCCGGCGTCATCCAGACGGTGCAAGGCAAGTATTTGGTGCTGCAGCGCCCCCGTAGGCCGGCCGTGGGCACGGTTCACGGTCCAAGTCGCCCGATAGCGCAGTCGATCTGTGCCAATGAAATCAACCTTCGCCCAGCCCCGACCGGCGCCACGGCGCAGGATTGTGCGCACATCGTTGGCGCCGACACGGGCCCCATCCGCGTCGTTGCCAGGCAAGTCAACGATTTCGACGCCGCCAACGTCTGTCAACCGCGGCGTGCGGTCGTACAAGGCCACACAAACGGCATCGAGCAGCGTGCTCTTGCCCGCGCCAGTTCTGCCCGTGATGGCAAATAGGCCCGCCGATGCCAGCGGTTCTTTCTCAAAGTCCACAGTGAACGAGGCGAGGCTGGCCAAGTTCTCGCCGCGAATGCACAAAATGCGCATGGTCTAGTCCTCCATCGCTGCTAGCGAGGCGTTGGTCGGGTGTGCAGGCATTTGCGGCAGAACCCTCTTTGCCCTGTCGTCATCGGCAGCCTTCGGATCGCCGGCCAGCGCGAGCAAGTGTCTGAACCGCTCAACGGTCGCCTGATCGGGGTCCGCAGGAAACGCGGACCGCCACTTGCGGCCAAATACGTCTACCGGGTTCAGGTCATCGAGGCCCGCCACGTCGCCAATGTCGTCGCCGAGCGCGGCACCAGAGCCTGCTCGGACAACCACCACGCGAGCGACTCGCACTGCGCGGTTAGCCGCTGCGTCGAGCACGGACTTGCGCAGCGCAGGATTCGGCTGGTCCTCGCGGACATGAACGTCGAGCACTGGCCACAGCGCCCCGTCGCCTGCGCCTTCGGTGCCGGGCATGCTTTGGAGCGCAGTGACGACCTCGGGCAGCTGCGCAGCGCCTTCGGCCGGCACTCGCATAAACTCGACCGCTCTTGGCACCGGCAGTTGCCGGATATCGCGGACTGCGTCACTTTCCAGTTCCACCAAAGTAACGGCATGCGGATACCGCCACTCGTCCACCGACAGTGGCAGCGGCGAACCGGCATAGCGCACATTCGCGCGGCTGCCGACCGCTTGCGCCAAGTGCAAGTGGCCGAGCGCGACATACGTGACGTCCTGCGGAAACATGTTCACTGGCAATGCGTCTTGGTTGCCGCGCTGAATTTGCCGCTCGGATAGCTCGCTAATCTTGCCGCCAACCATGTAACAGTGGCCTGTGGCGAGCATAGCTTGCCTCGGCTTGCGCAACTGGCGCGCTTGTTCGAAAGCCCGATCGTAGATGGCAGCGACGCCGGCCACCGGATCCATGCGAACAGGCAGATCCGCTGGCCGCAAGAACGGCACGACAGCGCAAACTGCACCCGGTCCGCCAACCTCAGGCAATTCGACGACCCACCGCGCCGGATCGGGAATGCCGACCACGTGCAACCGGCCTAGGGCATCAAGTACTGGCGTCGACGCCTGCAGGCGGTGCGCGTGGTCGTGATTGCCGGCAATG
Source organism: Pseudomonadota bacterium (assembly GCA_005792545.1). Classification (GTDB taxonomy): domain Bacteria; phylum Myxococcota_A; class UBA9042; order UBA9042; family UBA9042; genus SXRM01. Next base: position 1,023 of record SXRM01000042.1, on the reverse strand, counting down.
GCGACGACATGCAATCCGGGCAAGGCGCGCCACACGTCGGTCAGGAAGCCGAACCACTGCGCTTGCGCTGATGGCGGTGGAATCGCCGCGTCGAATATGTCGCCTGCAACAATGAGGGCGTCCACACGCTCGCTCGTCAGCACTTGACGCAGCCAAGCCAAAAACGCTTCGAATTCGGCGTCGCGCGAATGGTCGCGCAGGGTGTGGCCCAAGTGCCAGTCCGCGGTATGTAGAATGCGCATGATGTACTCCCTTACACCGTTTGCGGTGGCAAAGGCGTGGCTTGCCCCGAGGGTTTGACCAATTGTGTCAACGACCGGCGTCACCGCCGCACCGTCACCCCCGCGCCCCCACCGCAAAATACACCCCAGGCCCCGGCGCATTATTCGCCATCACCTCGGTCTGCAAGCCGAGGGCCCGCAACCGCGCCGCCAACCAAGTCGACGTCGCAAAGCCCCACGGAAACGGCCCGTCCGTCTGGCCAAACGCCTCGATCGTCGTCATCGCATGACCGTACCCGCCCCCGCCCATCGGCGGCGGCATCGACTCGATCACCAGTACGCCACCAGGCGCGAGCGCCGCGGCCAACCGCGCCAGCATGGCCTCGCAGTCCTGCTGCACGCCGCCGATGCCCAAGTTGTTGCCGAGCAGCAAGATGGCGTCAAAAGCGGCTCCCTGCTGCGCGGCGAGCGCGTCGTCGAGGTTGGCGAACCAGTCGGCCGGCGCAGCCACGGTCGCCTGGCAGTGCGCCAGCATGCCCGGACACTGCTCGACACCGACGAGGTGTGCCGCCGGATGGGCATTGCGCAGCCTGCGCAAGTGGCGGCCGACGCCACAGCCGAGATCGAGGATGCGCGGCGCAGAAGGCAATTCCAGGGCTTCAAGTAAGCGCGCTTCTTCCGGGCGAACCTCCAAGAAGTCGTGGCAACGAGCTGTGAACGTGATCGGGCGCGCATGGTCTTGCGCAGGGAACCGCCACGTCAGGCTGAACGTGGTATGCGGGTTATGGAGCCCCGCCAGCAT
>SXRM01000389.1 GCA_005792545.1 Pseudomonadota bacterium | reverse complement strand
TCCAACGTCGGCAAGTCGAGCCTGCTCAATGCCCTGACCAAGGCCGACGCCTTTACCGAAAACCTTCTTTTCGCCACGCTCGACCCGACCACCCGGCGAATTCGCCTACCTGGTGGGACCGACGCGGTGCTGACCGACACCGTGGGCTTTATCCGCGATCTACCAAAGGAATTGCTCGGTGCTTTTGAGGCGACGCTAGAAGAGGCCGGGGCCGCTGACTTGCTGCTGTTGGTCGTGGACGGTGGACACCCCGCGATCGAGCACCAGTTGCGCAGCGTGGTGGCGATTTTGGATGATCACGCGCTGGGGCCCAAGCCGCGCCTGGTGGTCGTCAACAAGTGCGATGTGGTGGCTGACCCGGCGACGGTGCGCGAAGTCGCACTGCGGCATGGCGCGAGGCAGGTGTCCGCAGCACGCCGCACGGGATTGGCCGAACTGCTGCATGACATCGAGTCTGCGATAGCGACAGCTCGGGCTGCCAGCGAGGTAGGCAACGCGGCCGAAGTTGCCGCGGGGTGGTCGCCGGTGGCCTGATCGCGGTAGGGGCGTCTATTCGTCGATGGCGTCGTTGCGGTTGTCCTGCTTGTGCGAAACATGGTGGGCATTGGGCTTGAATTTGCCTTCTTCCATGCGCTGCAGGTCGCGATCCCAGATGTTCTTGAGCAGGTTCCAGCGTGCGATCAGGTTCTGCGCCTTGAAGCGTGCTTGACCGGTCGAGAAGCCCTGCGTCGCGAATTCGCGGAATTCACGCTTGAGCTGGTCAAACTCGACGTTGGGGGGGATGCGCTCGAACCCATTGAAGTACATGTTGAATTTTCGCCGCATGATTTCAATGCGCTGTTCCAGGTATTGGAGTTGCTGCGCAGCCTTCTCTGATCCGACTGGCCCTTTGCCCACTGCCATCTGGCCTCCGCCGCCGACCGAATTGTGCGCGCCGCGGTGCCGGACGCGCGCGCACGCCGGCGGCTCTCGCGGCCGTTGCCGGCGCAAGGCAATCGTACTACCATCGCCAGCGTCGTGCGCGCAACGCTGCGAGGCCAAGGGGTGCTCGCCGGTCGGCGCGCGCGAGGCGACCTGCACGTCTGAGGCTCGCCGTGCGCCAATCGCCCGCAGTCGAGCCGCCGGCCGACCGGCAACATGCGCGCCGAAGCTCCATAGTTGGGGCAACAGGTGGGAGGAACGCAATGATTCGAGTGGTTTCGCAGCAGGCTTGGGGATTTTTCGGCCGCGGGACGGCGCTGGCTGCGGTGGCGGTCGCGGCGCTCGCGCTGCCCGGTTGCGGCAAGCCGGAGCCGGAAGACAACTTTCGCCTGTGGATGAACAACGAAGCCGGCTGGGAAGAGATGTCCCGCTACGTCGCTGACAAGAACCACGACTTCAAGTTGCGCGTCAAGGCCTTGGAGATCCTGGTTTCCGAAGGTGGTCAGCCCTCGCAAGTGCTGCCAATCTCGGAAAAGGCCGCCGATCGCGTTGAACTGCTGACTGCGCTGGAAGCCCCGATGTTCCAGGCCTTGCAGAGCGGTGGCCCCAAAAAACAGGGCCACGCCAAGACGCTGCTGATGCAGATGATCAAGGAAGGCAAGCTCGCGCCGGCCAAAGTGGCGGAGCTCAAGAAGAAAGTCGCGGCCTGGGCTTTCGAGGGCCTGACGCCGGACACGCCTGTGGACGCCGTGCTGGCCAAACTCAAGGATCGCGTCGCTCCCGAAGAGATCGAGGCGCTCGATGTCGAGGCGATCGCTGGTGCCGAAGTGATGCTGAGCAAGGGCATCGCCAAGACCGACATCGTGACCTTCCTCAAGGGACTGAAGACCCCAGAGGCGAATCGCGCGCTCGTCAACGGCCTGTCGCGCTACCAGAAGATGAAGGTCAACGGCAAGGAAATCGCGGTCAAAGAGGAGGACCTGGCGGCCATCCAGGCGACCGATTCGATCGACGCGTTCCTGTACTTCTTGGAGACCTACCTGCGCCTGGAGACCTCGAGCCACCCCGACGACGAGAAGTCGGCCAAGCTCGCCATCCAGGTTGCAATCGACTGGGAAGAAGTCGCCGCCAACAAAGAGAAGATCAAGGCCGCTTGGGCCCAAGTGGCACCTTTTGTCGACAAGCTGCTGGTATCGAAGAACTGCGACGACCGCTGGCTGGCGGCTGGCTATTTCGCCACCTACAAGGGTGCCGAAGGCGTCAAGATTGCCCTTTCCAAGCTGCCTGACGACGACTTTTACGGCAAAGGCGAGCCGCACGGCAGCAATGACAGCAAGCTTGAGCTGACCCGCCTGTGCAGCAACCGCATCAAGCCGCTCGGCATTGACGCTGTGCGCCCTCACTTTGAGGCTTCGCTCAAGTCCAGCCCGCGCCTCATCGAGCGCGTGATTGCCGCCCGCTGCCTGCTCGCGCTTGGTGACCCGGCGTCGGTCGCGGCGCTCAAGGCTTTCGACAAGAAGGACCCGATGGGCGTCAAGCCCGTGCAGCAGCTGATCGTCTCGCCCGATGCGTTGACCTTGCTTGACCTGGTGACGATTGCTGCCGAGGGTGCCGACTACGCCAAGAGCGTGGACGAGCAGGCCAGCAAGGGCGCCATCGACGCCGCCACGGCCAAGATGCTGCAGATGTATGCCGGCTACAGCTTTCACCGGCACCTGAAAGATCTGCAAGCTTTCGCGGAGGAAAGCGTCAAAGAGCGCAAAGAGAAGGACGCGCAAAAAGGTGGCGCTGCCGCTCCGGCCGCTGCGCCTGCCGCCGCCCCCGCTGCGCCTGCCGCTGCCCCAGCCGCCGCGCCCAAGAAGTAGCCAGCCACAGCTGCCGCGCGGGCCTGGGAAGTGTCAGGCCCGCCAGATGTTGCTGCGCCGGTAGCGTCCCGCAGTTCGCAGGCGATCGACGGCAAACTCAGCCCACGTCGATTTCTACGCGGAAGAGCATCGAACCGACCAGGATTTCGTCGCCTTTGTGCAAGCGGGCCGGCAAGCGGTTGACGCGCACGAAGGTGCCGTTGAGGCTGCCGACGTCGATGACCTGGATGTGCCCGGTGGCGGTCGCCTCAAAGCGCATGTGCTTGCCGGACATGAAGCGATCTTGCGGAAACGCCAGGTCGATGCCGTCGCGACCGACGGCCACTGCCTCTTTGTCCGTCGACACGACGCGGCCCGGCAGACCGCCAGTCAGCAACTGGGTGATGTGCAGGCGCGGCGAGGGCAGCGGCGTGCCGAATGTCTCGATCGGGATGTCGTTGCCGGTCGGCGTCTCGTGCGGAATATGATCGCCGGAGCGCACCAGCAAGTATTGTTCGCCCGCAAACACAACGTCGCCGCTGCGTACCAGCGTGGGTTCGCGCAGGCGCCGAAATACGCCGCTTGGCCCTGGGATGCCGACGATGTCCAGCGTTTCCGGGCTGCGATCGAACACCAGGTGCCGCGCGGATAGCAGCGCATCGCCGGGGAAGGCGAGCTCACCTTGCCGGCCCACGGCCGCTTGCCCGGCCGGAACATCAAACGATGCGCCTTCGGAAACGGCGCCGCGCAGCACTACCAACCGAATGCGCGCAGCCGGCAATGGTCCCTGTGGCGCCGGCCCGCTGGGCGGCGGCGGGATGGCCGAGATCGGGACCGCGGGCGCGAGGTTGGCCGCGTGCAGCGGGCCGCCACAGCGACCACAGAACTGGTAGGCCTGCGGCCACGAGGTGCCGCAGCGTGGGCAGTTGATGTTGGGCATCCGCTGGCCTTTTGCGGGCAGTCGGCCCGCGGCGTGACTTTTTCACGATTTACCGGCCTGACGCAACTGCGTGCGCAAGCCTGCCCGCAGCATCAGTCAAAACTGTCCCGGATCGATGGCTGCGCTATCATCGGTCCATGGCCGCAACCACCACCAAACCCACGGTTCGCCCCAAGGCTGGCGCAACGACGCCGGCGCGCGGCGGCTGTTTGCGGCAGATCGCGGTGTGGCTTTGCGTGCTTGGCCTGGGGGCCGCGGCAGTGGCGGGCGCAGGCTACCTGTGGCTCGACGCCACGCTACCCGAGGTGTTCACGTTTGAGGAATACCGGCGCATTGCTCGCGAATCGTCGCGGGTGTATGCCGCTGGCGGCGAGGTCGTCGGCCGCTTTGGCGACGAGATCCGCACGGTAGTGCCGGGCAAGCAAATGGGCCCCAACGTTCGCTTTGCGATGATCTGCGCGGAGGACTCGGCCTTCTACGACCATCCGGGTCTGGACTTCGTCGGCATCGGCCGCGCCATTTGGATCGACGTCTCGACCGGTCGCTATGCCCAAGGCGCGTCGACGCTGACCCAGCAGCTGGCCAAGACGCGCTTTCTGACCCGCGAAAAGACGGTGCTGCGCAAGCTCAAGGAACTGGTACTGGCCCGCAAGCTTGAGAAGCGCCTGGGCAAAGACGAAATCCTGGACCTGTACCTCAACGAGGTGTACTTCGGCCACGGCCGGTACGGCATTGAAGAGGCGGCCCGCTTCTACTTTGAGCGCTCGGCAGCCGAGCTCGATGTCGCCCAAGCCGCTCTGCTGGCCGGCGTCGTCAACAGCCCGGGCCGCTGGTCGCCGCTGCGCCATCCCGATCGCGCGCGTCAGCGCCGCAGCTACGTGCTCGGTCAGATGCAGCAGAAGGGCTACATCTCGGCGGCAGACCAGGCCAAAGCCGAGGCCCAGCCGCTGCCGACGGCGCGAGGCGAACGCCTGGAAGAGGTCGGGCCGTGGTACAGGGAGCGCGTGCGCCGTTTCGTGCTCGACAAGATTGGTCGCGAACAGTTGGCGGCCGGTGGCTATCGGGTTGAGATCGCGATGGATATCGGGCTACAGCGGGCAGCTGATGCCGCCGTGCGTGAGGGCTTGACCCGCATCGACCAGCAACTACAGAGCGGCGAGCCCATCAAGCGCTACGACAGCGACGCTGCAATTGCACAGGGATTGGCAAAGCTGGCGGCGAGCCAGCCCGAAAGGCCGGCGACCGGGACCGTGCTGCTGGGCGTCGTGCTGGGCCACGACGACGCGCGCAAGGCGTGGCGGTTGGGCTTAGGCAACAGTGAAGGCTTCCTTTTCGACGACGATCTCGGCCGTTACAAGGTGTGGCGGCCCAAGAAAGCCGGTGCGACCAAGCGCGAGTTCGACGAGGCGCCGATGCAGCTCGCCCGCGGCGATCTGGTGCGGGTGTCGGTGCGCGAAGCGGGCGAGGATGGGTTGGTGCTGTCGCCCGAGATGGGGCCGCAAGCGGCACTGGTTGCGCTGGAGCCACGAACTCGGCTGGTGCGCGCGTTGGTGGGCGGCGACGACTACGACCTGCACCCCTTTGACCGGACGCAGGCGGTGCGCCAGCCAGGGTCCACGTTCAAGACTTTTGCCTACGGTGCGGCGATCGAGGCGGGGCTGGTGACGGCCGACACCGAGTTCAAGGACGAGAAGCGTAGCTATCCGGCGGGTGGCAAACCGTGGACACCGCGCAATTTTTCTGGCGGCTGGGATGGCAAGGCCCATCGCCTGCGCGATGCCCTGGCGCAGTCGATCAACTCGATTGCGGTCGAGGTGGCATCCCGCGTCGGCGCTGACAAGATCGCGGCTTTCGCGACCCGAGCTGGCATCGGCAGCCCGCTGGTGGTTGGCTTGCCCCTCGCGCTGGGGGCCAGCGGCGTCACGCCCTTCGAGCTGACCAATGCCTATGCGACGCTGGCCAACGGCGGACGCCTCAGTGAGCCGATCCTGGTCACGCGCATCGTCGATCGCCACGGCAAAGATGTGTGGGCTGCCCCGCGAGCACCGGGCCAGGTTGCCATCGGCGAGGGCGTCGCACGGCAGTTGACCGACATGCTGGGCGAGGTCGTTCGCACGGGCTCGGGTCGCGGAGCGCAATCGGCCGGCCGCCCGCTCGCCGGCAAGACCGGCACCTCAAATGGCGGCCGCGACGCCTGGTTCGTCAGCTTTTCTGCCGAACTGTGCGTCGGCGTTTGGCTCGGTTTTGACGACCGCAAGCCAATTCCCAAGGGTACGGGCGGGACGCTCGCTGTGCCAATCGCCGCTCGTTTCTACAAAGAGGGTCTGAGCGCTGTCCCGGTGGCGCCGCTGCCGCGTCTACCGCATGTCGCGGCCGGACCTGTGGGCATTGCGCCCGCGCCGGTACCGGCGGCCGACGTCGAAGCAGGTGCTGCCGATCTCGTCGACGACGAACTGCTGCCCGATCCGGCGCCCGGGCCGGCCATGCCGATGCTGCCGCCGCGGCAGCGCGCAAATGCGCGCGTGGACGACGAAGCGCTCGATTGACCAGCTGCCGCGATCAGCTGGCTGCGGGCGGCGTGTAGTCGTGAACGGTGAAGAAGCCCTGCCCCAGGCTGGCCTGCGCGGCGGCACCGGCCTTGCGGCGGACGACGCGCAGCGCCAAATCGGCGGCTAGCGCCCGGTAGCGGACGGCCAGATCGGAATTTGGTTCCGCGACAACGATCGGTAGACCGGCGTCGGCGCTCGGCGACACCTGCAGCTCAATGGGCAAGCGACCCAAGAACGGCACGTCGTGCGAACTGCAATGGCGCTCGCTGTTGGAAGGGCCGAAGATCTCGTAAGTCTTGCCGTTGTCGGGACACAGGAAGTAGGCCATGTTCTCGACTAGACCGACCACATCGACCTTGAGCATCGAGAACATACGCACGGCGCGCAGCACGTCCGCGAACGCGACGTCCTGCGGCGTGCTCACCACCACGGCGCCGTCGAGCGCAGCGGCCTGACACAGGCTGAGCACCACGTCGCCGGTACCCGGCGGCAGATCGACGAGAAGGTAGTCCAGGTCGCCCCAGTCCACGTCGCTCAGCAGCTGGGTGACCGCCTTGCCGACCATCGGGCCGCGCCAGGCGACGGCCATGTCCTCTTGCACCATAAAGCCGATCGACACCGTCTTGACGCCATGGGCGACCGCCGGAACGATCTGGCGTGCGGCATTGACCGCCGGTTTGGCGCCGCGAAGGCCCATTAAGATTGGCACCGAAGGTCCATAGATGTCGGCGTCGAGCAATCCGACGCGGCAGCCGGCCTTGGCCAGCGTGACGGCAAGGTTCGAGGCCACCGTCGACTTGCCGACGCCACCCTTGCCGGCGCCAACGCCCAGCAGGCAGCCGATGCGTGGACTGGACGGTGACCCGGCGATGGCGCTAGGTGCGAGCTCTACGCGCACGGGTTGGTTAGCGACCGTCGCGGCCGCGGTACGCAGTAGTTCCATCACGGCGCCATTGTGCGGAAGCGCCGCAGACGGAGGGGCATAGCGAACCACCACCTGCTCGCCATCGCGCGCAATCTCGACCAGGTTGGCGCTGACGACGTCGCGGCCAAGGGCCGGCTCGGTCACTGTCGCGAGGGCATTGCGCAAGACTTCGTTATCGATCATCCGAACTTTCCGTTGGCGCCGCTGCGGCGCGGGGCGCGCGATATAGGGGCTGCGGCGCGCAACTGTCAACCAAATGTGGCCACAGCCTTGGAATTGTGAGTGAAGCGACCCTTCGCTGCAGCGGCGCCGACGCTGGGGTTGCGGCGCCCCATGTTTGCTTGCCCAGTTGAGCGAGCCACTGCGAGATGGTAACTTTGCTGCGTTCGCAGCGGAACGTCCCCAGCGGCCGCGCGTGCACAACCTTACCCCTCGCGACGCCAGGGGCCGGTCGGAGCCTGACTTTGCGGGGCCTTGGAGGCTGTCATGCGCTCTTTTGCTTCGTTGTTTTTGTGTCACTGCCAACCCCCACACCGGGCAGACTCTGTCTGCACAGGAATTGCCATGTCCAAGCTCGCGCTCCTCGGTGTGGCCAGTGTCAGGAACTGGCTCGCGGCGTCGCTGGTCGCGTTGACCTTTGGTTGCGCAACTGAACCCGAGCCGCCCGTCAAGTGCGAAGCCACTGGCTGTAACGATGGCAATCCGTGCACCAAGGACGAGTGCGCACCACTGACCGGCTGCAAGCACCAACCCCAAGATGGCGGCGCGTGCAACGACGGCGACGTCTGCACGACGGGTGACGTCTGCAAAGCCAGCGCGTGCGCGGCAACTGCAGTACTGGCTTGCACCGACGACAATGTGTGCACCAAGGACGCCTGCGACCCCGCAAAGGGCTGTACCTTCACGCCCATTGGCGGCTCGTGCGATGACGGCAACGCCTGCAGCGAGGGCGATGCTTGCAAAGCGGGCAGTTGCGTGTCTGGCGCGCCCAAGCTCTGCAACGACGGCGACCCGTGTACGGCAGATGGCTGCGACGCGGGCAAGTGCACGACGTCAGCGGCTGTGGGTGCGGTATGCGACGACGGCGACGCTTGCACCAAGGCCGACGCCTGCGGCGACAAGGGCTGCGCTGGCACGGCGATCGCCTGCGTCGATAGCAACCCCTGCACGAGCGAGTCGTGCGACAAGAAGTCGGGCTGCAAGGTCACCGTGAACACCGAGCCCTGCGACGACGGCAGCAAGTGCACCAAAGCCGACATCTGCAACGACGGCGCCTGCAAGGGCACGACTGTGGACTGCAGCGATGGCATTGTGTGCACGATCGACACCTGCGATTCGACCACCGGCTGTCAAATGGCGGCGGTAGCGACGCTTTGCAGCGACGACAACAGCTGCACGGCCGACGCATGCGACCCCAAGGTTGGCTGCAAGCACAGCTTTGTCGACAAGCAGTGCGACGACGGCAGCTTGTGCACGAGCGGCGACCAGTGCGCCAAAGGCTTCTGTTTGGGCGTGCCAGTGGGGTGCGACGATGACAATGCGTGCACCAGTGACGCCTGTCTGCCCAGCGAGGGCTGCAAGTCGAGCGAAGTGCCCGACGGCAAGCTGTGCAACGACGCGAACCCTTGCACCGCCAACGACCAATGCAAGCAGGGTACCTGCAAGGGCTCGTTTACGAGCTGCGACGACAGCAACGCTTGCACGACCGACGAGTGCGACCCCAAGTCGGGGTGCGTTTACAAGCCGATCGCCGCGCAGGCCTGCGACGACTTCAACGCTTGCACCGTCGGCGACGAATGCAACGGCGGCAAGTGCAACGCCGGCAGCAAGGACAAGGAGTGCGACGACGGTAATCCTTGTACCGTGGACGGATGTGCACCATCGAAGGGCTGTCTGCATACGGTGCTGGAGGACAAGCCGTGCAGTGACGGCAATGTCTGCACCACTGGGGACAAGTGCAGCGCTGAGGGAAAGTGCGGCGGCGGCGCGCAGGAGAGTTGCAATGACGACAATCCTTGCACCGATGACCCGTGCGATTCCAAGGCGGGCTGCAAGCATTTACCCAAGACCGGGCTCTGCGACGACGGCAATGCGTGCACGAGCAAAGAGAAGTGCGACGAAGGCAAGTGTGGCGGGGGCGAGCCGTTTACCTGCGACGACGGCAATGTCTGCACCGCTGAGGCCTGCGTCAGTAAGCCCGGCGAGACGGGTAAATGCGAGTTTGCGCCAAAGGCTAACGTGGAGTGCAACGACGGAAATGCTTGTACGATTAACGACATCTGTGGCGCGACCGGCAACTGCGTCGGCATGCAGCTAAAGGAATGTAGCGACAAAAGTGTGTGCACCTCTGATTTCTGCGACCCCAAGAAAGGCTGCGTCAACTTGTGGCTGGAAGGAGAGTATTGCAATGATTTCAATGCGTGCACCGTCAACGAGGTCTGCTCAACGCCTCAAACGTGTGATTCGGGTCAGAAAGTGAACTGCGACGACTTCAACGCGTGCACGGACGATAGCTGTAACAAGATCGTCGGCTGTCTTCATACGCCGTTGGACTCCGGCACCGTGTGCGACGACGGCGTCAGTTGTACGCCGCTGAGCTATTGTGAAGCAGGCAAGTGCGCGGTCGGTGAGTACTTGAAGTGCAACGACGCCAACCCGTGCACCGTGGACGGTTGCGACCTGGTCAACGGCAATTGCAAATACACCTACATGGACGGCCTGTCCTGTGACGATGGGAATTCGTGCACCGTCGGGGACAAGTGCACGCTAAGTGGCTGCAAGGGTAACGGCAAGGATTGCGGCGACGGCAATGCCTGCACGACTGACTCGTGCGCGAACAACATCTGTGTCAGCAAGAAATTCGACTGTGCCGACGGCAACCAGTGTACGGCGGATTCCTGTGATGTCGTCTCAGGCTGCCAATTCACGTTCGTGGTCGGCAAATGCGACGACAGTAACGCTTGCACGACGGTGGACCTTTGCTCCGGCGGAATATGCGGCGGTCTGCAGGCGACCAACTGCAACGACGGCAATCCGTGCACGCTCGACGGATGCGACTCAAAATCGGGCTGTACGCACAAGGACCTCACCGGCACCGCCTGCCTGGACAACAATGCTTGTACGGTCAACGAGAAATGCGCCGCTGGCGTGTGCAAGACCACCGAAAAGGTCTGCAACGATGGCAACGACTGCACGGTCGACTTCTGCGATATCCTCAAGGGCTGCCAGGCTGCCAACAAGCAGCAGTGGACGCCATGCTTCGACGACTCGCTGAAGTCTGCCTGCGACGGCGCCGGCATGTGCTCGTTCCTGCCGTTTACTGCGGGCTTTCTGCCGGTTCCCGCTGGTACAGCGGCGGTTGGCTGCAACAAGGCCCAAGATGCGAACTGCCCGGCTGATGCGTCACCGGCGCACCTGGTCAAGATGCCGCCTTTCTGGCTTGACGTCATTGAGGTCACCAATTTCAAGTTCCGGCAATGCATCCAGGCGGGCGGCTGCAAGTCCAAGCCGGCCTCCGGAGCGGGGTGCACCTATACGAGCGGTTCGGACGCGACCTACGACCTACGTCCTGTCAACTGCGTGACCTCGCAGCAGGCGGCAGAATACTGCAAGTGGGCTGGCAAGCGCCTGCCAACGGAGCATGAATGGGAAATGGCCGCCCGCGGCGCGTGTGAGCAGGGCAAGGACTCGTCGTGCATCGCAGCGACGCCGAAATACCCATGGGGCAACGCAGGCCCCACCTGTGGTTTGGCGAACTTCAACGAATATGGCTATTTCGGGTGTGGCGAGGGCCTGCCTTGGAAGGTCGGCAAGGGCAAAGCGGGCCCCTATGGCCACGCCGACCTCATCGGCAACGTCTGGGAGTTTACCTCTGACCAGTACGACAGTCTGTGGTACCCGAAGTTGTCAGGGACAGCCAACGGCGAACCCCAGACCAACCCTGAGAATTCCTACGTCTGGTGGGTCAACCGGATGATTCGCGGTGGCGGCTACGATAGTCCGGCCCAGGACCTGCGGGCGTACGTGCGCAAATCATGGCAAGCAGAATCGACGCATCCTGCTATCGGCTTCCGTTGCGCCCAATCACCCAAGTAGACGCGCGAATTGCCGCGCACCCGCTGGTCGATCCGCCGTTCCTGAGCGCGATCGGCCAGCGGGCCATGCGGACGGCCAGCGGCCTCCATCCAAGCCAGTTCAAGCCGCTGCGGACGGGCGCCTACGCGCAGCCTGCCCGGCGGGTAGCTGAGGACCTGGCGCAACCCACCGAACAGCTCGCGATGCGAACCACAGATTTGATTTGCGCGGTCGCGCCGCAAAGGCACTGTATCGATTGACGGCTACGGCGGTCCGGCTGGATGGCCCGCTGCGCTGCGCCGACCGTACGTCAAATACGAGAGCAGTGCGTGTCCGCGCACCGCGAAGCACGTCGAAGGCCCGGCTACTTGACCGTGACCTTGCCCTTCATCTTGCTGCTGGCGACGTGCGGCGTGCAGACGTAGTAGTAGACGCCCGCCTTGGCAAAGGGAACCTTGGTCGCCGTGCCACCAAAGTCGACCTTGAAGCCGCCGGCCTTGGCCGTCTCGCCGTTGGCTTCCCAAGTCGCCTGATCGACCTCTACGGCGTTGTGGAAGCCCTCGAGCGCGAACTCGACCGAATCGCCTGCGTTGATGGTCACATCGGCCGGGTCGAAAGCGAAGCTCTTGGTGCCGACCTTGACCGTCTGCGGCTTGGGCGGCGCCTTGCACTTGGCGACGCCCCCGTCGACGACGGACAGGCTCTGGCAGATGGTCGGGTCATTGAAGGCCAGGCCACCTTGGACAATCATGCACTGCACGCTGTAGCCGCTCTGGTCGTTGGCGCTGGTATTGACCGGCGCCTTGTTGCAGGTGCTCATGCAATCGGCCTGGTTTTTGTAGCCCAACGTCGCCGCGCAGTTCATCTGTGCGAGGCTGCAGTAGTTTTCGCACCAGGTGCCGCACATGTTGCCGCCGGTCTTGCCGGCGTGCGGGCAGTGCGCCGCTGCGGCGGTGGCGTCAACCTTGGCCAGCTTGGCATGGTAGGTGCGGCAGCCGATGGTGTTGCCACTCTTGTCGCCAGCCGTGCCCGGGAAGGTCATGGCGAGATCGGCGCACCAGCTGGTGCACTCGGCCAGCGAGGCATACTGCGCGTTGGCGCCGGTGGTGCCGCAGGCCGCGTTGACCGCTTCGCAATACGCCGCGCAGGTTGGCGTGGGGTCACTGGCGACCGCGCCAGCACACTTGCCCGCCGCGCAGACGTCGCCGGTGGTCTTGGCGTCACCGTCGTCACACGCCGCGGCGTTGTTGCTGTGGGTGCAGCCGGTTTTGGGGTCGCAAGCGTCGTCGGTGCACGGGTTTTTGTCGTCGCAGCTGGGCTTGCCGGCGCCGGCTGAGCACGCTTTGTCCTTGCACACGTCCCCGTTGGTGCAGGCGTTGCTGTCGTCGCAAGGTGAAGCGGTCGCGGCCAACTGGCAGCCAAGCTTGGGGTCGCAGCTGTCGGCGGTGCAGGTGTTGGCGTCGTCACATAGCTTCGCTTTGCCCGGTGCGCACTTGCCGCTCGCACAGGCGTCGCCCTCGCTGCAGACATCGCCGTCTTCGCACTTGGTTGTATTGTTGGCGTGGGTGCAGCCCGTCTTCTTGTCGCAGCCGTCGTCGGTGCACAGATCGCCGTCACCGCAGGCGAGCTGCGTGCCAGCGGCGCAACTGCCGGCCTTGCAGCCGTCGTTGTCAGTGCAGGCGTCGCCGTCCGAGCAGGCCTTGCCATCCGCAGTATTGGCGTTCACGCAGCCCTTTTGCTTGCTGCAGCTGTCGTCGGTGCAGGGCTTGCCGTCGTCGCAACTGATCGGGCTCTTGCCAGCGCGGCACTCGCCGTCCTTGCACTCATCGCCTTTGGTGCACGCGTCGTTGTCGCTGCACGGGGCTTCGTTGTTCTTGCCTACGCAGCCCAGGTCCGGGTCACACGAATCGGTGGTGCACACATTGTCATCGTCGCAGGCCTTGGTCGACCCAGGCGTGCACTTGCCCTGGGCGCACTTGTCGCCGACGGTGCAGTCATTGCCGTCGTCACAGCCGGCGCTGTCGATCGGCTTGTTGGTGCACTTGCCGTCGGCGCACGCGTCTTGCGTGCAGGGCTGGTCATCGTCGCACTTGCTGGCGAGCGCCGTGAACATGCAGCCGACTTTGGGATGGCAGGTGTCGCCGGTGCAGGCGTCGTTGTCGTTGCACTCCTTGGCCTTTTCGCCGGGCTTGCAAGCGCCGGCGGCACAGGCGTCGTCACCGTTGCAGACGTTGCCGTCATCGCAAGCGGCGCCATTCGCCGCCGCCTTGGCCACGCACTGTCCGGCGGTACATACCGCAAGCTGGCACGGGTTTTCGAACGCTGGGCAGTCGGCATCCTTGACGCAGACGGCGGGCTTGGCGATCGCGGTCGTGTTGGCGGCCGGTCCGGCAAGTTGTTCGCCTTCGCACCCGATCGCCGTCAGCGCGCCAGCGGCCACAAGCACGCGACCGGAAAGCCGCACCAGCATGTCACTTTTCTGCGACCACCGAGCCATCATCGCACCATCCCGCGCCGGACGCCGAACGCCAACTCCGCGGCGCCAGCGCAAGCTCAAATTGTTGGAACTCAAAGGAAAAATTCGTCGCCGCCCCACAGAGGGCCGCTCAAAGGGGCGCGAGGATAAACGAAGGCAGGCCAAAACTCAAAGCGCAAGCAATCGTCGCAGCTTCGCCGAGCCTGCTTGACAGGCCGGCGGCTGCCGATTTTCGTTTCATTGTCCGCACCGATTCAATTGCGGCCTCCGCATCCCTCAGCTTGCCAGGAGTATCCATGCCCGCCTACGACTACCGCTGCACTGCGTGCGGCCACCGCTTTGAACTGCACCAGCGCATCACCGAACCGGCAGGTGCGCCGTGCCCAGTGTGCTGCGATGCAGGCTGCGAGCGCCTGATTACCGGCGGCACGTTTCACCTCAAGGGTAGTGGTTGGTACGCGTCGGACTACACGAGCAAGGGCGCAAAGGCCGAGGAAAAGCCCGAAACGCCGATAGCCAGTGGTTGCGGACTGCCGCAGTGCGGCACGGGCGCATGCGCGGCGGCTGCCACCGAAGCCTGATCAGCCCGCTTGGTCCTCGGCGCCGTCCGGGTCCGATGCCGAAATCATACGGGGTCCATGGCCCGACATGCCTTCGCGGGCACGCTCGCACCACTGGTGCAGCCCGCCGGTTTGCAACGCGGCAAAAAAACTCTCGATCCAGCCAAACATCTCGTCGGTGGTCGCGGCGCGCATCGCCCGCTCACGCAGCAACGTGCCGTGCGCGAAGCCCTTGGTCATGCGAGCTAGCAACTGCTTGAGGCGCCCTGGCACGGCGTGTTCAGGCACGCGCTCGCGCTGCAGGTCACGAAAGTAGCGCAATAGCTGCAAGCGGTCGTCCGGCGCGACCTCTCGGACGGCAAGGCCGCGTACGGCATCGTCAATCTGACCGAAAATCCACGGATTCATGATCGCGGCCCGCCCGATCATGACGCCCGCCGCCTGGGTCGTGCGCAAGCGCCCCAGCGCCTCGGCCGCGCTGGCAACGTCGCCCGACCCAAACACCGGCACGGAGACAGCCCTGGCGACCGCGTCGACGATCGTCCAGTCGGCGTCGCCCGTGTACATCTGCATGCGGGTGCGGCCGTGCACCGCGATCATCTTGGCGCCGGCCGCCTCGCAGCGACGTGCATTGTCCACGGCGTTGATGGTGTCGGCGCTCCAGCCGGAGCGAATCTTGACCGTTACCGGAATGCTAACCGCGCCGGCGGTAGCCTCGACCAGCCTGGCAAGGTGATCGGATTGACGCAGCAATTCAGCCCCTCCGCCGCGGCGAACGACTTTTGGAGCGGGACACCCGCAGTTGATATCGACGATCTGGGCGCCGGAGTCCGCGACCATGCGTGCGGCCTCGACCATGCGGTCGATCTCGGCGCCAAAGATCTGCACGCTCAGCGGTCGCTCGATGACCGGATCGAACGCCATTCGCATCGCAGACTTGAGGTTCTTGCGCGTCAGCCCCTCGATGCTGATGAACTCGGTGACCAGCAAGCCCACCGTGCCGCCGCTGGCGCGCTGCACGGTGCGCCGAAACGCCGAGTCCGTCACGCCCGACATCGGCGCCAGCGCGAACGGTCGAGCGACCGCAACCGGTCCAATGTGCAGCGGTCGCACGTAGTCCTGCACGCCCGGCGGCGGTGGCTCTGTGTCTTCAGCGTGGGTCAGATCGGGCGCGTTGGCCATCGGTCATCGGGCGGGCCACGGTGCGAACGCGCGTAGCGAAAATGGTGAGTTAGCTCCGGGTCTTGCAGAGCCCGGCGCGACCGATGCCCGGTGCGCCTACAGAAGTCCGCGCCGCGACTTGAGCTCGTCCGAGCCCATCAAACCTGACGGCACCGATACCTTGACGGCGTCCAGGTCGTCCATCGACATGTCCCACTCTTCCAACGCCGCCTGCATGTGCTGCAGTGTGCTGCGCGTGGGCGTCTTGGCCACGGTCTTGCCTTGTTCGATAAGCAGCGTTCCCAAGCGCTGGGTCGCCATACGCAGTTGGCGGATGCCGGCGATGGCGATCTGCTCCTGAAAACGCAACGCCAGCGGGCTCGAAGCCTTGAGCAACCGCTCAAAGACATCGCGGGTCAGCTCAAGGGCGATGACCTCTCCATTTGAGACCACGAACGCCGACCGTGGCGAGCGATCCACCAGGGCCATCTGGCCGACGATCTGGCCGGCCTTGAGGGTGGCCAGCACCCGCTCGCCGTCCTCGAACGTGCGCTTGATATGTACCTCACCGATGGCGAGCAGGAAGCACGACTGGCCGCTGGTGCCCTCTTTGCAAAGGGCCTGGCTCGCTGCGAACTCGCGCGCCGGCGCGACCGACGCGAGCAACCGCAGTTCGCTGTTGGTGTAGTCGCGCAGCGAGCCCAATTTGCGCAAGTCAACGGTAGCCATGGTCCTGGGTCCTCGCGATGCTGCGGCGCGCTTGCCGCACCGGGTTTGGGCTCAGCCGCCGAATAGCCGCGACAGCCATTTGGCGACGCCGCTCTTGTCGTCCGCCTTCTTGTCGTCGCTGCGGCCTTGCGCGCCAGCTGGAGCGGCGGCCATCGAACCAGATTGGTAGGCTTCGCCGGTCTTGCGAAACTGCGGGTTTGCTTGTTCGCGCTGCACGATGCCCGAAGCGCGGGCCTGCGATCGGGCGCGGGCCGCGTTGGGATTGAGCTCGCGCTCAATGCGGTCATTGATGCTGCGCAGGCGCAGCGTGATGTCGCTGATGACTCCGGAAGTGATCGCCGCGGCGGCTGTCGGCGCGGTGCGACGCAACTCGCGCAAGGCGTGTACGCTCAGTTCGAAGCCGGTGGTTTCGGTTGCGGCGATAACGGTGGCGGAGCGCGGCGCCGGGTCGAAGGCGGCCATTTCGCCCACAAACTGGTCCGCACCGATCGATCCGACGTCGGTGGTGTTGCCGTTGCCGTCACCCAATTCGACCCGCAGCCGGCCCTCGACGACGACGAGCATCGTGTCGCCGACGTCGCCCTGCTCAAAGACAATGTCATCAACCGCGAATCGGCGCGGCCGCATCGCCCCAAGCACGGCGTCGCAGTCCTCGTCCGACAACTCGCGGAAAAGAGAAACTTTACGCAACTGGGCCCGCCGCTCGGCTGACATCGTGACCTCGGCCCGCCGCCGGACACCTGCCCGTGCCTGCGGCAAAACTGGTTGTCGCTCGGGCTTCGTTCGCGCTACCGCACGACGCCCGCTTCGCCGGCCGCCCTGTGCCTGCGAAACAGTTGTGCAGTCGCGCAGGAATCCTGGCCGCCAGGCTGGGCAGCGAGCATACCACGGTCCGGTGCGGGCGCCAGATCTTGGCAAGGATTCGCGCACCTGCCGCCGGCAGTGCTAGGAAAACTTAGATTTGCCAGCCTTGCGCAGCAACTCCAGATCCTGTCGCTCTTGTTCGGCGTCTGGCGGTTTGACTTCGGCCACCCGCGTAGGCGCCATTTGTGCAGCGCGATCATCGAACCACTTGACCCGCTCAGGCGTCAGCGCCACGTGCGCCTTGAAATGCTGGTCGACACGGCGGACCAGCGCGTCCGTCTGCCGGCTCGACGGCGGCACAGCTACGCGATCGGGCATTGGCCGCGCTACGCGAACTTGCTGCAGGGGGCGGACAGCGGCGCCGCGGTCGTCGCCAAACTGCCGCAGCGACGCCTCGACCAGCGCGCATGCCGACCTCAAGTTTGCCAGGTCACTTGCGCTGATCGCCGCGGCGGTCTGCTCCGCGGCCTCACCGTCCACACTGTCTTGTACCGCCAGAAACTGCCAAGCAGTCGCCAACGCAGCGCGCGCCGCTTGTCGCGCCGGCTTGTCGCCCCGACCAACGCGCAAGAGCCCGCCCAGCCGCTCGGCGTCGACCTGCAACACCGCGCGCAACGCCGCAGCCGGTGCCTTGTGCGGGTCGCCGGAGGCCGTCACGGCGCAACCCCGGTCACCGCGTCGGGCAACCAGTGCACGTCGAGTCGCGCGCCGGGTTCCAGTGCCAACTCGGCGGCCCGATGCGCGCGCAGCTCAAGGACGTAGCGGCTGGGTCGATCAACTTTGCGCGTGGCCCCCGTCAGCGGCGGCACGTTGGCAACGACGCCGACTACCACGTACGCGGCGTCCACGAAGATCATGTCCAGCGCGACGTAGGTATTGCGCATGTAGAAGCCCCAGGTGTCGTCGCCCGGCATCACAAAAAGCATGCCGGCGTCGTCTGCCAGGGTTTTGCGATGCATCAGGCCTTGCGCGCGCTCAGCGGGCGTTCGGGCGACCTCGACGCGCAGCGGAGCAGCGGTAGGGCGGTGCGGCAGCCGGATCTCGGCGCGACCGGTGAACATGGCTAGCGTTGCGGGCACCGGTGCAACGACCGGCTCAGGCGATGCCACCGTCGCTTGGGCCGGCGGCCGCGTGCATGCACAGATCCACAGCTGCGCGAGGATGCACGCAGCGAATGAGGACCGGAGTCGGTGACATCGAGCGAACATGTGCGGCAGCGGCACCTGCGCCACCGGGCGCGCCCCGATGGTGCCGGTACAGCGCGGTTGGGGCAAGCCGGCGCTGGCCCGCTCACTGCGACAAGATTGCGGCGAGGTAGGGCGCGTCGACCGGCCCCCATTGGCTTGGTGTCGCACCTGGCATGGCGGCGCGCTCCGCGAACGGCCGGGCTGAGCCAGCGTCCATGATCCAACCTGGGTTGTCGCCCGCGTGGTGGGCGGCTTGAGTGCCGGTGGGCAGCCCCAACGCGTGGCCGATCTCGTGCGCTGTGACCTCGGCGATGACGTTGGCGATCACCGCGATGGCTTGCGCCGCCTGCTCCAGGTCTGGCACGCCCGCCGGCTTGCCGCCCAGCTGTGGACACCAGCGGCCGATCGCTTGGTCGAACGCTGCGTCCGCCATCGGCGACGCTCCATGCAGCGTCTTGGAGAATGCGAGGAGTTCTCCGGCAAATACCCCGCCATATGCTGCCTGCCCGGCCGAAAAGGCGCTGCGGTTGATGCCGCCCAACTGTTCGTCGAGCACGAGGTTGCCCGTGTCCTTCGCCACGCTCGATTCGGCGCCCAACAGGCCCAGGCCGTTGGGATCGCGGTCTTGCAGATGCACAATCAGCCGTTCGCCAGCTGGCGCCAAGGGCGACCGCCAGCCGACCTGCACGGAGAATGCGGCGAACAGCGACTGCAGTCGGTCCAGGACCGCCTTGTGGACGTGTGGCGCCAGGGCTGCCAACCCCAACCTGTGCAACGCTGCTTGCAAACCCGGGCCGGCGACCAGTTCCACCCTTTGGAGCGGACGCAGGGCCCAGTCCACAGCAACCGGCGCAGCTGTCCAAGCCTGACCATGCGCACCAACACTGCCAACAACGTGACCCTGAAATCCGTTGGCGCCAGCGGCCACCAGGTCCGCAAGGTGCACGGCGTACCACTTCGACCGCAAGACTGCGGCGGGGCCGCTGAAATCAAGCGGTGGCCCCCCATCCCAGGTCGCAACGGGTTGGCCACCGGCAGCGCGCCAGACACCCTGCCAATGCAGGTGCGCGTTTTCGCCAATCCCTTTGATCGTGAGCGGAACTGACGATCCGCGGTGCAAATACTTGCCAGCCGCCGCGATCTGCGGAGCAGCCAACTGCGCCGACAGCCAGCTGCTCCAGGGGCCAGTAGACACGTGGCCGCGGTGACTTCCTCCCAAACGTATGCGCATGGTGCGCGTCCCAGGCAGTGCACCGGTCCAAGATGGCTGCACGGCAAGCGCGCCACGACCGCGCCCCGCGGACGCAGAGGTTGCCAAGGTCGCGCTGCGCACGGTCAAACCGTCGTCGACTTCGACCCACAAGGGACCTTCCCTCGGCAGCAGCAGGTCCTCGGCGTGGACGGTCAACGTTGCACCCCACGCCAAACTGGCCGGCAGCCAGGACACAGCGCCCGCTTTCCAGTCCGCGCGAAAGCGTGCATCGATGGCAGCGCAGGCCTGCCAGCCTGTCCATTGCGCCCCCGTCAGGCATGCGCCGCCAAAGCGCTGGCCGGACCGCCAATGCGGCGAATCGGGTAGGTAGCCCGTCGCCCGTTCGAAGTCGGCGTCGGACGCCTCGACCGTCGTCCAGGTCACGTCGACAGGCGCGTCAGTCAGCCTCAGCCGCGTGCCAGCAAGCCCGTGGCCGCGCACTTCTATCGGGCTGCCAACGCGCAATAGCGGCGGAACCAGAATCGCGTCGATCGCTCGCGGCAACTCTTGCGTGCAGCCGATCGCAGCCGCGACACACACTGCGATCACCGCAATTGGCGCAGGCTCAGGCATCGAGGGCCCGCACTGAAGCCGCACGGCCAATCGACAGGGCCGCCGCCGCGCGCAGTTCCGACCTCTTTGGCGCGACAGGGCCCTGCGGCTCGTGTTCGGTCGCGTCCAGCCAGCGCTCCAGACTTGCAGCGAACCGTTCGTCCGCAAGCGACCAGCCGTTGGCGAGGCAGAAATCGACGAGCCGCCGCTCCGCTTCAGCCAGCACCAACAGCTGCCACCGCCGCGCCAAGCTCGGCATCAGGCGCAGCGCGGCGCGATATGCGCGAAACGGCTTTTCCGACGCCAGCGCACGCAACAAAGTGGCGCGACCCCGCCCAGCCACCAGGCCGCTCACAAACTCGCGCGCTTGCGCGTGTGCAGCGTCGCTTTCCTGGAACGGCACCTCGACCCAGCCCAGGCCGACGTGCTCTGCCTGGGCCAGCAGGCGCAGCTCAAAGGCCTGGGCAGCAGCGCGGCGCCGCGAGCCGGCCGGCAGTTGAAAGATTTCGCCAGTCACTGGATTCCAGTGGCTCATCGAGACGGCGGTCGCGTCGGCAAACAACTCGATGAGGGCGGCCAGATCGCCAGCGACGGGCACCAGCGCGCCAGCGACGTCGTCAGCAATCGGGTGGGCAGCGACGGGTTCGATGGGCATCGTACATCCAATGTAGCGGGTTGCCGCCAAGTGGCCCAAGGCGGATCGCCGTGCTCGGCGTGTGCCGATAACAGTCGATACCCCTGTTGCAGTATCATGGCCCGGCCGCGCCGCGGGTACGGGGTCAGGTGCAACGCTACCAACTGCGATTCATCTACGGCAACCTGCGGTCGGCCATTCGGCGGCGCGACTGGCCGGCTGCCTGGCGCGAACTGGGCCGTGCGCTCGCGGCTCAGCTTCCTGCGTGCCCTGATCCCACCGAAATCCGCGTCGCCGCCTCGCTGATGCGCGATCAGTTGAGCTACCGCGGCGCCAAGCCGGCCGAACTGGCGATGCTGCGCAACGGCATCAAGACGCTGGTCAAACTGGAGGATCTGCCGGTCGATGAGGCGTTGGCGTTGGCGCGCGAAGCTGCCGGCACGCACACGACCGTAGTAAGTGCGCTCTACCGCAAGGATTATTTGCTGCTGCGCACTCGACCCGCCGCGCCTGGCGATGTCGACCCACTGATCACGCTGTATTGCAGTGTGGATGACAGTGCGCGCGAACTGTGGCGGATGGAAGCCAACCAGCGCGAAGACCCGCGGCGGGCCGGGCGGTTGCTGCAAATCCCGCCGTGTTGCATCGACGCCTTCGCCCGGGATTGCGATCGGGCACGCCACGACCAGGACACGCTGAACGACGACGCGTGCCGAAGGGTGTTGGCGACGGCAACGCCCAGCGACCCAGGGGACTGGCGCCTGAACCCGCTAGCGAACGACGAACTGCTGGGCTTCTACCCGTGCACGGCGCGCTGCCCGGCCGCCGCGCAACGGGCAGGTCAGGTCCTGGCTGCTTTGCCGACAGAGCAGGCGCAGCGTGCGGAACGGCAACTGCGCCGCCCGGCGCTGTACTTTCGATTGCCGTTCTTCGCGACGTTTGCCGATTGCTGGCAAGGCGACCACCTCGTTGTCGATGACTGCGCGGTCAACGCATTGCCCGATCGCGCCACGCGCACGGCCCAGGCGCTTTTTGCGACGGCCCTGCAGACAGAACTGCTGCAGGCGCCGACGCTTCACAACGACCGATTGCCGTACGCGGCTGGCCACTCGGACGTCGAGTCGGCAGCGCCACCGCTGCTCTGCCGTTGGCAGTGAAGCGCTCGATCCTGGGCTATGCTTTTTGTGGTCGCGGCGATTTTGACCGTGAACCTTTTTACTGCGCCGGCAACCTAGTGCCATGCGCGGCACCGGCTCGGATCCGCCAGACAGACGGCGGTTTCGAGCCAGTGTCGCGATAACAAAGACCATCCGGCCTGCGCGGTCGGCTGGGAATGCGCCGCTGTATGGCGTCGCCAATGCGCATGCAATACGGCGGCGCAATGTGGTCACCGTGACCGGTAACGGACCGGCAATGTTGACAAGGAACGGCAAGCGGGACTAAATTGCGCCCGCTTGGCCGCATGTTCGCGGTGTTTCGACGCAAGTCGTCTAGATTGTTCAGAAATTCTGAATTGGCTCAAAAGCGGACTGCGGCCGTTGCGGCAAGTCAGAGCCGCGGGCGTTTTGTAAGTCGACGCCGATCAAGCTGGGGGTTGTGATGACCGAAACGGTCCAAGACAAGGTGCACGCGGCTGTCGCTCGCAGCGACGCGCGGACACTGGCCAAGCTCGTGGAGATCGTGATCGCCGCGGTGCGCAGCACGCTGTCGACTTCGCGGCTTGTCGTCGGCCTGGCCGTCGGGTGCATGTCGCTGGCAGGCGCGGTGCTGGTGCTCGCCCAAGAGTCGCCCAAGCCGGCAACGGCCGATCCGGCTTCGATCGATCGCAAGCTGGACCAGGCCCGGGCTTACGTCGATCGCATGCGCGGTATGATTAGTTCTGGTTTTTCGGAACTGGAAGAAGCGCGCAAGTCGTCCAACGTGGCGCGCGTCAACTGCGTCAGCGACGCTCTTGGGACGATGAAGGGCTTGCTGCGGCTTGCAGAGGGCATCTTCCTGTCGATGCAAGAGTGCGGATCGCGCAAGGACGGCGCGTGCACCGAGCACGAATACGTCAAGATCTCCGTCGCTTTCAACAAGTGCGAAGATATGGAAGGCCAGCTCAAGGGCTGCGGCGGTCCGTCGATGGACGGGGCTGTGGACGGCAAGCCAGTCATCGAAAAGAGCGTAGACGCCGACATCCCGGATCTGAACCCCGTGGGTGGCCTCACCGCGGTTGATCCTAAGTTGGAAGTGCCGCCGTCGGCGAGCCCGTTCTTTGCCTCTGGTAGCGGCGGTTGATTGGGTGGCCGCGGGCCGTCGCACAACAAGACGACCGGGCAGCAGGATCTCGCGCACTGGAAGCTAGAAGGAATGACGTGATGCAGCGAATGTCAATGAAACCAGACCTGTTCACGAGCACCGCGTGCTTGCTATGCGCGCGCGCTGTGAACCGCGGGTCAGGCGCCATGGGCGCCATCGTGCTGTTCGTCGCGGCCCTGCAGGCCGGCCCGGCCAACGCGCAGACAGCGGAGCAGCCGTTGCCGCCGTTGGCGCAGGAACGAGGCGTGCGCACGGGTGAGTTCGTGCTGCATCCTTCGCTGTCTCTGATGGGCCACCACGACACCAACCTGTTCAACGGCAACGACAGTGAGGCGGGCAACCAACCGACGGGCGCGACGTCGCTGCGCATCATCCCTCGCTTGCAGCTGACCAACGATCCGAACAGCAATGTGACGCTGGCGTTCAATGGTCAGGGTGACGCGCGCATCTACTTTGCCGGCGACAACTCGGCGATCGCGGCACAGCAAAACGTCGGCGGCAACGTCGGCTTGGACATCACGGCGGGGCAGCGGCGCTCCTTTTCGTTTACCTTCTTTGACTATTTCAATCGCTCTTTGCGTGCCAACAACTGGGAGACGACCCAGACCTTCAACCGGATTGCCAACGACGTCGGTGCGCGCATCGAATTTCACCCCGGCGATATTCCTGAGCGGCGGCCGTTCAACGTAGCGTTTACGGCGTCCTACGCGTTCGACTGGTTCGATGAGTTTACGGCTGCCGACTCGTCAACGGTGCGCACGCGCCTGGTCGGCTCTTGGAAGTTCCTGCCCAAGACGGCCGGCGTGATAGACGCGAACTGGGATTTCCGGACGTACGACTCTGGAGAACTGGCCTCGCGCAACCTTGCGTTCAATTCCAAGCCGTTTCGCGCACGCGTCGGCTTGACCGGCATGCTGACCAAGCGCATGAGTGCTCAGGCGCTCGCCGGTTGGGGTCTGTCGGCGCACTCCGCAGGGTCTTCGTTCAACAACTACCTCGCCAACGTGGGTGTCGGCGTGCGCGCTTCGGAAAGCACCCGCCTCTATGCAGGCTATGACCACGATTTCATGGACTCGTTCTTGTCGAACTACGCCGATGTCCACCGCTTTAGCGGTAGCTTGCGGCAACGCTTCGGCCAGATCATGGATGTGACGGCGCAGTTCACCGCGCGGATCATGACCTACGGCGATTTGTCGGGCATCAAGGGCAACGCCAATATCGAGGGCCTGACCACCTGCTCGGCGGGTAAGTGCCGGCGCGACACAGCGCTGGATGGGTCGCTGGTCGCCAGCTTCGAAGTCGCGCGCTTGTTGTCGATGAACATCGGGTACACGCTGCGGTCGGTGCGCACCAACTTCAAGGTCGTTTCCAAGACCAACAAGGCAGTGCTCGACGCTGGTGCCTTCACGGGCCATGAAATCTTCGCGAGCCTAGCGTTGCGCTATTGACCAGAAGCGCGCACCGGCGCGCGGCGACGGATTTCGCCGGCTGGTTGAATCGTGAGCGATATTGTCATGTTGAATCGCCCAGTGTGCGGCAAGGTCGATATGACCGTTGTCGATTTGGCGCGCGCTGCGTGCCCAAGTCGCTCCATTTCGTACTTGCGGCGGGCCACGTGGTATCTTTTTTGCGGCGTGCTGTCGTGGACGATCGGCACACTGGGGTGCTCGGCGACAGCGTCGACCAAGTACGCGGAAGTGCCGTTGTCGGCTTCGGCCGGCGTTCAGGCTTCCTCGCTGGGCCCCGGCGATGAATTTGAAGTGCGCGTGTACGAAGAAGGCGGACTATCCGGCGTCTATGTCGTTTCGCCGGGCGGTCAGATCGACTATCCGCTGCTGGGCACGCTCACTGTGGAAGGGCTGGTGCCGTCGCAAGTCGCGGCGCTGATCCGCTCGCGCCTGGCCGACAAGTACATTCGCAACCCCTACGTCACGGTACAGGCGCGCGGTTTGAGTTCCAAGCGGGTGATGGTCTTGGGCGAGGTTAAGACGCCGGGCCGCTTTACCTATAGCGATCGCATGACCGTCGTCGATGCAATGACGCTGGCAGGCGGCTTCACGTCACTGGCAGAGCGCAACTACACCATCGTAACGCGGACGGATGCAGCCGGAACCCACCGCATCGCCGTGCCGGTCGAGAAGATCATGCAGGGCGTCGCCGCTAATTTCTTTCTGCAGCCGGGCGACATCGTCTTCGTCCCCGAGACCATTTTATGAGCATCAGGCAACTGACCCGCGACGCGAAGAGCGGCGGCACGGGTGACGGACGATGAGTTCGGATCAGATGGAAATGCCAACGCTGCCTTCGGGCCCGTTGCGCCCAAAGGATCCGAATGCGCAGGCCGATGAACTGCCGCTTAAACTGCTGCGCATCCTGTCGGAACGGCGCTGGTGGTTTGTGGTCACCGGCATCCTGGTCTTCGGGATGAGCGTTATCTGGGTCCGCCGTCAAAAGCCAGTGTTTCGCGCAACAGGGACGCTGACCGTCGACGCCAACTCGCCGCGGGTGCTGGGCAGCGACGCAGAGGTCGGTGCGCTAGGCGCAACGGGCTTTTTGGCGGTGCGTGCCTACTACGCGGCTCAACGCCAGGTTCTGCAATCGCGTGATTTGGCGGCCATGGTGGTCAACCGGCTTGGGCTGGCGCGCGACGAACGCTTCCTTGGACTGAACAATCCGTCCAAGCCGATGACCCGTGCGCAAAAAGACGCCGTCATCGCCTCGGCAGACGTGGTTGGCATGATGGCCGGTCGCGTTTTGATTGAGGCCAACGACGATTCCGGCGTAGTCAAAGTGTCGGTCGAGGACGAGGACCCGGAGATCGCCAAAGAACTGGTCAATGCGACGCTTAAGGCGTACCGCGACCGCAACATTGACGTCAAGAAGCGCGTGGTCAAGGAAGCCTCTTCGGATCTAAACGCGATCTTCAAGCGCCTTGAGGGCGAAAAGACGGCGAGCCAAAACGCGCTCTACACCTACGATCGCGATCACGATTTTTCGGAGACCCGCCGCACGGTCGTGGCGGATCGCATCCACGCGTTGAGCCGGGCGCTGCGCGAAGTGCGCCTGACCAAGTTGCGGGCGGCTCAGGAAGTCGCAGCCCTTAAGAAGGCGCGCGGCGGCCGGGATGTGTTTTCGGGCTCAGCCCCGGCGCTGCTGCGAGATGGCCTGGTCGGCGAGCTAAAGCGCCGATTCGTCGAGCTTTCCGCAAAACGGCGAGAGCTGGTGGCCACGTACCTTGAGGCGCATCCTAAGGTTATCGCCGTGGACCAGCAGCTTGAGCAATTGTCCACGCTGGCCAATCGCCACGCAAACGCAATGTTTGACGCCGCTGGCCAACAGGCCTCCGCGGCTGCGGCAGAGGAACGGGACCTTGAGGCACAGCTGCAGGCTGCCCGGGCCGAAGACGACGAGATTCGCAAGGCCAAGATCGAGCACGACCGCCTCCTCGCCGCTGCGGACGAGGACAAGCTGTTTTATGACAAGGTTGCAAAGCGCTTGACGGAAACGGACCTCGCGCGCGACATCGGCGTCAACAACATCAACATCTTGGATCTTGCGGTCACACCGAAGGCGCCCGTGCGTCCCAATGTCCAACTGAGCTTAAGCCTGGGCTTCGCGCTGGCGCTGCTGGCAGGCGCTGCGGCGGCGGCGGGCGTCAACCTGCTCGACAATACGCTCAAAGATCGGACGGACGTTGAGCAGTATATTGGTGTCGCATTCCTGGGTTCGGTGCCGTTCTTCGAGCCGAGCAACGCCAACGAGGGTCTGCCTGTCCCCCTGGACCGCATCGATCTGTACGCCCACTACCGGCCGCAGTCCCCGGTCGCAGAGGCGGCGCGCGCCATGCGCACCAATTTGCTGTTCATGCGGCCAGACCGCCCTCCTCGCACGCTGCTGGTGACCAGCGCTTCACCGCGAGAAGGCAAGACTGCGACGTCGACGACGCTGGCGGTGACGTTGGGCGCGTCGACCGGCAAGGCGTTGCTCGTCGACGCCGACTTGCGCAAGCCGCGCCTGCACCGGCTGTTTGGCCTGCCGGGCGGCGAGGGCGGTTTGACCAGCCACGTGCTGACCAACCAGCCCATCGAGAACTTCATCCGCAAGACCGACGTGCCCGGTTTGGACTTGCTGCCGTGTGGGCCTCTGCCGCCCAATCCGGCGGAGCTGGTGCATTCCGAGCGGTTTCGGCAGTTGGTCAAGCGTTTGGAAGAATTGTACGACGCCGTCGTTTTCGACTCTTCGCCGGTACAGTTGGTCACCGACCCGCTGGTCATCGCGTCGATGGTGGACGGTGTCGTGGTCGTCGCGCAGTCCGAGGTCACCCGCAAAGAAGCCGCCAAGGCCGTCGTCGACGCGCTGCACGCGGTCAAGGCCAACGTTTTCGGGGTCGTTCTGTCGCGAACGCGACGCCACGCAGGCCGCTACGGTTACTACTACACCAAGGGTTATCGGCGCGGCGGCGCCTATGCCCAACGGTACGCATACCGTTACGCATACCGATACCAGCGTGAGCCAGGCGCAGAAAGCGAGACCGCAAGCGACGACGCCAAGGACTGACGCGGTTCCGCCGCGGCACAGCGCTAGGCGCTGGCTTATGGCATTCGACCGGCGAAGTCATTTGTCAGCCGCGCAGTTCTTGCCGACAACAGGCGGGTAGCGGCAGCGGGGCGCGACCATCGATTGCCCGGTTCGGCACGCTCGGGTTGACCTGGAGCGCATTGCGCGCGATGCTAGGCGTCTGCCGCACACGGCGGTCCCGCTCGCGGTTTCCGTTGCGTCACTTCGCGTTTCGTCCCGTTGCCGACTGGCCAAGGGTTGCTCATGGACAAGGTGATTGGCATTGACCTGGGAACCACCAACTCGTGCGTCGCGATCTATGAAGGCGGCGTGACGCAGGTGATTCCCAACTCTGAAGGATCGCGCACAACGCCGTCGATCGTTGCGTTCACGCCCGATGGTCAGCGGCTGGTCGGCAACATCGCCAAACGGCAAGCAGTGGCGAATCCGTCGAGCACGGTGTTTGCAACTAAGCGCATGATTGGCCGCAAGCTCAAGACGCCGGAAGTCCAGCGGATGCAAATGACGGCGCCGTACAAGATTGCAGCGGCGGACAATGGCGACGCGTCGGTGGTGGTGCACGGCCGTCGTTACACGCCCCAGGAGATCGGCGCGTTCGTGCTGCGCGAACTTAAACAGGCGGCGCAGGAGTATCTGGAGCAGACGGTCAAGGACGCGGTCATCACGGTCCCTGCATACTTTGACGACTCGCAGCGGCAGGCGACGCGCGACGCGGGCCGGCTTGCGGGCTTGAACGTGCTGCGCATCATCAACG
>SXRM01000388.1 GCA_005792545.1 Pseudomonadota bacterium | reverse complement strand
GCCGCCAAGCCGGCAGCCGCGCGGCCGTCACCCGCGGGAGCCGTCGGCCGCCCTGCTCTGCCGCCGCCTGCCAAGCCAGGCGTCGCCAAGCCAGGGCTGGTCCGACCGGCCCCGGTCGCAGGCAAGCCCGTCGCCGCGGCGCCCGCCAAGCTGATTCCGCCCAAAGTGGGCAGTCCTAGGCCGCCAGTCGTCGCGCCGGGCAAGCCTGGAGCCCCGGGCCCCGCACGTCCGGCACCAGCGGCCGGCGCGGTGGCGAAGCCCGCTGCCAAGGCCAATGCTGCTTTGCAAAAGCCGGTTGCGAAGGCCATGCCGTCTGCGCAGAATAAGGGCGCCGCCGGCCGCTAACCGCACCTGAGCCCGGCCGGCGAGGATCCATGACCACCTCGACCGCGACCACCCGCGACATCCGCGTCGATGTTCAAGCTGTCTTCGTGCCTGAGCACTCGGCGCCCGACCGCCACCAGTGGTTCTTTGCCTACCAGATTACCATCCAGAACCTGGGCAGCCAGACCGTGCAGCTGATGAGCCGCGAGTGGACGATCACCAACGCCGACGGCAAGGTCGAGCAGGTCCGTGGCCCAGGCGTCGTCGGTCAGCAGCCGCGGCTGGCTCCGCGCGAGGGCTTTCGCTACACGTCAGGCTGTCCGCTCGACTCCGCGTTTGGCACCATGCAGGGCAAGTACCACATGGTCACCGAAGAAGGCGACGGCTTTGACGTCGACATCGCGGAGTTCGCGTTGGTGCACCCGGACGCGTTTAACTGAACGTGCCGATCCTCAGCCTTCGCCCCGCGCTATCCGCTCAGCTGGCCACGCCGACATCGGCCCTAAGTTGAAGACGTGCTTGCAACCCGCAGCGCGCAGCGCGCGAGCGGCCAACGCCGAGCGGGCACCGCTGCGACAGTAAACCACCACAGCTTGATCCGGCGACGCATACCCAAGTGGCTGGGCGCGCAGCGCATCGACCGGAGCGTGAACTGCACCGGCCAAGTGGCCCTCGGCAAACTCCGCGTCCGACCGCACGTCGAGCAGCAATGCGCCATCGCGGACCAACCGCGCCGCCTCATGCGGGTCGACCCGGCCGTTTTTCATGGCCAGCCACACAGTGGCGACCACGATCGCGGCGGCAGCGAGGGCAATCATGTCGGGCATCGGGCCTCTGTGTGGCGAACGAACGCCGTACGGCCGCAAGGTAGGCCGCCCCGCGGCGCGCGCCAAGTGCAATTGCGACGACCTTGCCGCGCCAGCATTGACCGCCCGGGCGGAAAACGGCCACACTTGGCCCGCGACCTGCGGGGCGCATCGCCAGCCGAGGGCACGATGACCGATACTGGCCAAGCCGACGTGTTCAATTACACCACCGTGTTCCTGCCGGAGCCGGGCGGCGGCTTCACCATCTTCGTGCCGGCTCTGCCCGAGGTATGCGGCACGGGCACTACCCTGCGCGAAGCCCAGGAGTCTGCTCGCGAAGCCATCGTGCTGGCCCTGGAGGTGCGCCGCGAGATGGGCGACCCGTTTCCCAGCGACACCACCGAAGTGCCCGTGCAGTCGATGGCAGTGTACCTACCGAAAGCGTGATCGCCGGCCAGCTCGACTTGGCTTGGACACCCTGCGCCGCTTGCTTGTCGCGGCAAGCTGGGGTCATGCGGGTGCCCACGCTGCAGCCGCCCCAGTTTTCTACCGAACAAGTCGAGCGACTTCGCAGCCGCCGCGCCGCCGGCAGCCTCCGTGGACTTTGGGACAGTCACGTCCACCTTTTTCCGGACGCCATCTACGCCGCGCTGCATCGCTGGTTCGACGCCAACGCCTGGAACATCCAGTTTCGCGGCAACGCCGAGGCGGTCGTCGACCAGCTGGTCGTCAGCGGCACCGCCAAAGCTGTCGCGCTGGCCTTCGCCCACAAGCCGGGCGTCAGCGGCTACCTCAATCGCTTTGTTGCGGAGCTGTGCCAGGCGCATCCGCAGGTCATTGGCGTCGGCGCGGTGCTGCCAGGCGAACCGGACGACCTTGCGATTGTCGACGAGGCCATCGGCCGCCTGCACCTGCGCGGCATCAAGATCCACTGCCATGTTAGTAAGCTCGCCATCGACGATCCGCGCGTGATGCGCGTACTTGCCCGCTGCGCGCAGCTGCACGTGCCGGCGGTCGTGCATGCGGGCAAGGAGCCCTCGTCGGCGGCGTATGGCGTGAACACCCGGACGTTGTGCGACGTGGCGCGGACCCGCTCTGTCCTGCGGCGCTTGCCGGATCTCAAGCTGGTGGTGCCGCACATAGGCGCCGACGAATTTGCCGACTACCTGGAGCTGACACGGCAGTTTGAGGGGCTGTACGTGGATACGGCGATGGCGTGCGCCGACTACTTTGACCACGGCCCGGATTGGGCACAGCTCGAGGCGTGTGCCGACCGCGTGCTGTATGGCACGGACTACCCGATCGTGCCCTACGACGCCGACCGCGAGATCTCGGTGCTGGCTGCGCGCATCGTTGACGACGGCGCGTTTGCGGCCATTGCGCGCGACAACGCGGCGCGGTTTTGGCAGGCGTAGTCCTTATTCTTCCCAGCCGGGCGGCGGCGCGCTGAAAGAGGGCGGCAGATTGGCAAACGGCCGGGCGGTCTCGCGCTGCCAGGCGTCGTAGTGGTACCGGCGATAGCGGTTGCCGTCCACGTCGATGCCGAGCGCCAACAGCCCTGGGCGATCGTTGTAGCGGGCGCCCAGCAGCGTCTCGGGGTTGTGCGGCCGCGCGCGCACGAAGTCGACCTGTACCACCGGGCTGTGGGTGCGCTCGCCGTATGCGGTGCCCAGGCCGGGGCGCTCGCTGGGACGATCGCGCGGCGCTGGCTCGCTGGCTTCGGCAGCGGCACGGCCACTTTGCCCTCCACCGGCGGCTTTGCCTGCGTCTGCTTTGGCGGTGGGCGCCGACCTCGGAGCGCTCTCTGCCTTGGCTTCGCGCTCGTCATCGTAACCGCGGCGGTACTCCTCGCGACGCATCACCGGCCGCGGTGGCGGAACGTATCGCTCCGTGAACACCGCGACGCCGACGACGCCGACGTTGCGATCGTTGCCCATCTGCGCGGCATACGAGTCGGCGACGGGCGCAAAGCGAAAGGCGGCGACGTCGCGCAAGCTGACGCGAAAGCCCTCGATGGTCACCTGACCATAGGCGGGGACGATGTACCCGGGCTTGGACCAGTTGGCGGGCTTGCCGTCGATGGCGTCGCGGCCGTCGACCGAGACCACGGCTTCGACGCGCCGGCCGCTGTGGTTGCGTACCACGATCTTGTAGCGCTGGCCCTCGGCGCCGAGCACGTAGCTGCGGCCGTTGTGGCCAAAGGTGCGCAGTGGCGAACCGCCGGGGTCGACGATGTCAAAGCTGTAGCTGCCGGCGGAAACGCGGTCGCCAGGCCAGGCCTCGGCCGACCGGCTTGCGGCGCACGCCACTGCGACCGTGGCCGCGAGCAAGAGGGAACTCAATCGCGATGCAAACATGGACGACCTCGACCGGCGGACGGACCGCGGGCTGCAGGCTGCGACGCTCGGCGTGCGCTTTCGATCTAGGCCCCCTGTGCACCCGCCGCGCTTTTGGGCACGATGCCGCGGACGGCGAGGTAAGCATGACGGCATCTGCGAGCGGCAAACTGACGGAGGCCGTGCTAGCCCTGTCCGACGCCCCATTCCTTCGCGACGCAGCCAACGCAGGCGATATCGTGATCCTGGCTGAGCGCATGGTGCCGCGCGAGCTTGGACCAGGCGAGACCATCATCGCGCGCGGCGAGGGCGACCGGGCACTGTACGTGCTCGTCTCCGGGGCAGCGGGCATCGTTCGCGACGGCTTGGAGATCGGAGCGCTCGGCCCGGGTGACCATTTCGGCGAGTTGGGCTTGCTGAGCGGTCGGCCGCGCGCGGCATCGATCGTGGCGACCACGGCCGGTCGGGCGCTGTGCCTGACATGGGCGGTATTTGAGGACCTGGCGGCAACCCACCCGGACACGGCGATGCGGCTGCTGCGCGCGCTCGTCGGCGGCGTCGCCCATCGCTTGGAGGCGATGACCGACACTGTCTCGCTGTTGCTGGCCGAGCGCAACTGGCGGCGGCGAGCCGAAGTCGCGGTCCGGGTCGACGATCACGAGATCAACGTGCGCTGTGGCGTGGCAGCGTCGACAGTGCTGCCCGCCGAGGTCGCCGGCAAGCCGGTGGTGGCCGCGTTGGTCAATTGCCGCGTCGAGAGCCTGAGTTTACCGTTGACGACGCGCTGCACCGTGGCGCCGCTGACCATCGAGCACCCAGAGGGCCATCTGGTGTGGCGGCACTCGCTGGCGCTGATGATGCTCGAAGCCGCCTGGCGCATCGACCCGACGCTGCACCTGGTCATGGGCTACTCGGTCGGCTACGGCCAGCGCATCGACGTGCTTGGGCCGCCGGGCGTGGATCTGGCGCGGCTGGCCGAACAGCTGCAACAGACCGCGGCGGCACTCGTCCGAGCGGGCCTGCGCAGCCGGCAGGAGTGGTGGTCGGTGCAAGAGGCGCGCGATCATTTCTCGGAGCGCGGCTGGCACGGCACCTGCGAATTGCTGCGCACCTGGTTTGGGCAGCGGGTACCGTTGTGTAGCTACGGCGAGGTCTATGCCCTGTCGCTGAGTCCACTGTGCGAAGCTACGCAGCTTCTTGGCGGCTTCAGGGTCCTTGCAGACAACGACGGACTGCTGTTGCAGTACCCACGCACGCAAGACGGCCACAACACCGTTGAGCCGGGCATCCACGGCGGCGCCGCGCACGACCGCGAAGTGCAGCAGATCTCGCGCCTGACGGTCGACATGACCAGCCCGCATGCCAAGTGGTTGGCGGCGCTGGGGGTCAAGAGCGTGGGGGCGTTCAATGCCGCATGCATCCAGGGCAACGTCGCCGGGATGATTCGGGTGGCCGAGGGCTTTCAAGAGCGCGGCATCATCGACATCGCCAGCCGCATCGCCCACCCGAACGACAACGGGTGCCGTCCGCGCGTGGTGACCATTGCGGGACCGTCGTCGTCGGGCACGACCACCTTCATCGAGCGGCTCAACGTGCAGCTGCAGGTGTGCGGGCTGCGACCGGTGGGCCTGTCGCTCGACAACTACTACTGCGACCGCAGCGAGACGCCGCGTGACGCTTCGGGCGACTATGACTTTGAGTCGCTGCATGCGCTGCGGCTGCCACTTTTGCATGACCACGTGCAGGCGTTGCTGCGAGGGCGGTCAGTCAAGACTGCGCGCTATGACTTCCACTCCGGCAAAAGCCTGCCGGATGGCGGACCACACCTCGAACTGGGCGACGACGGCGTGCTGCTGATGGAAGGCATCCACGGCCTGAACCCGCAGTTGCTGCAAGGCCTGGCGCGCGACGAGGTGTTCTCGGTATTCATCTGTCCGCTGGCGCAGTTGCCGTTCGACCGCTTGAGCCGGGTGACCACGTCAGACGTGCGACTGCTGCGCCGCATGGTGCGCGACCGCCACGGCCGCAACCACAATGCCCAAGCGACGATCGCGCGCTGGCCGAGCGTGCGCGCCGGTGAACGCAAGCACATCATGCCCTACCAGCACCTGGCCAGCGCGGTGTTTGACTCGTCGCTGCCTTATGAATTGAGCGTGCTCAAGGTCTACGCGCAGCGGTATTTGCTCGAGGTGCCGCAGGATGATCCTGCGTTCGCGACGGCATCGCGGCTGCTGGAGTTGCTCGACCGCTTTGTCACGATCTACCCGGACCACGTGCCACCGACGTCGATTCTGCGCGAGTTCATTGGGGCGTCTGGGTTCGAGTACTAGCGTCCGTCCGAGCACGTGACCCCCGACGCCAATCCGCGCTACACTGGCGGCAGCGCCGCCCGTCGCCGCCTGGAGTTCCTGCCCGCATGAAGACAGCCGTTCTCGTCGCGCCGTTTTTCCAAGACAACACCTTGCGCTACGTGCGCGCGCTGGCGGCGCTGGAAGATTGCCGGGCGTTGGTGCTGAGCCAGGACAGCGCCGACCGGCTGCCGGCCGACTTGCGTGCGCGTCTCGCCGGCGTGCAGCGCGTCGGCAACTGCATGAATGGCCGGGATCTCGCGCGCGGCTGCCAGCTCCTGGCGAACTCCGTGGGCCCGATCGACAGCCTGTTTGGCGTGTTAGAGCAGCTGCAGATCCCGCTCGCCCAGGCGCGCGACGAAGCGGGCATCCCGGGCATGGGCCTCGAAGTCACCCAGAACTTTCGCGACAAGGCGACGATGAAAGACGCGCTAGGTCGCAACGGCGTGCCCGTCGCGCGCCACGCCCGCGTTGAGGCCGACGCCGACGCCATCGAGTTCGCGGACCGCGTCGGCTACCCGATCATCCTGAAACCGGTCGACGGCTTGGGTTCGCGCGGCACCTTTCGGGTGCAGAACCGCGCCGATCTCGACAAAGCGCTGCGGGCCCTGCGCCCCAACATCGAGACGCCGGCGCAAGCCGAAGAGTTCGTGGTCGGCGCCGAGCGCACCTTTGAGACGGTGACCATCCGCGGCGAGCCAGTGTGGTCTTCGGGCACGTGGTACATGAACCGGCCGCTCGAAGTCCTCGAAAACCCGTGGATGCAGTACTGCGTGATTCTGCCCAAAGAAGAGGACCTGCCGGAATTCGTGGCCTTTCGCGACACCAACGCCCGCGCGCTCAAGGCACTAGGCATGGGCACCGGCCTGTCACACATGGAGTGGTTTCTGCGCAGTGACGGCAGCCAGGTCGTGAGCGAAGTCGGCGCGCGGCCGCCCGGCGTCCACATCATGCCGATGATGGGCATGGTCAACGGCGTCGACATGATCTCACTGTGGACCCGGCTGATGGTGCACGAGACGTGGCCGAGCGATCTAAGGCGCAAATGCGCGGCCGGCGTGGCTTTTTTCCGGGGTCAGGGCCGCGGGGGCCGGGTGGCGAGCGTCACCGGGCTGAACGAAGCGCAAGAGGCCGCCGGCAAATGGGTCGTGGACCGCAAGCTGCCCAAGATTGGTCAGTCGCGCTCGGACAGCTACGAGGGCGAGGGCTGGGCCATCGTGCAGGCGCCCGACACGGCCACCGTCAAAGAGGCGCTACGCCAGCTGGTCACGCGGGTGCAAGTGCGCTACGGCTGACACGGATCGCGCAATTAGGGGCTGGAAAACAATGACTTGAACACTCTCGGCACAAGGCGGAGCCGCGAGTCGGCCTCCGAGGCCGCGAACTGGCGACCCACCAAGCAAGCAACAGGGCCGGAGAAATGATTGAGTAAATCATTTCCAGGCCCTAATTCAGTCGCGCCGGCCGCCGGCTTGGGCTACACTCTCGCCCCCGCAGCGGCGGGCCGAGCGCGCATGTCCAGTTTGATTTCAAGCACCTCTACGACAAGCCCTGCTGCCGATGGTCCTCGCCGCGTGCACCTGGTCTCGCTCGGCTGCCCCAAGAATCGTGTGGACAGCGAGCTGATGGTCGGGCAGCTGCAACGCGACGGCTGGGACTTGACTGGCGACCCGGCCGCGGCCGATCTGCTGATCGTCAATACCTGCGCCTTCATTGAAGAAAGCAAGACCGAGAGCATTGATGCGATCTTGGGGTTGGCGGACTACAAATCGGCGCGTCCCGGCAGTCGGCTCGTCGTCGCTGGGTGCCTCGCCCAGCGCCACGCGGACCAGTTGGCACTCGAGTTGCCGGAAGTGGACGCCTTTGTCGGCACCGGCGAGTACGACCAGTTGACCCGCAGACTGGGCCTGGATGGCGGCGTGCCCACGCTGCTGCACGGCGAGCGCAAGGGTCGGCCCGAGTATCTGGCCGAGCACCTGGAGCCGCGCTACACCGCACCCGCGACGAGCTCTGCGTATCTCAAAATTGCCGAGGGCTGCGACCAGGCCTGCTCGTTCTGCATCATCCCCAAACTGCGCGGCACCCAGCGCTCGCGCACGGTCGAGGACTGCGTTGCTGAGGCGCGCGCCCTGGTCGAGCGCGGCGTGCTTGAAGTCAATCTGGTGGCACAGGACCTGACCCACTACGGCCTGGACATCGGCGAACCGCGCGCTCTGACGCGGCTGGTGCGCGAACTGGGCCGCGTCGATGGCCTGCGCTGGGTGCGGATGATGTACGCCTACCCGGACAACTTTGGCGATGACCTGGTCGATGCCATCGCGGAAACAGACAACTGCTGCAAGTACCTGGACATGCCGCTGCAACACGCCAGCGACGCGGTGCTAGCGTCGATGAAGCGCCGGACGAACCGCGCCGATATCGAGGCGCTGCTTGGGCGGCTCCGGCAACGGGTGCCGGGCATCGTGCTGCGGACCACGATGCTGGTCGGCCATCCCGGCGAGACGGACGCCGACTTTGCGCAGCTGCTGGACTTCGTCAAGACCTGGCGTTTCGAGCACTTGGGCTGCTTTGCCTATAGCCGCGAAGACGGCACGTTGTCTGGACGGATGGCAGGTCAGGTGCCGACGGCGGTCAAGAAGACGCGTCGCGACCGCATCACCCGCGCGCAACAGAAGATTTCGGAGCGGATCTTGCTCGACACCGTCGGCAAGACCTTGCCGGTGCTGGTCGAGGGCATTTCGGAAGAGACCGAGCTGCTGCTGCAAGGCCGGACCCAGGGGCAGGCACCGGATATCGATGGTGTGGTCTACATCAACGACGCGCCAGCGGACATTGGCCGCGGGCAGATTCGGCTGGTGCGGATGACCCAAGCCGGGGCGCACGACCTGGTGGGTGAGGTGGTGGCATGAGAGCGTATTGGGCGCAAGTCCTGGTGCTAGCGGCTGTCGGTCTAGCTGCCTGTGAAGACGCCACCGAGCCGGTCAAGCTGCCGCCGCCGGTTGCGGGGCTCGCCCATCCGGCCGTAGTTCGTGCCGGCTTGCCGGTGGTCTTTGACGCCAACCCGACGCGGGTTGCGGTGGTCAAAGACCGGCCGGATCTGAGCGCGCGACTCAGCAAATACCGGTTTTCGACCGCCGATGGCTCGCCGTACGTCGATCAGGCCAACGCACAGTGGAGCCACACTTTTGCCCAGCCCGGCAGCTACGACGTCGGCCTGCAGGTGTGGGACGACCGCGGCGGCACCTCCGCGGCAACATCGCGGCTGCTGGTCGTCGCCGACCTGGCCGATACCTGCACCGCCACCGACAGCGCCGCGTGCGACAGTGGCGTGTGCGCCGCAGGAGCGTGCACCAAGGTCGCGTGCGCGGCCGACGTCGCTTGCGAAATCCTGGCGAACAAGGCGCGTTGCGTCGCGGGTCAGTGCACCATCAAGTAGACCGCGCGCCGGTCAGCGCACTGACAACAACAACCTGTTTCGGGGCATTCATGCGGCTCGGCTCGATGGTACGCAATCTGGTGTGGTGTGGCGCGATGGCGGTCGCGGTGGGCTGCGTCGGCGGCGGTGGCGGTGGCGGTGGTGGTCCGGCGCTCGCGGGCGGCCAGCCCGGCACACCGTGCACGGAGAGCTTTACGCCGGCCGGCTGCCTCAACGCCAACGGCCAGGCCCAAAAGCTGACCTGCACCGGCGGCCAGTGGCAAGACGCTGGCCTGTGCAGCCAAGGAGAATTTTGCACCGTCGAGACTCAGGCCGGCAAGCAGGTTGCGGTGTGCATCAAGCAAGGGCAGCAGCGGGCGGCCGACGTCTCGACGGACGACGCCGCGGCCGGCGCGGATGCTGATGGCGTAGCCGATGCCGTTGTCGATGCAGACGCTGACATCGATGCGGACGTGGATGCGGACGCGGCGGACGCAGATTCCGATACTGGTGGCGACGCGCAGGCGGATGGCGACGCTGACGTGGACGCTGACGCTGACGCGGACGCGGACGCGGACGCTGACGCTGACACAGACACCGCCGTCGCTCAGTGTGGCAACGGCATTTGTGAACCCGGAGAAGACGCTGGCAATTGTGTTGCCGATTGCACGCCAAAGCCAGCGTGCGGCGACGGTCAGTGCAGTAGCGGCGAGAGCGCAGTGACCTGCCCGCAAGACTGCCCGTCCCAGTGTGGCGACGGCTTTTGCAGCCCTGGCGAGTCGCCCACCAACTGCATCGACGACTGCCCGAGCAAGTGCGGCGACGGCGCATGCACGGGCACCGAAAGCGCCTCTACCTGCCCAGGCGACTGTCCGGCCAAGTGCGGCGACGGCGTGTGCACCGGCAGCGAGAGCGCCAAAACCTGCGCCAGCGACTGCCCGGCCGCGTGCGGCGACGGCGCATGCACCGCCCCCGAAAACGCCAGCAGCTGCCCCAACGACTGCCCGGCCAAGTGCGGCGACAGCATCTGCACAGCGCCCGAAAAGCCAGCGACCTGCAAGTCAGACTGCCCGGCACAGTGCGGCGATGGCAGCTGCGACAGCCCAGAGACCCAGTCCACCTGTCCCAGCGACTGCGGACCCAAATGCGGCAACGCCGTTTGCGAAACGGGTGAAACCACTGCGAACTGCCCGTCGGATTGCAAAACAGCCACCAAGTGCGGCGACGGCATCTGCACCGCGCCAGAGAACTACCAGACCTGCGCCACCGACTGCGTCAAGGGCACCTCGGGCTGCAAGGGCATGTGCGGGCTGACGAGCAAGACAGCAGCGGGCACCACTTGCCACTGCGACATCGGGTGCGTCGGCGCCAAGGACTGCTGCAGCGACTACGCTACCTTCTGCGCCAGCACTTGCGTCAAGCAATGCGCCGGCAAGAACTGCGGCAGCGACGGTTGCGGCGGCACCTGCGGCACCTGTCCCAGCGGCACGGCATGCGACGCCACCGGCATCTGCAAAGCCACCACCAAGTGCGGCGACGGCTTTTGCGACCCGCCTGAGACAAGCAGCAGCTGCCCAACCGACTGCAAAGCGTCGACGCACCCTTGCAACAACGCCTGCGGCGCCAAGCCGACCGGGTTCAGCTGCTACTGCGACGCCGCGTGCAAGAACAACAATGACTGCTGCACGTCGAGCGGCGGCAAGTTCAGCAGCTGCACCGGCTCTACCTGCGCAACCTGCAAATAGCGGTGGACAAGGCGTCGCGAGGGGCGTCGGGTCACATCAGAGGCAGAGCTTCGGCATGCAGGCTCCGCCGGAGCACTGGTGCGTGCCGGGACAGGCGGCGTCGTCTGCGCACGATGCCGGCGCGAGCTTGTCCTGCTTCTTGCACGCACCATTGTCGCAGGCCCAGCCGTCCCAGCACTTGTCGCTGAGATTGCAGGTCGAGCCGGGCATGCCGCAGGTCTTGGCGCGGGTCAAGGCGCCATCGAGGCACTCCAAGCTGACTGCGCAGGGCACGGTGGCGCTGCACGCCTGACCGGCAGTCGCAGCTTCGGTGCACACATAGATGTCTGGCGTCTTGGCCGAGCAGCGGCCCTTGCCGCTGGCGCAGGCGACGTCCACCGGGGCAGCGCAATTGGCGCCGATAGCGGCGGGGTCGCGCCAAGCGCGCAGGCAACTGGCCATTGCGCGGCTGACACCTTGCTTGTCGCAAGCCCCGGCTGCGGCATGTAATCCTTGCAGGCACGCGGACTTGTCGGCCTCAGCCATGGTGACCTT
The DNA here is from genome assembly GCA_005792545.1 of Pseudomonadota bacterium. Taxonomy (GTDB): domain Bacteria; phylum Myxococcota_A; class UBA9042; order UBA9042; family UBA9042; genus SXRM01. The sequence goes on along the minus strand of SXRM01000388.1, from coordinate 36,814 downwards.
GCTGGCGAGGATGGCGTCGTCGAGGTCGGCGAAACCTGCTTTGCTGCAGGCCTTTTGCCAGCTGGCTTCGCAGTTGGCCGGCGCCGCACCCGTGCAGCACGCCTTTGCGCTGCCGCACAGCGCGGTTGCCAAGGTGCCGCACCAGTGGTCGGCGCCTTGAGCTTGAACATCGGCAACCGCAAAGTCTGGCGCGGCGTCGGCTGTGGCCCCGTCGCTACCGGCGTCGGCTGCGGCGTCCTTGACGTCGACAGGGGTGGCATCGGCCGCGGCGTCGGCTGTCGGTGTTGTCGCCGGGGTACCGCCACAAGCGACCAGGCACAACAGGATTGCAGCAGAACGAATGGCTTTCATCATGCTTCCTTGGCTGACGCGGCTCAAATGCCGGGCGCGGCGACGGTGCAATCGCGGGCGTCAGCGGGCGCTTCGGGCGGCCCTTGCAGCACGACCGCGCGGTGCTGCAGGTCGAGCCGGCCGTCGTCGCGGTGGCGCCACGTCGCGGTCACCGGGTCCATGTGGTAGTCGGCGGCCCAGGCTTGCCAGTGGTCGGCAAGCTGGACCACGGCTCCCAGCAGAACGTTGAATTCGTCGTCGCCAGTGGCCGGTGAAAAGCTGATCCGCAGCCAGCCCGGCTTGCTCGCCTCGTCGCCCTGGTCCAGCGCACAGCGGATCTCGAAGCTGCGAGCAGCGCCGATGCCAAGCAACTCGTGCCCGTAGGTCCCGGCGCACATGCAGCCGCCGCGGGTCTGGATGCCGTAGCGGTCGCTCAGCAGCCGCGCGGCCAGGTTGTGGTGCAGCCGGCCCTCGGCAAAGACCAGCGACAGGATGCCTAGGCGCGGCACGTTGAGGTCGCCAAGGATGCGAATCGCAGGATGAGTCGCCCAGCGCTCGACCGCACGGCGCACCAGTTCGTCTTCGCGGCGACGGATTCGGGTGTGGCCCAGCAAGTGCTTGAGGTCAAAGGCCAGACCGGCGCGAATCGCGCCCACGATGTCCGGGGTGCCGCCCTCTTCGCGGTGTCCGAGGTTGGCGGTGTAACGCCACTCCCAGGGCGACGTGTAGACGACGGTTCCGCCACCTGGCTCGACCGGCACCCGCGAGCGAAACAACTTCTTGTTCGCCACCAGCAAGCCGGGCGCTTGCGGCCCGCCGACGAATTTGTGCATCGACACGACGATCGCGTCCTTGCGCGCCAGCGGATCGGCCGGGTGCAGGTCGATGTCCACGTACGGCGCCGCCGCCGCGTAGTCGAAACACGCAAAGCCGCCAGCCCGGTGCATCGCGCGCGCCAGGCCATCGGTGTCGTTGATGATGCCGGTGACGTTGCTCGCGGCCGAAAAGCTGCCGATTTTCAGTGGGCGATCGCGCCAGCGCGGGTCCTGCAGCGCCGCTTCCAGCTGACCGACACTGACCCGGCCGTCGTCATCAAAGCCGACCATCTCGACATCGGCGATGCTCTCGCGCCAGGGCAGGTCGTTGCTGTGGTGCTCCATCTTGCTGATGAACACCACCGGTCGATCGGCGTCGGCAATGCGCTTGCGCACGCCTACTACGCGCTCAATGGGCTCGGGCACCAGTAGCCCAATCGCGCGAACCAGCTTGTTGATAGCGCCGGTGGCGCCGCTGCCGCAAAACACCACCACGTCGTCGTCGTTGGCGTGCACGTAGCGCCGGACCTTGTCGTGCGCCTCGTCGTACAGATCGGTCATGAACCCGCCGACCGCGCTGGCGTCGGTGTGGGTGTTGGCCATCCACGGCAGCACGCGATCGCGGACCAGGTCTTCGATGGGCCCAAACGCAAGCCCGGAGGCCGTCGCGTCAAAGTAGCGCTTGGGCAGGACGCCATGCGGCGTGCGGATGGTCGCATCGCGGCCAATCAAGTTGTCGCGCAGCCAGTCGAGCACGGGATCGGGGGTCACAGTCCACTCCCTTGGACGACGCACACCGGCGCATCGAACCAATGTTCTTCGCAGTCGCCGGCCGACCCGTCTTCCCAGGCCAGCATGGCGAGGTCGGCATCCTGGTCCAGTGCAACGATCGGGTGGTGCCAGACGCCGACGCCGTAGTTGATGCCCTGCCCCGGCTGTGCCACGAACGCGCGCAGTCCGGCGACATCCGGCGACCCGTTGGCGGCAGTCGGCGCGACGCAGACCAGCATTCGGCCGACCACCAACGGCAGAAACGCCTGCGTCGAGGCTGGGTGCCGCTCTAAGAGCTTGAGCTCCAGCGGCAGCGTTCGCGCCACCGACCGGAAAATCGCCAGGTTCGGGCGGGCGTGCGGTCGCAGGTTCTGCAGCGCGGCGGCCCAGTTGTAGCGCACTGCGGTGCCCTGGTTGGCCGCGGCCGCCTGCCCCAAACCGGCCGATAGCACCTGTCCAAACGGCGCAAATGCGGCTGCGGTCAGCGGCTCGCACGCAACGCTGTGTTCCAGCATTACGAGCCCCGGTAGGTGCTGTAGCCGAACTGGTTGAGCAACAACGGGATGTGGTAGTGCCCCGCGGCGTCGCTGACCCGAAACTGCACCACCGCAAGCGGGTAGAACGCGGTCTTGCCCTGCTCCGTGAAATAGCGGTCCAGGGCAAACGTCAGCCGATATTCGCCGGCGACGAGTTGGGCGGGCTCGGTGATGAGCGCCTTGACCCGGCCGTCCGCATCGGTGTTCGCCCGCGTCACGGTGGCCCACTCGCCGTAGTCGTCGAATTCGAGCACGACGCCCACGCCCGCGGCCGGTCGTCCAAGTCCCTGGTCCAGAACGTGCGTAGAGATCCCCATGGTTGCCCCCTGCCCTGCCAAGCTCTAAGCGGCGAGACGCTCTGCCAGCCACTTGCCAAAGCGCAGCCGCGTGATTTTCCACTGTTCACGCGCCGCGATGTGCAGCTCGGTCGCGCGGTCGTTGTCGATGCGAGCCTTGATGGCGTCGCGGGTCTGCGCCGCTGTCTTGCCGGTGGCGCACAGCAGGAACACGAAGCCGAAGCGGTTGAGATACTGGTCGTTCAGGTCGGCGAGTTCCTGCAACGTCGCAGCCTCGGCCGCCGCGATGCCGGCCTGTTCGCCCTCGGACCACGCAGACGACAACGCAGAGGCCGTCGACGCCGGCCTTGTTTGCCCGAGGCGCGGGTGCGCGGCGAAGGCCTGCAACCAGTCGGCCTCCGCCAGACCGAACCACAGGCGCTCGGCGCTCGCCAGCAGGGCATCGACGCGTTGGTAGGGACCAGCCGCGGCGACCTGCTGTGCCCACTGCTCGGAGGCACAGACTGACTTGAACAGACCGAATTGACCTGTCGACGCCAGCTCGGCGAGCGCGCTGCTCTCGGCTTGGGTGGGCAACGGTCGGCCGAAAAAGCGCAGCCGGTTGACGCCACCGTGCGGGTAGATGTGCACCCGCACGTGGGTCGCTGGTGCGGCGGCAATCGGGTCCAGCTGGTGCCGGCGGTGCTGGACCAGCGGGTGCAGGTCGACCAGCGGCGACCAGCCGTCGTCCGTCTGACAAAGCTGGCGCAGTTCCTCGGCCGACTTGCCGGTCGCGTCGACCGCCAGGATGCGCACGGCTTGTGGCGCGTTGCCCTTGAAAAAGTGGGTGTCGAGCTGCACGCGGTCGATGACGCCGCGGCGACCGAGTTGCAAGACGCACCAATCCGAGCCTTTGGTGCGGCGGCGCTTGGTCTCCCAGCCGTCACCCATGTTGACGCCGCGGCCAGGCAGCGTCAGGTTGCTCGGCGGACCAAAGAACTGGTCGCTGACTGCCACTTCGCGGCCGCCGTTCTCGATGGCCACCAGGTCGATCGACCCCGACCGCCAGAACGTGAATGGATCGGGCACCACTGTACCCGCCACCCGCAGCCGCGCCACGCCGCCATCTGGATAGATGCGCAGCTTGACGTAGGTCGCGCGGTCGCTCGGCGCATCGAAGGCCAGGATGTTCGGGAAATCCGGCATTACCGGGGTGCGCGGCAGCGCCACCTTCCAGCCGGTGTGGTTCAGCACTGCATCGAGTGGCAACAGCGGGTCGGCGTCGAGGATCTCCAGAGCGACTTGTTGCGGCGCGTTGCCCTTGAAATGGGTGGTGTCTGCAACGATGCCGTGGATGCGCCCGGGCAGGCCCAGCCGGATGACGCACCAGTCGTGGCCGGGGGTGCGCCGACGTGCGCTCTCCCAGCCGTCCATCCACTTGCCCTTGTCGGTGTACTTGTCGGCGACCCACAGCGGGGCGCTGGGCTTGAGCAGGTTCTCTTTCTCCGCGAAGTAGTCGTCGGTGGCGTGCAGGGCAAAGGCGCCGGTCACGTCGCTGGCGAGGTCGACCAGGCCCTCAAAGGGTGCGGGAAGTTGGTTGGCGGCGCTCATCGGGCTCCTGGTGCAGCGGGCTGCGCGGGGCGGCGATGGTAGCGCGGATGCGGTGCTGGGGGGTAGGGGTCAGCTGGGTCAGGCGGCCAGTCAACACAGAAGGCGCGTGACGCAGCGGTCAAATGTCCCGCCCAGACGGCCCGCCTGCCCTCGGCACCGGCCCGGGCGCCCGCGCCAACTCCCCCGCCACCTTCGCCACCGAGTGCATCAGGTCGGCCATCGCGTCGGCCTGGCCCTTGCGCATCAGCCGCGCCGGCAAGTTGGTCTTGGGGATGGAGTGCAGCACGTAGACCACTTGCGTTCGCTGCGGGTCGCCGGGCAAGGGCTTGAGCAGCCAACTGCCATCGCTGACCTCGTAGTCGCCGCGCAGATGCTTGAAGGTGCGCCGCCAGCTGCCCGCGGCGACCTCGCTGTGGGCCTCGCTCACACCGTGCAGATCCGACAGCGGAAACGGCATGTGCACGGTCGTCTCGCATTGCGTGCGGTTGCCGACACGGGAAAGCTCTTTGGAAACCGCAACCCGCGGCATGCTGCGCTTATAGTTGGTGCAGTCGTCCACCACCTTCCACACCGCTTCAGGCGGCGCGGCAATGACGGCGTGGACGGTCCACTGCGGAATCGAGGTGCCCGGCACTTCTTTGGCGCTGACGTGGATGTCGCTGGCGATAGCCGCAGTCGCCGTGTTCACCACCAAGCTAGAGGCAGCCAGCCCCAGCGCAATGGCCATTGCCAAGGGTCGCAAATACGCCGCGCCGCAGATGCCAACGAAATCGAGCGAGGGATTGCCACTTTGCAGCGCCCGCTGCAACCACTGCGCGTGGCGGTCTGCGACATCGCGGCGATAGCCAGCGGCAAACATCAGCAGCAAGACACCGTACGGAACCAGCCGCGGCGACGCCCACAGCTCGTCGAGCGTACCCCAGATCGGAAACAGGCCGACTCGAAGGGCGCGCAGCCAGCGCGGGCTGGGCAGGTGGCCGCTGCCCAGGATGTAGTCCTTGACCGTGAGCCAGCGATTTCCCTCTACGGTACGCGGCGGCAGGTAAGGCTCCGGCGCGTGCGACAGCGCGACGATAAAGGCGCAGGCGATCGCCCACAGCAAGGGATGCACAGCCCACGGCTGCTGCGCGATCCACTGCGCCGCCAGGACCAGGCCGCCGACGCAAGGGACCATGACGACCGGCCACAGCCACAGACGGTCCTGACGCGCCATCGCCGCGTACCACGCCAGCAACACACCGCCCAACACCAGATGCCCCGCCGGCAGCGCAGTCGCCGCCACCATCAACCACAAAGTCACCAGCGCCTGGAACACGAAGTGGCCGATGCGCGCCGTCAGCGTGGTGTGGAATACGCCGTACAAGAATACCTGCAGGTCAAAACTGAGGAACGTGCACTGCGTCATCGGCGCGACCATCACCATCCGCAAGAATCGCGCGATCGGGCCATCGTTGTCCGGTCGGGGCGAGACCAGCCAGGGCAGATAGCGCACCAGGCGGACGTGCTCGGCCGACGGCGGCGCGAACAGCTCGCTGGGTGTCGATGGGTCAGGCGCCAGGGTTGCCATGGCCAGGCTCCAATTCGGTCAACGCAGAGAATCGGCCGGCGCCGACGCGACCACACAAGGCTACGGCGTTGTACACCGCTTGTCGTCCGCTGGCTGCCACGCCATGACCTTGGCCTGCCCGGCGATGATCTCGGCGCACGACACGTCGCCATTGCCGTCGGCGTCCAGGCCGGCTGGCAGCGCTTTGACCATCGCAAACCGGTGATGGGCGTGGTTGTCCAGTGTCGGCCACGGTTGAGTGCAGAAGGCCGAGGTTCCGCCAAGGAACACCTGCGAAACGCTGTGCACCGCGCCACCTTCGATGCGCCCAGCCGCGCCGCGCGTGCCCTTGAGCATCGAGCGGGCACGATTGGCCTGATAGACTTCGCACAACGTGCCGACCAGCAACGTACCGCCGGGTTTGCCATCGCCGTCGGTGTCGATCACCCGCGGGTCGTTGGCGTCGAGCGGCATCGGATCGCTGAGCGGCGACTCCATCTTGACGCCGATGAGTTGGGCCTCAAAGCTGGACTGGTATGCTCCAGCTGCGGTCAGTGCCGCGTCGACGGTCATCGGCGCCAGCGCGGCGACCAGTTTTTCTGGAAACACGGTGGTCTGACCCAGCAACGGCGTGTTGGCAATGCTGCAGATGGTGCGCTTTTCGCGCCAGAATTCGCCGACGGTCTGCACCTGCACGCGCAACAGCTTGTAGGTGCGCAGCTCGACCTTGAGGTCGCCGATCGAAACGCAGGTCGACCAGTCGGTGGCTTGGGCCCACACGCCGTCATCGCCGCCGGAAGCCGTGGTTGCGCTCGCGGCGTCGAAGAGCCCGATCGCCTCGGAGCCGCTGTCGCTTGCTGTCCGTGTATCGAATTCGCTCGGCAAAAGGGGGGCCTCGCCGCAGCCAGCTAGTGCAAGTACCACCAACAGGGCGAAACTGCGGCGCATTAGAATTCCCACTTGAGGTCGACCGCCAGCGAGAGCAGGTTACCGCCCGACGCGTAGCCTGGAAAGCCCGGATTTCCGGTCTGCAGCCCCTGCGCCGTCGCAGCCGGCTGACCCGTGGCGGGGTTCTTGGTGGTGTCGGGCACTTCGTCGCAAAGGGTATTTGCCGCAGCCGTGCACGGCGGATGGCTCGCACTGGCCGCTTTGTTGGTGTCGCGCGCCAGCAGGTGATGTACGCCCAACGCCCAACCCAACTCTACCGGCTGGTTGAGCAGGCTGATCCGGTGGCTGCCACCCAAGGCGAGCACGGCGCGGTCGTTGTCCACATAGTTGCTGCGGCCGGTCTGTGGCGGCACCGGCGACGGCTCCCACTGTAGCCCGGCGCGCAAAGTACGGCCCTCGGCCGCGGCATAGTCGCCGCCGACGCGCACGCTGATCGTGTCCAGCCAGTCGCGGGGCTTCTCGCCCTGGGTGTCGATGTAAGCGCTCCAACGCGACCACACGGCTTCGACAGCGAGCGAGGCCGGCCCCAGCCGCTGCTGCGCGCCGATGGCCAGCGTCTCTGGCGTGTAGTTCAGCGCGAATTGCACGTTCTGCTTGATCGGAAAGCTGCGGGCATCGCCCTGAAAACCCTTGATCTGAATGCGGTTAATCACATCCAACTGAAAGTAGTTTGCGGCGCGCCAACCGGCGCCGAGGCGCAGGCCATCGGTTGCCTGCAGCTGGATGCCGAAGATCGGCGCGACCCTGCCCGTCTGCTCGTTGTCCGCGACCACGCGCACGGCCTGCTGGCGCGTCGGGTCGTCGAGATACACGTCAGACACGGCGCGTCCCTTTGGCATGACGGAGATCGCGGCGCCGAGCGACAGCCGCTGCAAAACCCGGTAGGCCACGCCGACCAGGATGACCTGGTGTTGCGCGCGCGCGCCCAGTAGCTCGAAGTGCAGACGGTTGCTGGCGTATTGCTCGCGCTCGTCGGCGTAGTGGCTTTGCTGCAGGCCCAGGCGCGTCATCGGCAACGCCGCCGCTACGCCAATCCGCAGGTCTTCGATGCCGAGCGAGCCCACGGCGCCGACCACGAAATCGGTGGTGTTGGCAATGTCCGCAGTGTCGGCACGCGGTTGCTGGCGATACGCAGATGGAATCTGCGGCGAACTCGCGCCGGTATCGGCGATATCGTACCCGGCGGGCCGCGCCTTTAGCCGGATGTTGACGTCGTCAAACGCGAACAGCGACCCGACGACCATGTGCGGCTTGCTGCCGGTCAGCGCGGCCGGGTTGTGCCACAGCGCAGACCAGTCGCCATCGCGGGCCGCCATGGTCTGCCCGGACGCCTGGGCGCGCGCCGAACTGCCGAAAAGTTCCCACGGATTGGCGTGGGCAGCCGGTGCCGCGGCAAACGCGGTACACGAGGCAATCAGCAAGCTTGTGCAGGTTGATCGCGCGGCGGAACTGGCCCGCGGTAGGTGCAGCATGTGCGCATATTGCGCTCGCCCGCCCCCGGCCGTTCGCGCGGTGGCGAGCCTGCCCGCCCGCCGGTCTAGTGTCAACGCCAATCTGGGGCGGTCAGCAAGTTGCGCTACCCCCACCGCCGCGGCATTTGCTACCATCGCGCGCGGGGTCTGCGTTGCGCGGTCGCCCCAAACAAGGTGCAAGCCATGAATACCAAATCGCGCCCTGTTTCAACGAACTCACGGACTTGCCTGCTCGCCGTGCTGGCCATACTCGGTTTAGCCCGCTGCAACGACGGCGAAGTCGCGGTCGTCGCAGTCGCCAATGGCGGCGCCGATAGCCTGTCGGGCGGGGACGCAACCGGTGTCGATGCCGGCACCACCGACGGTGGCGGCCCTGTCGAAGACACCGGCACAGGCCCGTCGCAGGCGTGCAAGACCAGCGATGACTGCCCCAAAGGCGAACTGTGCGAGCCCAAGCTCCAATACTGCTACAAGCCCAGTTGCACGCCTGGCAGCAAGTGGTGCATGGGCGAGTACGCCGTCGAATGCGCCGCCGATGGCAAGGGCCCGACCAATCCGCAGGTCTGCGGCAAAGGCACGGTCTGCAAGAACGGCAGCTGCGGCGCGGTCGGCACCTGCGGTGACGGCGCGTGCGACAAAGCCAAGGAATCGTGTCAGTCGTGCCCGATCGACTGCGGCAGCTGCGGCGCCACCTGCGGCGACAAGGTGTGCAGCTCGAGCGAATCGTGCACCAGCTGCCCTGGCGACTGCGGCCCCTGCATCGGCTCGGACGGCTGCAAAGCGACTGATGTCCCCGGCTGCGGCGGCTGCGGCTGCGAAGCCTGCGTCTGTAAAGCGGATCCCTCGTGCTGCACCTCGGCGTGGGACGACGGATGTGTGGAAATGTGTAAAAAGTGCGGCGCGCTGTGCGGTGCGGCTATCTGCGGCGACGGCCTGTGCAGCAAGGAAGCCGGCGAGTCGTGTTCCACCTGCAGCAACGACTGCGGCGCATGCCCAAGCAAGTGCGGCGACGGCATGTGCGACGCGGTGGCCGGCGAAAACTGCACCACCTGCCCCATGGACTGTGGCGGCTGCACCGGAGGCTGCGGCGACGGCAAGTGCGACGGGGCGGCCGGCGAGAGCTGCACCACCTGCGTGACCGACTGCGGCGCCTGCCCGGCGATCTGCGGCAACAGCGCCTGCGAAGCCAACGAGAACTGCGGCAATTGCCCCAACGACTGCGGCAAGTGCGTGCCGATCTGCGGCGACAAGAAGTGCGACACCAGCTCGGGCGAGAGCTGCAGCAACTGCGCGGCCGACTGCGGCAAGTGCGGCGGCAGCTGTGGCGACGGCAAGTGCGACCCGCTGAACGGGGAATCTTGCAAGAACTGCGCCAGCGACTGCGGCCAGTGCCCGCTTGAGTGCGGCAACGGGCAGTGCCAGCCCGGCGAAGACTGCGTCAATTGCCAGCAAGACTGCGGCGTCTGCAAGCCCGTGTGCGGCAACAAGAAGTGTGAAGTCGGCGAGAACTGCAAAGAGTGCGGCATCGACTGCGGCCCCTGCCCCGGTGGCTGCGGCAACGGCGTGTGCGACCCAGGCGAAGCCTGCGGCACCTGCCCGGTCGATTGCGGCGCCTGCTCGGCGACCTGCGGCAACTTCAAGTGCGAAGACAAAGAGTCGTGTACCAATTGCCCGACCGACTGCGGCCCGTGCAAGCCCCAGTGCGGCAACAAGCTGTGCGAGCCGGGCGAGAACTGCAGCAACTGCCAGGCCGACTGTGGGCCGTGTAAGCCGCCGATGTGCGGCGACGGCAAGTGCGACCTGTCCGCGTCGAGCGTCCAGGAAAATTGCCAGACCTGTCCACAAGACTGCGGCCCGTGCAAGCCCGGCAGCTGTGTCGGCAAGTGTGGCGGCGCGTCCGACGGCTGCTTCTGCGACGCGGCATGCAAGGGCGCCGGTGACTGCTGCGCCGATTTCGACAAGATTTGTCCGCAGGTCATCTCGTGCGGCGACAACAAATGCGACAAGGCGTTAGGCGAGTCGTGCCAGGTCTGTCCGATTGACTGCGGTACCTGCCCGGCGGTGTGCGGCAACCAGGTCTGTGAGCCCGGCGAAGACTGCAAGGGCTGTGCGCAGGACTGCGGCAAGTGCTCGACCTGCGGCGACGCCAAGTGTGACGCGGCGATCGGTGAATCGTGCAAGACCTGCGCCAGCGACTGCGGCGCGTGCCCGGCGGTGTGCGGCAACAACAACTGCGAGGCCGGCGAGACCTGTAAGCTTTGCCCGAACGACTGCGGCGCGTGCCCGGCATGTGGTGATCAATTCTGCTCGGCGGCAGAGTCGTGCGACACCTGCCCTGCGGACTGCGGCAAGTGTGCGCCGACCTGCGGCAATGGCACCTGCGGCGCCGGCGAAACGTGCAGCAACTGCCCCAAAGACTGCGGGCAATGTTCGTTCTGCGGCGACAAGGCTTGCGACGCCAGCAAGGGCGAGTCGTGCAAAAGCTGCGGCCTGGACTGCGGCGCATGTAGCGATGGTTGCAAAGAAGCGCCGGCACCTGGCTGTGATGGATGCACTTGCCAGGATTGCGTGTGCAAGAAGGACCCGTTCTGCTGCGAGGGTGCCTGGGACGGCCTGTGCGTACAAGAGTGCGTCGAGTGCGGCCAGAAGTGCCCGGGCGTGACGCTGTGCGGTAACGGCGTTTGCAACGCCGGCGAGTCGTGCAGCAGCTGCCCGATGGACTGTGGCAATTGCGGCCCGGTGTGCGGCGACGCCATCTGCAGCCCCGATGGCAAAGAAAACTGCCAGACCTGCCCCATGGACTGTGGTCCCTGCAAGCCCGTGTGCGGCGACGGCGTGTGCGCCATCGACCCGAGCGGCATGCAGCTGGAAACGTGCCAGAGCTGCGCCAAGGACTGCGGCCCGTGTAAGCCCAACTGCGGCGACTTCAAGTGCGACGCCGCAGCTGGCGAGACCTGCAAGACCTGCACGATCGACTGCGGCCCCTGCCCGCCCAGTTGCGGCGACGGCATTTGCACCCAGCCAACGCCGTTTACGCCCGGCGAGACCTGCCAGACTTGCCCCGGCGACTGCGGCAAGTGCGTGCCCAAGTGCGGCGACTTCTTCTGCGACAAGGTCAACGGCGAGGACTGCAAGACGTGTGTGCAGGACTGCGGCAGCTGTCCGGCGCAGTGCGGCAACAAGGTCTGCGAAAGCACTGAAAACTGCGCGAACTGCCAAGGCGATTGCGGCGCGTGTCCGCCGAACGACGGCTGCCTGGTCAGCCCCGCGCCGGGCTGCACCAACTGCAAGTGCCAGAAGTGCACCTGCGACGGTGACCCGTTCTGCTGCAGCGTGGCGTGGGACAAAAACTGCGTCGAGATCTGCAGCCAGAAATGCGGCGGTTGTGGCACGGCCTGCAAGCCCAACTGCACCGGCAAGCAATGCGGCCCGGACGGTTGCGGCGGTGCGTGCGGCGTTTGCAAAGCGGGCGAGACCTGCACCTTTACCGGCGTGTGCGTGCTGCCGCCCAAGACCTGCGGCGACGGCGTCTGCAAGCCCACCGACAACGAGTCGTGCAAGGTCTGCCCCGAAGACTGCGGCGCCTGCCCAGCCGTGTGCGGCGACGGCGCGTGCGTGCCCGGCGAGACCTGCACCACCTGCCCCAAGGACTGCGGCACCTGCCCGACCCAGTGCGGCAACGCCAAATGCGAAGCCGGCGAGACCTGCCAGAACTGCGCGCAAGACTGCTGCCCACCGGCCAAGTGCGGCAACTTCGTGTGCGAAGCGCAAGCCGGCGAGTCGTGCACGACCTGCGCGCAAGACTGCGGTCAGTGTCCATGCATCCCCAACTGCTTTGGCAAGCAATGCGGCGACAACGGCTGCGGTGGGTCGTGCGGCAAGTGCACCGCGACGCAGTACTGCTCCGCTAAGAACACCTGCGTGTGTGCGCCGCAGTGCGCAGGCAAGCAGTGCGGCGACGACGCCTGCGGCGGCCAGTGCGGCCAGTGCGCGACTGGCAAGCTGTGCGTGGGCACCCAATGCGTCGATCCGTTCAAGTGCTTCTCGGACGCAGAGTGCGACGACAAGGACGGCTGCACGGTCGACATGTGCGTGACGGGTGGCTTGTGCGCCCACGAACCGAGCGCGTCACCGGCGTGCTGCAAGGACCCCGACGGCGACCTCGTGTGCGCAACCAAGGACAACTGTCCGACCGTGGCCAACAAGGACCAGGCCGACAGCGACGGCGACAAGGTCGGCAACGCCTGCGACCTGTGCCCCAACCTCGCCAACAGCGGCAACGCCGACACCGACGCCGATGGCGTGGGCGATGCCTGCGACAACTGTGCCAAAGTCGCCAACAAGGACCAACTGGACCTTGACGCCGACAAGCAAGGTGACCTGTGCGACGACGACATGGATGGCGACGGCTACCCGAACGCGACCGACTGCGGACCCAAAGACAGCACCATGCCGGCCGCCATCGACGTCGCCTGCAACGGCGTAGACGATAACTGCAACGGTCAGACTGACGAAGGCGGCATCGCCGGCTGGACTTTTGACGATGGCAGCAACGGCGGTTGGTCGTTCGACGCGGCGCAAAACGGCGTCGGCTGGCAGGTCTACGGCCAGGGCGAAGCCAAGAGCAAGCCGGGCGCGCTGTGGTTCGGCAACCCCAAGACCGGCAACTACGCCAATGGCAACAACGCGGTCAAAGGCGCAGCGCGCTCGCCAGTCATCGTGCTGCCAGCTGGTGTGAAGCTGACGCTGTCGGCTTGGTATTTGTTCGCCGTTGAAGCCGGCACCAGCTACGACAAAGTCGACTTGCAGATCGCCACAGAGAGCGGCTTGTTCAGCAACTGGACCACCATCAAGGCCAAGGACAACGGCACCAAGATGAACGCGTGGACCAACCTGCTGGTTGATCTCAGCAGCTACGGCGGTCAGCGGGTGCGCCTGCGCGTGTTGTTTGACTCGGTGGACGGCATCGCCAATACCACGAGCGGTGTGTGGCTCGACAACGTCGCGATTTGGGCGGTCAGCGGTAAGGTGCCGGACACCGACGGCGACGGCACGCCGGACGCTTGTGACACCGACACCGATGGAGACAACCTGCCCAACCTCAAAGACGCGTGCCCGTTGAGCAAGGACGCGGTGCTGACCCCGACCGACACCGATCTGGATGGCCTCGACGACGCCTGCGACCCCGACGACGACGACGACGCCATCGCCGACCTCAAGGACAACTGCGCCAAGGCCGCCAACAAGGACCAAAAAGACAGCGACGGCGACGGCCAAGGCGACGTCTGCGACAAGGATCCGGTCGGCGCGCCCAAGAAACTGCCCTTTAGCGAGAAGTTCGACCAATACCAGCAGAGCTTCGCGGAAGGCGGTTGGTCTTCGCAGACCACGTCGGGCGGCGCCTGGATCTTGAGCCCCGCCGCCAACGGCAACAAGTCCGCACAGCTGGGCTCTGGCGCGATTGGTATCGGCGGCGCGACCGGTGCTCGACTGGTCACGCCTGTGCTCGAGACGGGCGCCACCACGCTCGTCAAAGTGACCGCCAAGGTGACCTGGACAACGCTGCCGATCATGCCGCCGGGCCCGCCGATGTCGGCGTCGCTGAGCGTGCAACTGTCCGTGGACGGCAAGTCGTGGAGCACCTACACGTCGGTGATCCTCAGCCCGGGGCAGACGCAAACGATTTCGCTGGCGATAGGCCCGATTCCGCCGAACATGAAGGGCTACCTGGGATTCTTGATTGAGTCCCCGGGTATCGGCAGCACGTTCTCCATCGACGATGTGCTGATTGCGCCGTAGCCGCTGATTGCGGTAGCGCAGGCGAGGCGCGGTGGCGGGCGCCGCCATTGCCCGGCCGGTCCGCGTGCGGTACAAACGCGGTGCTCTCCTTGAGGCACCGCTATGAGCCAGACCTCCAGCTATTCGAGTCACCAGACACCGGTCGCAGCGCCGCACGAAGACTTGCGGCGAGCAGTGATGACGGGCGCAGTCGACGTAGTGGCGCAGGCAGGCCTGGATGCCTTGACCATGCGCGAGGTCGCGCGGCGCAGCGGCGTGCCCAACACGGCGCCGGCACGACTGTTTCGCAATCGCGACGGGCTGATGGCGGCGGTCGCCGAAGAGGGGTTCTTGACCCTGTTCGCGACCATCGATGGCGCAGTGGCGACGGTTCCGGCCAACGACGCGCCGGGTCGGGTCTCAGCAGCGGCAGTGGCGTGGACGGCGTTCGCGTCTACCCATACTGCGCAGTACCGGATGATGATGGCAAGCAACCCATTAAGCGCCGGCAGCGGTTCGGGCCTGCTGCGGGCGGCCATGCTGGTGTTCGGCCGCCTGGTACGGTTCGTCGAGCAGGGCCAGGCAAGCGGCAAGTTTCGCCCCTGGCCGGCCCAGGAACAGGCACTGGTGATGTGGGCCACGCTACATGGGCTGTCGCTGCTGCTCATCGACGGCCAGCTGGAAGCCCTGGGCCTGTCGACCACCGACGCTACCCGCCTGGGCTCGCTGGTCGCCGATCGCGTGCTACAGGGATTGGCGGCCTGAGGCTGGCCGCAAAGAAAGCGCCTTGACGACACCCACACCAAGCCTGCGCCTGACCGGGCTGCTCGTAGCGGCTGCGCTGGCAAGTGGCTCGCTTGCCACAGGTGTTGCGGCTGGCGAGGCCCGAGCCGAAGCGCAAGCCGTCACCGACCCTGTGCTGACGGCGACGGCAGAGCCCGTCTATCCTGAGTCGCTGCGCGGCAAGGGCTTGGGCGGCGCGGTCGTGGTGGAGCTGACGGTCGGTGTCGACGGCGTGCCCAAAGACATCACCGTGTTCCAAAGCGCAGGCCCGGACATGGACGCCGCGGCGCTGGAAGCGGCAGGTCGCCTGCGCTTCACCCCGGCCAGCAAAGGCGGCAAGGCGGTCGCCGCGCGCATTCGCTACCGCTTCAACTTCGCCGTTGACCACGGCGCCGAACGCCGAGACGCCGCAAAGTCCGATGGGCGCTTCGACCGCCGCGATGTCGAGCGCGCGCCAGCTGGAGCCCTCAGCGTCCGCGGCACGGTGCGCGAAAAAGGCACGCGACGGCCGGTGCGCGGGCTGATGCTGATCGTCGACGGTGGCGCCGCGGAGACGACCACGGATGCGGGCGGCGCTTTTCAGTTTGCGCTGCTGCCACCCGGAACGCACCGGCTGCTGTCGCCAGCGGGCGAGTACAAGGCGCTGGACGTGCCGTTCACGGTCGCGGCGGGCAAGGTCACCGAGCTACAGCTGCGCGCAGAACGGGTGCATTACGGGCTGTATCGGGCCACGGCCGAGGCACCGGCTCAGCCTGCCGACATGGCGCGACGCGAGCTTTCTGTCGAAGAAATTCAACGTGTTCCCGGCGTGTATGGCGACGCCATGAAGGTGGTGCAAAACCTGCCCGGCGTGGCGCGGCCGAGTCCGCTCGGCGGCGAGGTGGTGGTACGCGGCTCGGCGCCGTCGGACTCGCTGGCGATGATCGAAGGCATGCGCAGTCCGCTTGCCTACCACTTTGGCGGGCTGTATTCGGTGCTCAACACCGACATGCTGGAGGCCATCGACTTCGTGCCCGGCGGCTATCCGGTCGCGTGGGGTCGCCAGACCGGCGGCGTCCTCAATGCGCGCCTGCGGCTGCCGCGCGCCGACGAGCCGTGGGCCGGTTACATCGAAACCAACGTGTTTCACACCGGCTTTTTTCTCAAGGGCAGCATCACCGAGGACACCTCGTTTGCCATCGCGGCGCGCAGATCCTACATCGACGTGGTGCTCAACGCGGCGATTCCAGCGGACGTCTTGCCATTCACGCTGGCGCCGCGGTACTGGGACTGGCAGGCGCGCATCGACCATCGCTTGGGTCCGCGCACCTGGGTGACGCTGTTTGGCTACGGTTCCGATGACCGGCTGGAGTTGGTGTCCAAACAACCGCTGGGCGCAGATGTCCGAACGATTGGCGGCATCAAATTCGGCACCGCCTTTCACGGTGGGATGGCGGTTTTGCGCCACGATGCCGGCAGCTGGACCAGCAAGACCATGCTGGGCCTGAATTGGGGCCTTCAGGGCGTCGAATTTGGACGGTTCCTGCGCTTTGATGCCACGGCCTTGGACCTCAACCTCCGCCACGAAATGAGCACTGCCGCCAAGGGGCCGCTGCAGCTGCGTGCTGGCCTGGACCTGCTACACACGCCGGTTTGGGCCGACGTGTATGCGCCATCGGGCCGTGTGAGCGAAGAGGGCAACGGCCAAAGCCAAGGCGCGGCCAATGACGGCCAGTATTTCACCTACCACGGCAGCTTCAGTTTTTTCGCGCCGGCGTTGTGGTACGACGCCATCTACCGGCCGAACAAGAGCCTTGAGGTGGTGCCTGGCGTTCGCTTTGACCTTTTCCGCGGCGTGGACAGCGACCAGACTCTGTCGCCGCGCCTCGCGCTGCGCTGGCGATTGAACGACGCGGTGCTCGTCAAGGCGGCATCTGGGGCCTACTCGCAGCGTCCGCAGCCCTATGAGACCGTTGGCTTCGGCGCAGTCGGCAATCCGAATTTGCAGGCAATTCGCAGTGTCGACGCCGCCCTGGGTACTGAACTGCAGCTGACCAAGGTCGACAGCGTCGACGTGCAGGTGTTCTACAAGAAGCAATGGAATCTGGTGGTGCAGGCTCCTGGCCTGTTCCCAAGCCCGCCCTACCTCAACCAAGGCGAGGGCCGGGTCTACGGCATGGAGTTGCTGGCGCGCCATCGCCTCAGCGACAACTGGTTTGGCTGGATCGCCTATACGCTACTGTGGGCAGAGCGCCGTGACCTGGCCGCCAAGACCGATTGGCGGCCGTTCGACTGGGACCAGCGCCACATCCTGACCGCAGTCGCGTCGTACAAGCTGCCCTACCAGTTCGAATTCGGCGCGCGGTTTCGGCTGGTCACCGGTAATCCGACCACGCCGGTCGTGGGCGCCGTTTGGGACGAAAAGAGCGACAGCTACCAGGCGATTGACGGGGCCTACAACAGTGGGCGGCTGCCGGCGTTTCACCAACTGGACTTGCGGGTGGACCGGCGGTTCGTGTTCAACCGCTGGATGCTGTCGGCCTACCTGGACGTGCAGAACGTGTACAACCGCAGCAACGCAGAGGGCGTCGTCTGGAGCCACGACTACACACGGCAAACGCCGCAAGCGGGGCTGCCGGTGATTCCGAGTTTGGGTGTACGGGCCGAGTTTTGAGGGCCCCCTTTGGCGACGCTTTGCACGCGAGGTTGCACCATGCCTACGACCAATGCCTACCTCGACCCCACCAACGTCGCACGCTGGCGCACGCGCCTGATGTACAAAGGCATGGAGGTCAACGGCCAACTGACCGCGCTGCTGGCACGGCAGAATGCGACGCTTGCCACCATCAAGCTGCCTAACGAGCAGGAACCCGGCGAGACCAGAGAAGAAAAGCTGCGGCGCTACTTGAAGCAGGTCATCGCCGCACAGCGGCGGCTGGACAGCGACGCGTACGGCAAGTGCCAGACCTGCGGCACGTTGCTGCCGCTTGGTGCTCTGGATGACGCGCCATGGCTCGAAGAATGCGGACCGTGCGCGGCGCGGAGCAGTTCGGTCGCACTGCCTTTCTAAGCTTGCTTCGCTTGTGCAGCCGGCTGGGCCAACTGCACCACCAGTGGCTGCGTGCCGGCAATCGCGCCGGCGTCCGCACCGACCAGGTGGACCGTGCGAGTCGGGTACGCGAACACCAGGCCAGCCTCGTCGAACTTGCGCTTGATGCCTAGGTTGACTGCGTGGGCAATCGGGGAGAATCCCGCGAGATCGGGGACCCGGTAGATCACGCGCAGCTGCACCGACCACTCTGCGAATGCCCACACGTGCGCCAGGAAATCAGGGTGGACGCCCGGCGTCTCCGCCAATACCTGCAAGATGAGGTCGCACGCCAGTTGCAGGCGATCGGCGTCCAGGTCGTACGGCAATGCCAGGAAGAACTCGCGGACTTGACCCTGCGGCGCCACCGCGTTTTCGATGGTCGCTTCGGCGATGTGCTTGTTCGGCACCACGAAGGTCTGGCCGGCGGTCGTTGCGATGCGCGTGCTGCGCATGCCGATGTGGATGACGCGGCCAAAGTTCTGGTCGACGCGAATCCAATCGCCGACGCGGAACGGCTGGTCGGTCATCACTTGCAGCGAGCCAAAGATATTGCCCAGCGTCTGCTGCGCCGCCAGCGCGACCGCCACACCGCCAATACCCAGGCCGGTAATCACGCTCCAAACGTCGAAGCCGGCGCGCTGCAGCACGAACACCATCACCAGCGTGCCGCCGACAATCTTGCTCGTCACCCGCGCGACATGGATGACCTGGACATTGACCGGCGGCTCGTGGCGCAGCGCCCATGGCTCTGCGAGGTTCTCGAAGAGCACGTCGATAACGCGCATCAGGATGAGGGCAGCGGTGACTGCCAGGGCCCCCAGGAACGTGCCGCCGACGATCTTGACGGCCAGCGACGGCAGCACCAGCAGTTGCATGGCGAAGTAGGCGCAGCCAAACAGCACCGCCAGCGAGAACGGGCGGGCCGTCCGGCCGATGAGTTTGTCGTCAAAGTCGGTGTTGGTATGGGCCGTCAGCCGCAGCACCACGCGGGTCAGGACGAAGTGTGTGAGCTTGCCGAGCAGGAAGCCGAGCACGGCGACCAGTGCCGCGATGCCCCAGGTCTCGATCGCATTGCCGGCGACCTGGCGCTGCAAGAATGTCTCAGCATCGTACAGCCAATGCATGGTCGCCTAATCCTTGCTGTCCACGTGCGCCGATGAGCGGGCAAAGCGCGCCTGGTGTGCGAGTTCCAGCGCTGCGATGTGGACGATGCGCGGCAACACCGCTTTGAAGACCTCGCAATACGGCGAGCGGCCGTTGACGTGGCCCTCGCGGCGGTGCAGCAGTAGCGGACACCCACCTGCGCACGACAGACGGTGCGGACAGCGGCTGCATGCAGTATTGGGCTGGGTGCGCTTGAAATCGGGCAGTTGCGTCTGCCCTGCCGCGAGCGCCAGCAGGCTCTGACCCGCAATCTCGTTGGTGCCATCGCGGTGCAACGCGGCCTGGCAGGGCGAGACCTGCCCCTGCTCGCCAATGGCCAGGTAGCTGCGCCCTGCCCCACAGGCTTGTCGAATCGGCGCCCAGGGTTGCAGGTCGCAGAAGTGGTGGCTGCGGCGAAAGCCGACATCGGGCCGCCTGCCAGACGCCAGCGCCAGCTGCCCCTGCGCGAGCACGTAACTCTCGATGAGGTCATAGCAGCGTCCGAACACGGCCTGGACACGGCGCAGCGGAGCGCCCTGCAGTATTTCCGGCGCTGATTCGCTGTCGCTCGGGCCGTGCTCGGCCCCGTGCCGGTCGTCGAGCACGCCTGCGCCCCACTGCAAGTCGCGCACCAGGCTGTAGCGAAACCACAAGCCGCGGTCGAGCAGGAACTGGGTGAGTTCCGGCAGGCCGTCCAGGTTGCTATCGCCCACCGTAATCAACATGTAGGGCCGGATGCCAGCTGCAAGATACGCATCCAGACCGGCTGACACCCGTGCGAACGACGAACCGCCGCCGACCACGGGGCGCATGGCGTCTTGCAGCGCGCCTACGCCGTCGATCGACATCGACACGCTGACCTGGTTGGCGCGCAGCCACTCGGTTGCGCCCGCGGGCACGGCCGCACCGTTGGTCAGCACCGCCGCGGAGAATTTCACGCCGGACGCAGCACAGGCCGCAGTCGCTTGTGCGTGGAAGCGCCGCATGGCGTCAAAGCGCAGCATCGGCTCGCCGCCCGCATAGCGAACGTGAATGCGCTCGACCTGGCCTGACTGGGCTGTTGCAGCGATCGAGGCCAGCACCCGCTCGACCACGTGAGCCGACATGTGCCGTTTGCTTTTGTGGATGTAGCAATAGGGGCAGGCCAGGTTACAAGCGTTGGTCAGGTGCAGCCACGCATTGAACACGCGCTCGCCGGCTATCGGCTGCGGCACCGCCACGCCCGGCGAGACCAAAAAACCGTTGCGCCACAGCAGCGGCAGCTCGCCGAGCCACTGTTGCGCGGCGGCCGGCTCGTCCTGTCCCCACTCGGCCAGCAGCTGGCCCAACGATCGACCGTCGGCGGCGTCGAGCAAGCGCACCGCCCGGCGGTTCAGCAACGCAAGCGCGTCAAAACCCGCCGGATTGTGGGCGTAGGCCTGGCCCTCGACCGTGCCGCGCTGCAAATCGCGGCCGCGCCGGACCGGCAGGTCCAGCCACTGGGCGCGCTCAGGCAAGGACCATGGAGCGCTCAAGGTAACTCCCAGTTCAAGTTTGCCATCGCCACGGCACCGAATTTAAGCACGAATCGGCCAGTCAGCCACTGCACTGGCGAACTGGCCCCCGCCCCCAAACAGGCGTGGCCTACCAGTCGCTGCTGCCGCCGCAATCGCTGCTGCAATCGCTGCTGCAGTCCCACGAACAGTCGGAGGCGGCGCAGTCAAACGAGCAATCGGCGCTGCAATCAAAGCTGCAATCCGACGAGCAGTCCGACGACGCCGTCGCCGTGCCGTCCGCGCAGTCCCAACTGCCGCCGCCGCCGCTGCCCGACGCGTAGCTGTCAAAGCTCGACTGGTTGGCGTCATAGCCCGACAGCGCCGAGTCGTCCCAACTGGCTGAGCTGAAGTCGTTCTGGGTCACGTGCCCGACATCGTTGAAGTGCTGGTGGAAGTCGCCGTAGTGGTCCGCAGTGCCGTAGACGTGGCCGTGGTGATCCCAAAACGTCACTGGCGCGCCGTAGGAGGACCACGAACTGCCGAGGTAGCCCGGCCCCCAGCCCCAGTGATGGTGGTGTGGGTGCATCACGGCGTCGATGACCATCAGGCTGACGAAGGTGTCCATTGGGTCGTAGTAATAGGCGCCCCAGGGGTCGTAATAGCGCGAGTTCCAGCCGTAGGCGTAGTTGGGCGCCTGCCGCAAATCCGCGTTGTGGTTCTGCCAGTTACCCGCCATATCGCGCACTTCCTGGTTGCTCGGCTTGCGCACGTTGACGTCGGCGTGGTCGGTCTCGAACTGCGCCGCGGGAAAGGTCCGCGACAACCCGCCCTCGATGCGGCCCACGAGGCCGTCCAACGTGTTCTTGGCAACCGGGACCAAGTTGACGTCGGCCAGCGCTTTGCCGATGCGCTCTTTGGCTGCGTCGGTGTCTTCGCCGTCGGCCGGGCGCAAAGCGTCGATGCGCGCGCCGTACGACAGCACCACCGCCGGCTCGCCGGGGCGGTACTTGCCGCGCACGATGGCCTCGATCAGCACCGAGATGCCGCTGCCCTGCCACTCGAACACGATGCGCACGACCTCGAACGGCTGCGCAAACCGCGCAGCGCCGCGGCGGGCCGCCTGCAACAGCAGATCGGCGTCATCCGCCTTGTCTTCCAGGTCCTGGTAGACGATGTCTTTGTCGACGACCAGGCTGACGGCGTTGGTGACCTTGGCCAGCTTGAAAGCCTGCTGCACCTGTTCAGTCAGGGCCAGGGCGTTGCCGGCCAGGCTAACTTCGCCAGTGCGCAGGTCCACATCCGAGCCGAGAAAGCCCTTGAACTTGTCCCAGAAACTCGGCTTGCGGAACACATCTTCGCCGCCACCTTGCAGCAGCACACGGGTCTGGGCAGTCAGGCGCATAGCAAACCTCTTGCGATTTCGCGAGCTTGAAAGTTGTCAGCCGCGACCGCTATACAGAATCGCCTTGTGGTGAGATCAAACCCACCGCAAGAAAGGAGCGGCGAGTCGGCTTGCAAAGCCGCGAGCTTGCGACCCACCGAGCAAGCAAGAACGGCAATCGCGGATGACCTCGGGTCATCGCGATCCTGCATAGGCTAGCGGCCCATCTTGGCTTCGTCGAACATGCGGCGTACGCGGTTGGCCTCGTCGTTGAGTGACCGGGCCTTCGACACCGCCTCGCGGGTCGGTGCGCCGTTCTTGAGGTCTTTGAGCTTATTCTCACACGCGGAGTACGCGTCCATCAACTGGCCGAACCGCGGGTGATTTTCCAAGCCGTCCATGTTCATGACCACATCGGCCAGCGTGGACTCCGGGTGCTGCAGCATCTGCTTTAGCTCTGCACCCAGATCGCCGTCGCGCTTGCGGCGGCGCCACAGCACGATGCCGACGATGGCCGCAACGACCACGCCCAGAAACGCCCAAGTACCCCAACCCGAGGACGAAGAACTGTGGGTGATGGGCGTGCTGTGCCCGACCGTGGCAATGGCGCCGCCGCTGGAGTGGCCGGTCGCCTTGTACGTCTCGTACTCGCGCGACATGCGGTGCCCGTCCCAGCCTCTGCCGGCATTGGCGGACTGAAACTCATTCCAGGTCAGCTTCTTGCCTTGGGTCTGCGAAAGCGCCAGCTGCAGCTCGTTGCTGACGATCTTCAACCGCGGTATTGGCTTGACGTCACCGCTGCCGGCCAGAGCGCGGTCGACCGCCGCTTGCTTGGCCTCGTGCGACAGCGCCGCGACTTTGACCTCCCACTTGGTGCCGTTGTTGGCGACCAGGATGTCTTTGCCTTTCATGCCCAGGCGATCGTACAGACCGCCATAGGGCTCCGGCTCTTCGTCGCGTTTGAGCAGGATGAAGTAGGCCTTGCCGCCGGTTTTGCCCGACAGGTCACTAGCGATGGCTTCGACCTCGGACTTCTTGGCGGCATCCAGGCCGACGTTTTGCGCGACGCCGCTCTGGCCAGTGTTTTGTAGGAATTTCAGCGCGTCTTCGGGCGCTGCGACGGCGAGGCTGGGTGCCAGGACGAGCAGCGCGCAGATTGCGCAGACAGGGACCAACCGCATGGAATCTCTCCAACCTTATCGGGCGCTGTGCAGTGGCTCAGGGCCGCAGCGCCGGGTTGTTGCGCGCCACCTTGATTTGCCCCGCCGTCAGCGTCGCGCCCTTGGGTTGCCAGAACATCAGGTATTTGGCCTGCACCGGGCACTCTTCGGCCGTCAGCACGTCGACTTTCTTGGTGCAGGTCGGCGTGTCATCCACCAGATCGTGCAGCACGCCATCGGCCTCGTCGGTGTGCCACAGACCCAGAAAGTGACCGATTTCATGGGCAATAACCAACCCCCACACGTCGCCCGCGTACGGCGAGTCGGCGGGCAGGGTCAGCGCTTTGGCGAAGTCGACCTCGTTGAAGGCAACCGCCATGCCACTGACGCGGGCGCCCGCCATGCCTGCAATGCCGGCCAGTTGCGACAGGCCAGTGGCGACGGGTATGCCTTTGTGGTTGAGCGAAGACACCAGCACCAGCGCCGGCCGCGTCGAGGTCGGCCGCAGCTTGGCCGCCGCTTTGTAGACCTGCGTCAACTCGTTGTCCTCGCCGTTGCTGCCGACGTTGTCGAGCACCTTGAACTTGCTGCCCTCTTCGCCGCCGAGCTCAAAGAACTCGACCTGACCCAGCTCGACGTTGCCCGGCTTCCAGATGGCGTTGATTTTGGCCGCCATCTGCTGCCACTGCGGCGAAGTCGCCAACTGCGAGCACGGCATCGGGGCGCCGCCGACACAGAAGACGTCGAGGTCGAGCACGCCCTTGCCGTTGGGCGGCAACTCGGGGCGCGCCATCGCCCCCATATGCACCCAGCCGGCCAGCGGTTTGCCAGAGTACTTGAGCGGCAACTCCGTCGCCCGCGTAGCGCCAATCTTCCAGGGCCCCGGCAAGACGCTGATTTGCGGCGCCATGCCCAGCTGCACCGTTGCGTAGCCGATGCCAACGAACGCGCGGTTGTAGCTGGTGGCCCAGGCCCCGGGCGAGATGCACTCGACGCCTGAGGGCGATGTCAGCGACTCGGCCCACACATAGGCAGACAGCTGCCCCGGGTCGGGCAGTTCGGTCATCAAAATCGCCATGCCGGCGTTCTTGGAAGGCGCCTGGTACGAGCGCGTGGGTGCCGGGCCAAGCAGCGCCTGCAGCTCCACGATGCCGAGATCGGTCCAACTCTGGTCTGGCCGCAAATTGGGCAGCGGATAGCAGCCCTCTTCGTCGATGTAACCGTCGAGATCGTCGTCGATCTTGTTGCCGCAGGTCTCCTTGGCCGGCGGCGGTGCGTCCACCACTTCGGTTTCGCCTTTGGTTTCCTTGGGTGCGTCGAAGTAGGGAACGTCGATGACCAGTTCGTCCGGCGCATCCGGCGAAAAGCCCGCGTCGGCGTCCAGCGCGGGACCGTCTTCCTGCACGCGGTGGCACGCGAGCGCAAGGCTGATACAGCCAATCAATCCAAGTAGTTGTAGAGGGCGCCCGCAGTTCATAGAGCCAGTATAGCGCGGATGCAGTCCAGGCGGTACGGGGCAGGTACTTCGCACAGGGAGGCGGCGCTAGCGCCCCACCTCGCCGGCGAGGTCGGCCTCGAACCAGCCGCGCACCGACCGCACCGGATGCCCCAATGCCCACATCGCCTTGGTCGCCGCGGCTTCAAACGTCATGTCGCCTGCGCCGATGGCGCCGACGTCGAGCAACGCCCGGCCGTTGGGATACAGGTCCAACTGCGCGCGGCCGCGCAGACACTGCGTCGTCACCACTACATCGGTGCCGCGCGCCACCAGGCGGCCGATGGCGCGCACCAATCCGGCGTCGCCCTGAATCGGCACGTTGCCCATCCCGAACGCCCGCACCAGCACCACCCGCACGCTGCCTTGCGCTTGCGCGAGCATGCCATCGAGCATCGACGGATCGAGCCCCGGAAACACCGTCATGCCCAGCACGCCGCTGCAGAGATCGCGCGCAAGTTCAAATGGTTGCGCATTATGGCGAATACGAGCCTTGTCCAAGTCGACGGATACGCCGATGCGGCCGAGCGGCACTTCGTTGGGCGAGTCGAATGCCTGGTAGTCATTGGCATCGACCTTGGTCGCGCGGCAGCCCCGCAGCACGCGATCGCCAAACACCACCACCACTTCGGGCAAGTCGAGCGTCGCACATTCTACCGCCGCGGCGAGGTTGGCGCGCGCGTCGGTCCGCCAGGCCTCCAGCGGTCGCTGCGACCCGGTGAGCACCACGGGTCGATCGAGCCCGCGCAGCATGAACGCGAGCGCCGACGCCGTGTAGGCCATGGTGTCGGTGCCGTGGATGACGACCACGCCGTCGCAGCGCGGACCATTTGGGGCGCCAAACTGTTGAGCAATCGCATCAGCCAGTTGCTGCCAGTGCGCGGGACCGACGTCGCTCGAGTCCAAGTTCCAAGGTGCGACCAGATCGATGTCGGCGATCTCGCACAGTTCGGGCACGCGGGCCAGCAAGCGCTGCAAGTGGTCGCGCGGGCCAAGGTCGAGGCGCCGACCTTCCGGCAGCGCCATGCCCAGCGTCCCGCCGGTATGGAAAAGGACAATGCGCTTGTGGGGCACAGGCTTGTCGGAGCGTGCTGAGGACGGCGGCGTTAGAAGTGCGCAGCGAGCGTCAGACGTGGCTCAAAGCGCAGGGTCGTCACTTCGGCAGTGCCATCGGTGCCCGGGCTCGAGTACTGCTCTTTGTCCCAGTTGTAGTACCACTGGTTGTAGCTGGCCTTGACCATGCGCAGGTCCAGGCCGAGTGCAAAGCCGCCTTTGGGCTTGGGCTTCCACTCGGTGTGCAGGCCAAACGGCATCGCCGGGCCCAGCCACGCTTTGGCCTTGTAGTCGGGCTGGATCTGGTTCTCGTTGTAGGCCAGCACGTCGAGCGGCGTGTAGCCACCGTAGAGCTTGACGTCGACCGGCAGGTCCGGGCGCACAAACCGCAGCGGATGCAAGCCACCCATGAACGAGATGCCGCCGCCGCCGGACATCGACTTCTTGTCCGTAGAGATGGTGCCGTGCGCGGCGATGTCGAGCCACAAGCTCACGTAACCGGCGACGTTGTAGCCGACTTGCAGCATCGCGGCCATGCCCGAACCGACGTCGGTGCGCACCAGTTCGTTGTAGTTGACGCCAAAGGACTTGAGATCCTGCATCTTGAGCGACCCCTTGTAGGTCTGCCCGTGGTATTCCAAGGTGCCTTTAACGGCTGGGATCTCGGGCCCTGGCTGCCCGCCGTGGCTGGCGTAGCCAAAGCCAAACTGGAAGAAAAAGCCGCCCCAGATCGACTCGACCGGCGCCTTGGGCGCCTCGGGCTCACCAGCCGCGGGTACATTGGCCGGCTCAGACACTTTGGGCTTGACTGGCTCCGCCGGCTTTGGCGGTTCGGCTGGCCGGGATGGCTCGGCCGGGGATGCCTTGGCGGGCGCTGGCGCCGCAGGTGCCTCGGCGGGCGCAGCCTTCTTGTCCGGCTCCGGCTTCTTGGGTTCCGCCTTCTTGTCGACGACCGGTGGTGGCAGCGCTTCCGCGGCTGGCGCAGCCGGTGGCGCTTTCTTCTTGGTCTTGGCCGCTTGGGCCGGCGCACTGGCCAGCAGCGCTGCGCCAAAAACGGCCGTCAGCGCGCGCATAACACGGCGCACATGCAGATCGCGACTGCCCCACGTGTTGCCCATGTGGCCCCCGGTCGCCGCGGCGACTGCGTACTTTGCTTTGCAGGATCCGCGGTTTAGCCCGCGCGCTCGCGGCTGATGCGAATGGCCTTCTTGCGGCGGCGCTCCGCTTCACGGTTGCGGCGCTTCTTCTCTTCGCTCGGCTTCTCGTAAAAGCGGCGCTTGCGCAGCTCTTTGTAGATGCCTTCGGCGGCCATTTTGCGCTTGAGCATCGACAGCGCGCGGTTCACGTTGCCTTCCTGCACCGTGACCTCGATCGGGCGGAACTCTACCGAGCGCGCCGAGGCGCGGTGCGGGCGCTCGCCGCGCGGCTGCTTGTCGTTGCCCAGGGCGTCGACGTCGCCGCCTGGCCCAAAATTCGAATTGTCCATGTGTCTTCTACAATTGGGCGGCACCTGGCCACCGCGGGTTGTCGCAGGCCTTGGCTGGCCTGATGGGCTGAAAATCGGGTTGCTGTACGCCGACCCGGTCAACCGGGCCTCGCCGAGAACGCAGCAGGATAGCAACGCTTTTGAGCGTCGCGGAGCCGGACGCAACCGCAAAGGTCGCGCAAGGGGGCGGTATTGTGCCAGCGCATCGCGGGGTTGGCAAGGTGGTTTTCGCGCGGCTGCCGGTCTCGCGGCACCTGTTGACGAAAACCATGCGCAGCCGTATGCTAACGCCCCTTCGCCGCCGGCCTGTCCGCGGCAATCCTTCGACTTTTCGCAAAGTTGGCCGCGCTGTATTTCGCAGAGTTTGCCGCGCAGGCCGCCCGACCCCGAGGATCCGATGTCCGACGCCATCTCCGCCCCCGCCGCCGACGCCGCCACCGCGAGCCGATTCAGCAAGTTCGGTTTCCAGCCGATCGTGTCGCAGTGCGTGGGCTGCAACCATGTCCGCCTCGTGGACGGCGTGGGCCACTGCAACAGCTACGCCAACCCGGGCGCCAAGTGGGCGGGCGGTATGTGCAACTTCGCCACCCACGCCAAGATTGAGAAAAAGGTCGACACCAAGGTGCTCAACCCGCTCAAGGCCAGCAAGCGCGGCGGCAAGTAGCACCCGGTCTTCGTTCCGCTTTCGCCGCCGGCCGCAATCCATTGGCGCCGGTGGCGCGGTGACACCATGACAAGCGAATCCGTGCAGCCAGCCCCCGCGCTGGTGCTGCGCGACGACCAAGGTCCGGTCGCCGTGCTGACTCTCAATCGGCCTGCGGCGCTCAACGCGCTCAATGCCGAGCTGCTGAGCGCGCTGCGCGATCGCCTGGTCGAAGTCGCTGGCGACGCGGCGATTCGCGCGGTCATCGTCACCGGCGCGGGCGAAAAGGCCTTTGTTGCCGGCGCGGACATCGCGGCGATGCAGACGATGAGCCCCGACGAGGCGCTGGCGTTCGCGCGGTCGGGTGGCGCCGTGGCGCAGCAGATTGCGCGCATGCCGCAGCCGGTCATCGCCGCCGTCAATGGTTTTGCGCTGGGCGGCGGCTGCGAGCTGGCGCTGGCCTGCGACATCGTGCTGGCGTCGAGCAAGGCCAAGCTGGGCCTGCCCGAAGTGACGCTGGGTGTCATCCCCGGATTTGGCGGCACCCAGCGCCTATTGCGCATCATCGGTGTCCACGCCGCGCGACGGTGGGTGCTGTCGGGTGATGTGTTTGGCGCCGACGACGCCTTGCGCTATGGCGTCGTCCAAGAAGTCCACCCGCCCGAAGAACTGCTGACCAAGGCCATCGAGCTCGGCAAGCGCATTGCCAACCGTGGACCGCTCGCCGTCGCCGCAGCCAAACGGGTGCTGGCTCAGGGTGCCGATCTGCCATTGGATGCCGCGATCGAGACCGAAGCCCACGCGTTCGCTGCGTGCTTTGCGACGGCCGATCAACGCGAAGGGATGGCGGCGTTCGTGGCCAAGCGGCCAGCAGCGTTTACGGGTCGCTAGTCGCAGAACGCTTGGGCGGCCACACCGCCAGCAGCGCCCCAGCGATGAGATTGGCCAACAGACACACCGAAAATAGCCCAAGCGTGGCCATGGCGCCGATGGTCTGCATGCCGCGGTTGTCTTGAAACATCAGGGTGGCAAAGCCGACGGTCGTGGTCAGTAGCGCGATCCAGGCCGCGCCGCCAACTTGCTGCACAATCACCCGCACGTCGGCCTTTTCGCCCTCTTCGTACCACCGATGCAGGATGTGGGTAGTGCCGTCGATGCCGATTCCCAGGATGCCGGGCAGCGTCGTGACCGAAAACAGGTTCAGCGACAGCCCGGGCAGATCGGCAAGGCCAAAGTCGCGGCCAAACAGCGTCATCGCCTGGTCCAGGCTGTGCGCCATGGCCAGAAACACGACAAAGGCGGCGGCGAGTGGCGCAAACGAGTACAGGCAAAGCCGCAAGTTACGAAAATGCCACAGGATGACCGCGAACACAGCCAGCGCGGCCAGCAGCACCGCGATCGGCCCCTCTTTGCGCACGATGTCGTCGGCCTCAGCCAGGATGAAGAAGCTGGCCGTGCTGCGGTAGAGGCGTTCGCCGCCCTTGCCGTCCGGCACTTTGAACTGGCCGACCTGGTTGGTCACTTCGCGGATCGAGTTGGCTTCTGCGAGGTTACCGCGGGCGTAGATGAGCACGAACCGGCCGACGTGGTCGCTTTTGTCGAGGAACCGCTTGCGCACGAAGTCGGGCAGATCGTCGGGCCCATAGCGGTGGGCCTTGAGCAGCTCCAACGCGCGATCGGCGTCGTCGGCGTCTTTGCCGGTCAAGGCGTCGCGCTTGTCGCGCAGGCGCTTGGCGATGCGTTCGATGATCGGCAGCTTCTGCTCCTGGTCCTTGGCCACGAAGCTGTGGATGGAGACGAAGTAGCGTACGCGGTGCCAGGCGGCCTTGTGGGCCTCCAGTTGCGCGTGGATGTGGCGGGCGTCGTCGACGGAGTCGGCCACCACCACGATCGGCGAGCCGGTGCGCCCAGCGCTTTCGGCGCGGACTTTCTCTTCGAGCAGCTGCACCTGACGCTTGCGCACTGCCTCCGGACTTGCCGCCTGCACCGGGTCCGGCGCGCGTTTGGAGGCCACCGTGCGCAACTTGCGAAAGTCAGTCTCAAACGCGTAGTTGCGGGCAACGAAAAACGACCCGAGCGTCAGCAATCCCATCGCGGCCAAAAAGACCTTGGCAAACCGCGGCTCGGCAACCGCGCCCATCCACCGAGAGCCCGCGGCTTGGGCCTCGGACACGGCGCGGTCAGGCCACAGGCGATCCAGCGCAACGATCATCGGCGGAAACAGACTGAGCGTGCACAGCAGCGCCAATTCGACGCCGACCCCGGCGATGAGCCCGAACTGGGAAAACCCGCGGAACTCCAACACCGTCAGCGCAAAAAACGCCACCGAGGTCGTCAACGCTGCCTGGTGGAGCGAGCGCACCATGCCGGCCGCGGTCTCTTCGACGGCCTCTGCCGTGGTCCGCCCGGCCGCCCGCTCTTCGTTGTAGCGGCTGAGCGTGTAGACGTTGAAGTCGTTGCCCATGCCGAAAAGCATGGAAAATATGAATGCCGTGATGACGTTGAGGTATCCGAGCGTGCCCTTGGCAAAGGCGAGCGTCAGCGCGCTACTGGCCAACAGCGGCACGGTCATCAGCAGCAGCGCGCGAAAACGCCGAAAGTGCAGGACTTGAATCGCCGCGATGACCAGCAAGGCCAGCGTCGAAGTGACCACCAGCCCGCTTTTGATGCTGCTGATTTCGGCGGACATCTCGGCGTAATCGCCTGACATGGCCACGGTCGCGGTCGGGTTGACTTCGGCCTTGAGGCGGTCGACGGTGTCGCGCAGCCGCTGGACGAACGCCGCTGACTTGTCGACGTCGCTTTGGGCGATGGTCGGAAAGATGCGCACTGCCAGGGCGGTGCCGTCGGCGCTCTCGTCCCACTCGCGGATGTCGTCGGCCGCAAAGCGCTTTTTCAAGTCGTCGTCGGTAGGCAGCGCAAAGCGGTTGGCTCCTGCCGGCGATGCGTCTTCTGCGCCATCGCTGGCGGTTGCGGCGGGCGCTGCTGCGGTCGGCGTCGGCGGGTCGTCCAACCCTTCGGTCAACGCGTCGTCGACCAGCTGCTTTTCGGTGGCTTTGCGGACCGCCTCGGCCACATCGCGATCGACCTTCTCCAGCTCGCCGACGCTGAGGAACAGCGCGCCGTTGTTGCGGAAAAACTCGACCTCGCGCCGGCAGTCCAGGGCCGCCACTTCCGGCCACGCCTTGACCGCGTCGCACACCTTGCCGGCCAGCGCCCGATTCTTGGTGCGGTCCGGGCTGCCGAACATCAGCGTCAGCTGCGCCGCGGACTTGAGCGTCTGCTGCGCCAGCTTGGCCACTTGCACGGCCGGCGTGCTCTCGGGGAACAGGTCGGCGAGGTCGCTGCGAATCTGGATCGAACTGCCGTACCAGCCGCAGGTGCCGGCGAGCGTCAGGGCAACGGCAAGGACGGCAAACGGCCTGCGCACCGCCAAGCGGGCGTAGCTGCGGGCCAGGCGTTCGGTCAGGGTCGGCGTGGCGGCGTGCATCATGGAGGGCCATTGGGGCACGCGTTGAGGCAGGGCGTCAAATTGGGGGCAGTGCGCAGCGGTGTCGCCGCATCGCCGCGCCCGCAATGCCGTGCTACGCTTGCCGTTCGCCGCGCGGTCGGCGCGTGTTCTGCATGCCCCAGCGCTTCTACGTCACCACGCCCATCTACTACGTCAACGACAAGCCGCACATCGGCCACGCGTACTGCACGATCCTGGCCGACGTGGCAGTGCGGGCCCATCGCTTGCTGGGCGACGAGACGTACTTCTTGACGGGCACCGACGAGCACGGCCAGAAAGTGCAGGAGGCGGCGGCAAAGCGCGGCATCGACCCCCAGGCCCACTGCGACGAGCTGCACGCGGCCTTCAAGTCGCTGTGGCCGCAGCTGCTGTGCGCGCCGGACCAGTTCATTCGCACGACAGAGCCAAGGCACAAGGCTGTGGTGCAGCGCGCCCTGGCTCGCCTGTACGAACGAGGCCTGGTGGTGCCACGCGAGTTCGAGGGCTGGTATTGCGTACCCGACGAGCGGTTCTGGACGGAAAAAGAGCTTGCTGGCGGCAATTGCCCCACTTGCGGCCGCCAGGTGGTGCGCCTCAAAGAGAAAAACTGGTTCTTCTTGATGGGCCAGTTCCAGCAGCCGCTGCGCGAGGCCATCCAAAGCGGCGCCATTGCCATCCACCCGGCGAGTCGCGCCAACGAAGTGCTCGGCTTTTTGGACAAGCCGCTGCAGGACTTGTGCATCTCACGGCCGAAGTCGCGGCTATCCTGGGGCATCGAACTGCCGTTCGACCCGGACTACGTGACGTACGTTTGGTTCGACGCGTTGCTCAACTACGCGACTGCCGTCGGTTTCTTGGATGCCGATCCGCCAACCGACGGTGCCCAATGGCCGGAGCCGCGGCTGGCTGGCGACGGCAACTTTGATGGCTGGTGGCCGCACGTCGCGCACTTTCTGGGCAAGGACATCCTGACGACCCACGCGGTGTACTGGCCGACGATGTTGATGGGGCTGGCGCAGGCCTTCGACCGGCCGATCGATGCGTGGCTGCCGCGACGGTTTGTGGCGACCGGCTGGTTTCTGGTCGACAACACCAAGATGTCGAAATCGCTGGGCAATGTCGTGAGCCCTTTGGGTCTGGCCGAGCGCATGGGGCCAGAAGTGCTGCGCTGGTTCGTGTTGCGCGAGATGGTGGTCGGCCTGGACGCCAACTTCAGCGAAGAAGCCGTGTTGCGCAGGAACAACGTCGAGTTGGCCAATGACCTCGGCAACCTGGTCCAGCGCACGGTGGCCCTGGTGGAGAAGTGGTTTGGGGGTCGCGTGCCCCCACCCTCGGGCAGTGAGCCGACGACGCCCGCCCAAAAGGCGGTACGCGAAGTGGCCGAGCTCTTGCTGCGACCGGCGACAGCGGCAGACGTGGCCGATCCGGTGTGGACCGGCGATCGCCTGGCGCCGGCGACGGTGACGATCCGCAGCTTTCGCCTGCACCGGTTGGCGGCCGATGGTCTGGCGCTGGTTGGGCGCCTGAACGAGCTCATCCAGCACGACGCGCCGTTTCGGACCGTGCGCGACAACCCGGCGGCGGCGGCGCAGACGCTGTACTGCGCGCTTGAGGGCCTACGCATTGCGGCGACGCTTTTGCAACCGATTTTGCCGGCCAGTGCACCCGAGATTCTGCGGCGCATCGGCGCGGGCGAGACCTTGATTGCCCTGCCCGACCTGCGCTGGGGCCAGTTGGCGCCCGATAGCCCGGTGGCGGGGGGCGCTCCGTTGTTCGCAAAATACGAGCCGGCCGTTGCGCCCGCCCTGGCAACGCAAGTCCAGCCGCCTGCGAGCGCCACGCCACCAGTGGCGGAATCGCTGGCTCCACCGCCGGAAGTGCTGGTCAAAGTCGAAGCGGTTCGGCCCGACGTCAGCATCGACCAATTCGGGGCGCTCGACGTGCGGGTCGGCACCGTCACGTTGGCTGAGCCAGTGCCGAAGTCGAGCAAGCTGCTGCGGTTGCTGGTCGACCTGGGCGAGGCAGCGCCGCGCCAGATCCTGTCGGGCATCGCCGAGTCGTTTGGTGCAGGCGAACTGGTCGGCCAGCAGGTGCTGGTGCTGGCCAACCTCGCGCCGCGCAAGATGATGGGTTTGCAGAGCCACGGCATGGTGCTGGTGAGCGAAGACGCGCTCGGCCGGCGGGTGCTGGTGCAGCCGGCGCGGCCGGTCAATCCAGGTGCCGGCGTACGCTGATCAGGAGTTATCGATGACCGACTCGCTGCGAGCCGTCCGCATCGGCATTGTCACCGTGAGCGATCGCGCCAGCCAGGGCGTGTACGAAGACCGCGGCGGTCCGGCCATTCTGGCCTATTTTCGTGAAACGCTGACCACGCCCTTTGAGCCGGTGGCGCGGCTCATCGCCGATGAACAGCCGCTAATTGAGGCGACGCTGCGTGAGCTCTGCGACGACGCCGGCTGTTGCCTGGTGGTGACGACGGGCGGCACCGGACCGGCCTTGCGCGACGTAACGCCGGAAGCGACGCGGGCGATCCTCGACAAGGAACTCGACGGTTTTGGCGAGCAGATGCGCGCGGCCAGCTTGCGCTGGGTGCCGACCGCGATCCTGTCGCGGCAGATCGCAGGCGTGCGTGGCCGAGCGCTGGTCATCAACCTACCCGGTAAGCCCAAGGCAATCGCCGAGTGCCTGGACGCCGTGATGCCAGCCGTGCCCTACTGCATCGACCTCATCGGTGGGCCGTTCTTGGAGACCGACGCTGCCCGAGTTGCCGCTTTCCGGCCCAAGGCATAGCGCCCTGCCCTTGCCTATTCGTCAGTAGCGCCGTAGCGCAGTGCGATCGAGGTGAGCGCCGCGCGCTCGGGCGTCACCGGCCAAAAACACAGCCGCTGTAGCTGAACGCTCTTTTCGGCTGGGGGCGCGCTGGCCTGCCACTCACAGCAACCTGCCGTGCACGTCGGATCGCCGGGGACGCCCAGCGGCACGCCGCCCGCCTCGGGATGCGCAGTGTCGAAGCGCTGCGCGAGCTTACCGGCGGCCAGCGGGCCGGACAGCGTGCGCCGCTGCACTTGCTGGGCAACAGCGTTCTTGCACGTCGGACAACTGCGCAGTAAGTCGTACGGAAACGCAGCGTGAATGAACGGCAACAGGCGATTCGGATCGCCAGCCTGCAGCGCGCCAGCCGCGTCCGTCGCCCACTTGCGCCAGGGCAGCGGCTGCTTGGGCAGTCCGGCGAACAGCGCGGCGCCCTCTTCGGTCTTGCGCAGATGAAAGAAGGCTGGATCCGCCGCCGCCCGCTGCAACAGGTCCAGACACGCACCGCAAGTGGCCATGACGGCCCGGGCGGGCTTGAACAGGGTCAGCGCCACCGACGAACGGCCGCGCTGGGCGAAATAGCGGGCCAGTTCCAAGCGCGCTTCGGTGTCGGCTGGGCAGGTCGTGAGCGCCAGGGTCAGGCCTTGCAAGGCCTCCGTCTCTTTGCCGGCGCGCAAAGCCTGGCGGGCTTCGGCCAGCTGGCTCTGAGACTGTGCCCAGGTAGCGGCTGGATCTGGCAGCTCGGCGAACGCGGGCAGCGACTTGGGCACGGGTAGCGCGGCTGCGGGGTCGTCGAGACCCGGGCGACATCCAGCTGCAAGTGTGCACAGCAGCAGACCGGTCAGGACCGCGGTGGAGCGATTATGGTCGATGGGCACGTGGCTTTTGATGCCGCAACCGGCGGCCCGCCGAGTGTGCCAGGGGCGGGCGCGCCGGGCTAGCGTCGGCTACTTCTTGGGGTGCGGATCGCGCTTTGGGGTCTACGGCGTGGTGCGCGGAACTGGTGAATATGCATGGCGTTCAGGTTGGACCTGGCGGCTAAAGCCGCAGGCTAGCTATGCCAAGCCCGGCCTGCGCCGGGCTAATTTTCGCTTGTGATGATCTAGCCTTGCGGAGGCAAGGCTTTGCACCCGTAGGCCGCGGCTTCAGCCGCCGGCAGTAATTACTCAGGACGGGTGGGTACCATGCCAACGATCGCCCCCATTTCAGGAACTGTTGCCCTACTTCTTGCAGCTCTCGCCCGCGACTTTGACCAGATCGTCGGCGATCGGCTTGAGCTCGCCCTTGAGCGGATCGGGCAGCGCGCCCACTTTGCCCGCGTAGTCGCCGAGTTGCTTGACGTTGCACGCTATTTTCAGCACCTGGCCCAGGTTGCTGATAATTTCCTTGTCCGCTGGATTGAACTTGGCCAGGGCGGCATCGCCAAACTCGTCCACGCCGGCAGCGACATTGAACATCGGCACGCGGCCGAGCAGGTCCTTGATCGCGACCGGGTCGGCGGTACCGGCGAGCGCCTTGCCGAGCCGCGCAGTATTGGCCTTGGCGTCGTCGGCGATGCCGAAATAGCTGTTGGCCATCTGCGGACCGCTTTGGAACAAGCAACTGAGCAGGCCGCCGTGGACGTCCTTGGCGACCGCCGCAAAGGCGCCTGCCGCCGCATCCGCCGCAGCGGGGCTGCCGGCCACAATCGCGCACGCCGGGGTATTCGACAGCCAGTCGATGTGCACCTTGGTCTTGGCGCCCGACAGGTTCGGCCCCAACACGCCGGCAAAGTCGTCGACGAGCTTCTGTTTGGCGGCGGCATCGGCCCCAGCGACGACGGCGGCCTTCATCTTGTTGACGAGCGCGTCGGCCAACTTGGGCGCCAGCTGACCGTCCTCAAAGCCGCTGTTGTCGGCCTTGGCTTTGGCCGCATTGAAGTAGTCGAAGGTCTCACGCGCCACAGACAGCAAGTCTTCCGCCTTGCCGGTCTCGAGTTTGGCGCGGATTTCTTTGTCCTTTTCTTCAGAAAGGGTCAGTGCAGGCGCAGCAGCGGGTGCCGCGGCGGCCGGCGATGCCGCTTCGGGCGCCGGTTCGGCCTTGGGCTCCTCTTTGGGCTCCTCTTTGGGCGCCTCCTTCGCGGCCTCTGCGGCTTTTGGCTCGGCGGGCTTGGCCTCTTCTTTTTTGCAACCGCCCAGTGCGAGTGCAGAGATGGCGACCGTCAGCGATGTCCAAAACGTCGTTCGAAATTGTGAGCGCACGGAATCCTCCCCGTTTGTGTGCAGTAAGCCCCGCGAACTACTTGTTGGGTCCCGGCGCCTGTGGCCGGTGCGGCAATCGCGGTGGCAAAATGTTCGCCGCATATCACGATTTCGTCAACCGGTGAGATTCTAAAAATCTGTGAGTGACTGCGTGTACTTGTCAGGGATGCTTGCACATTCATGGACAACAACCACAATTGCCCCAATGGCGGCAGGCTTCGCGCTGGAGCCCGACGCCCGCTACCGCGGCGGAGCGCGCACACAAGGCGAGCGCGACGCTGCCATGGGCTGGCCGCTAGGGGCTGCGAGGGAGATCAAGATGAACGACAACCAACGCAAAAGTCGATGTCTGGGAGGCGTGCGCGCAGGGCGATCGCTAGATCGCTAACCTCCGAAACAGTTGACAGATAATGCCTACCGCGATCAACTGGTTTGCCGCAGACCTGTGATCTGCGGCGGCCCGCCGTGACACCTGGCGAACTAATCAGTGAACTATACAAGG